>CALMUY010000060.1 GCA_937873005.1 uncultured Aeromicrobium sp. | reverse complement strand
TTGGCAAATTCGGTGCCAAATTCGCTCTACATTCTTGTCGCCGGTGGCGTCTTCAACGTGGTTTTCGTGCCTCAACTCGTCAAAGCGATGAAGGAGCACGACGACGGCGGGATCGCGTTTACTCAACGGCTCATCACCCTCGGTCTTGTAGTTTTGACTGTTGGCACGATCGCCTTGATGGTGGCAATTCCACTCATCATGCGCGTAGTTTTTGCTGGCACGCTTTTTTCTGAAGGCTCCGAACGGCAGCACGCTTCGGCGCTCCTGCTGATGACCCTCACGATGCCGCAGGTTTTCTTTTACGGAGTGTTCGTCCTATACGGACAATTATTGAACTCTCGCGAACGTTTTGGACCCATGATGTGGGCACCGATCGCCAACAATCTTGTCGCGCTGGCTGTTTTGTCCCTGTATGCGTTCATGTTCGGTCCTGCTCAAGCCCCGGCAAACGATGGGTTCTCCACGGCCGAAGCACTTGTGCTCGGTGGTGGTTCCACCCTCGGAATTGTCGTTCAAGCTCTCGTTTTGATTCCATATCTGCGCAGTATCGGGGTTCCCTTAAAACTCCGGTTTGATTTCCGCGGAAACGGCCTCGGACACATTTTTACCCTCGGTGCATGGACACTTGGTCTCATCGCGGTAAATCAGGCCACGTACTTCGCCATTGCGCGGATGGGTTCGGCGGCAACGCTTCGAGGCCGCGAGGAGGGGGTCGCAGCGGCCGGCAGCACGGTTTACGCGCTCGGTAATCTCATCAGCCAGGTTCCACACGGAATCATTACGGTCTCGGTGGCGACAGCAATGCTGCCCACTCTCGCTTCGCTCGCGGCCGACAAGAAATTCGACCAGTTCGCTCATCAACTGTCCATGACACTTCGGGTTGTTGCTCTCTTCATCATCCCTCTCGCAACTCTGATTGCCTGCCTTGGCGCTCCACTCGGACAGTTCATCGGCGGGTTATCCGCCTCAAGCGAGAACACTGTCGCCATTGGCACAACAATTACTGCTTTCTCACTCGTGACGATCGGATTCAGCCTGCATTACGTCGTGTTGCGCGGGTTCTATTCTCTCAAGGACACGAGGACTCCGTTCCTCATTCAGACTGTGATCGCCGTGATTAATGTCGGGGGTGCCTTCGTGTTGACGCGGTCGGTCGAACCGCTGTGGGTGTCTACCGCGATGGCCATTGCACTTGGCCCGGCATACCTCGTTGGCCTCACGATCGGCCTGTTCATCATCTCGCGTCGCACCACACCCTTGGTTGATCGCGCTTCTCGGATATTCGCCGCAAAGATCGTTCTGGCTTGCGTCCTTGGAGGCATAGGAATGGTCTCTGCTCAGGCCGGTTGGGCCGCGATGGCGTGGCCCTCAGAGTCGCTTATCGCAATTTTCTTAAAGTTGTTTGTTTTGAGTTTGCTGGGGCTAGGCATTATTGCCGGAAGTCTCGTGCTTCTTCGTGTCAAAGAAACTCAACAACTCTTTGGCCTCCTCCGTCGGCGCACGTCATCGGCGTAGCATTTAGTTCAACTGCGACCTTGGAGTGACATGGTTGATGACCGCTCGCTCGCCTTTGGCGATGTTTTAGCGGGTCGATATGTGCTCCAAGATCTCGTGAGCGAAGGTCTCGGCGTCAAGAATTGGCGTGCCACAGACCAGCAACTACACCGCAACGTACGTGTTGAGTTATTGCCAGCCGATGATCCTCGGGCCGAAAATTTCCTCGCTGCCGCTCAGGCTTCGACCATAGTCACCGACCACCGGTTCCTCCCTGTTCTCGACTTGCTGTCGAACGAGCAAGGATTCCACGCCATTGTCCGCGAATGGGCACGTGCCACACCCTTGCACTTGCTCCTCGCGCAAGCACCGTTGCCGAACGCGCGGGCAGCCGATCTGGTTGCCGAGTTGGCCGAGGCGATGGCGCACGCGCACAGCCTCGGCGTTCATCACCGTCGACTCACACCCCACCAAGTCCTGTTGAAGCAAAGCGGCGCAGTACGCATCGTGGGGCTGGGTGTGCAGACGGCGCTCGCTCCGCCTGATCAGAATGTCACGTCAACTGAAGTCGACAAGTACGTTGCGGCAGACGTTCAAGGCATTGGACGCGTGCTTTATGCCTGCCTCGTAGGTCGTTGGCCGGGCGGGCATATTGATGGTTTGCGTCCTGCGCCTACCGAACACGGTGAATTGATGCGTCCTCGGCAAGTGCGCGCCGGGATCAGTCGGCGTCTTGATGCGGTCTGTGATCGGATTTTGTCTCCCGAACGCCATCCGCATGATGCACTCACGGATGCTGCGTCGATTGCCGCCCAGTTGCGCGCGATTTCTGGATTCCAAGAAACGCCGATCCCCTCGGCAACGATCGGGAGTGACGATGAAGGCGAACTCCTTCGTCTTGATCCGGTTATTATCCCGAGCGGGCCTCCGCCAGGCTTGGCACCACCACGACGCCGCCCCAAGGCAATGTCTGCACGCGAACCCACGTGGGCAAGTGAGTTACGCCGGCGAATCAAGTCGACGACACGCGGCCATCGAGCTTTGGTAACGCTAGGAGTTGTACTTTCGCTCATCTTGGTGGGCTTGTTGTCTTCGCTGATCGTGTTCGAGAACTCCAAGCAACGACAAGTCGATCCGCCGAGTGAGCCCGTGCGAGTACTTTCTATTGCCTCGGCTCATGATTTTGATCCGCAAGGCTCCGACGGCTCAGAAATGCCCGAGACGGCCAGGTTGGCGATTGATGGCGATCCTCAGACGGGGTGGGTCACCGATACGTACTACGGGTCCCCCCATTTCGGTGGATTGAAGAACGGCGTCGGCCTCATCCTCGATCTGGGCACAGCGCACGAGATCCACGAAGTTCGGATTCGTCTGGGCGGTTCGCCGACCGACGTATCCATTCGCGTCGCATCAGCCACGGAAAATCAGCTTCCTACTCAACTCAAACAGACGACATCGCACGTTTCAATGAACGAAGCTGGCGAAGACATCGCGATGGCATTGGGCGATCCTCAGTTCTCGCGATTTGTGGTGGTGTGGCTGCGTTCGCTCCCTGAGGTTGCCCCGAATACTTTCCGTGGCGAAATTGTCAATGTTGTCATCCGTGGACGCTGATAAAGCGCCTAGGATTGGCGAACTAGACTTCTAAGGTATCGATCTTCGTTTCGACAAGGAAAACACTCCATGAGCGACATTCATGACCTGATCATCATCGGTTCCGGACCAGCCGGATACACCGCCGCGGTTTACGCAGCTCGCGCCCAGTTGAATCCGCTCGTATTTGAGGGTTCGGTGACGGCTGGCGGTGCGCTCATGAATACCACGGACGTCGAGAATTACCCCGGATTCCCTGAAGGAATCATGGGCCCCGACTTGATGGACAAGTTTCGTGCTCAAGCTGAGAAGTTCGGTGCCACACTCATCGCTGACGACATCGTGTCGGTCGAATTGGATGGCCCCATCAAGACTCTTGCGGTGGCCGATGGCCGCACCTACCAGGCAAAGGCCGTCATTCTGGCGATGGGTTCGGGTTATCGAAAGCTCAATGTCGAGGGCGAAGAGGCGCTGTCCGGTCACGGCGTCAGTTGGTGCGCCACCTGCGACGGTTTCTTTTTCCGTGAGAAGCCAATCGCGGTTGTGGGAGGCGGCGATTCTGCGGTCGAAGAAGCCATTTTTCTCACCCGGTTTGGCAAGAGCGTCACCTTGATTCACCGTCGTGACGAATTGCGGGCCAGTAAGATCATGGCCGAGCGAGCCCTGGCTAATGAAAAGATCAATTTTGCCTGGAATAGCGAAGTGTCGCGGGTTATTGGCGATGGCCAACTGAGAGCGGTTGAACTGCGTGACACGGTCACCGGTGAGTTGCGCGAACTCGACGTCGAAGGGCTGTTTATCGCCATTGGTCACGATCCGCGATCCGAGCTGGTCAAGGGCCAAGTCGAGTTGGACGACGAGGGCTACGTTCTCACCGAGGGGCGTTCCACCCGAACTAATCTCGACGGCGTGTTTGCGGCCGGCGATTTGGTCGACAACACCTACCGTCAGGCAATCACTGCATCGGGCTCTGGCTGCCAAGCCGCACTTGATGCTGAACGTTGGCTCGCTCATCAGGAGTAGGCCCCCCACCTACTCGTTTTAGACGAATATCTTAAGGAGAACCTCACTATGGCTGAAATTATTACCGTCACTGACGCAGACTTTGATGAGTTGGTGCTCGGCGCCGATGGACCCGTGCTTGTCGATTTCTGGGCAACGTGGTGTGCACCGTGCCGCCAGCTCGCTCCGATTCTCGAAGAACTCGCAAAAGAGTATGACGGCAAACTCACGATCGCGAAGATCGACACCGACGCTAACCCGCTTGCCCCTGCAAAGTGGCGCGTCACTGGTTTGCCAACGCTCAATATCTACAAGAACGGCGATGTCGTTCAGTCGATCGTTGGCGCAAAGCCCAAGGCGGCCTTGGTGAAGGATATTGAACCGCACATCTAGCAAAACATAGACAAATCCCCAAGTCGACAAATCGACTTGGGGATTTGTCTTTGCATTCTATTTTTCTTGAGGGTCTTTCATGAGCGCGACTATGCGTTCGAGGTCGCCAATGGTGGCAAATTCAATCGAAATCTTGCCCTTTTTCTTGCCAAAATCAACCTTGACTCTGGTGTCGAAGTGTTCCGACAAGTCATGGGCCAGTTCTGCCACCCGCGGCGAGGTCGCCTTGGGTGTCGGCGTCTTAGTTGATGGTGCGCCGCTGTTGTCCGCAAATCGTACGATTTCTTCAAGTTGACGCACTGAAATACCTTCTGCAACAACTCTGCTAGCAAGACGTTCCTGGATCTCTGCATTTTCTACGGTCAGCAAAGCCCGCGCGTGGCCTGCTGACAGAACTTTGGCCGCAACGCGGCGCTGCACCGAGGGAGGCAGCTTTAGTAGGCGAATAGTGTTGCTGATCTGTGGGCGCGAACGACCAATTCTCGTGGAAAGCTCTTCTTGAGTGCACCCGAAGTCATCAAGAAGCTGCTGATACGCGGCAGCTTCTTCCAGTGGATTCAGTTCTGACCGGTGAAGGTTCTCTAAAAGCGCATCTCGAAGCAGGTCTTCATCCGTGGTTTCACGGACAACTGCAGTAATGACGTCCAGTCCCGCCTTCTGATGGGCGCGCCACCTGCGTTCACCCATGATCAATTCATAAGTGTCAGTACCTGTAGGCCGAACAACAATCGGTTGCAACAATCCGATTTCTTTGATCGAGTGCACAAGTTCGTTCATGTCTTCTTCATCGAAGACTGCGCGCGGTTGGCGGGGATTAGGAACAATCTGATTGAGCTTGAGTTCGCGGAGACTAGCTCCTTCTACTTCTTTCAGACCGGCCGAGCTCGCCGCTTGCTTCGAGGTGGGAATAAGAGCCTCGAGGCCTCGGCCCAATCCTGGTCGTGCACTCATGTCTACTCTCCTGCTTCCGTGATTTCGCGTGCTGCCTCAAAATAGCTCAACGCGCCTGTTGAGTTGGGATCATACGTAATGATGCTTTGCTGATAGCCCGGCGCCTCGCTAATGCGTACCGAACGTGGAATGGCTGTATTCAACACACGCTCACCGAAGTGAGCTCGTACTTCAGATGCAACACTTGAGGAGAGATTCGTGCGGGCGTCATGCATCGTGAGCAAGATCGTCGAAACATCCAGATCCTCGTTGAGATGCTCTTGCACGAGTTCGATATTGCGAAGAAGTTGACTGAGACCTTCGAGTGCGTAGTACTCACATTGGATCGGAATCAGGACTTCGCGAGCCGCGACCATCGCGTTAACTGTCAAGAGGCCCAACGACGGTGGGCAATCAACAAAAACATAGTCAATTTCGGCGCCCGCCTCAGTTTCCAAGTACGAATCAATGGCACTGCGGAGTTTACGTTCACGATTCACGGCCATGACTAATTCGATTTCGGCGCCCGCAAGGTCAATTGTTGCTGGGACGACCGCAAGATTTGGAACATCCGGGCTGAACTGGACCACACTCTCAATCGAAGCGCCGTCCAAAAGTACTTCATAGATCCCCGGCGTACCCGAGGCGTGCGGAATCCCTGCTGCGGTTGAGGCGTTTCCCTGTGGGTCGAGATCCACAAGCAAGATTTGAAGCCCGCGACTAGCCATAGCCGCCGCCAAATTCACTGACGTAGTCGTCTTGCCCACTCCACCCTTCTGATTCGCCACAACGAAAACTCGTGTTTTTGTAGGCTCCTTGAAGGTCCTCACGTTCTCGACGCGTCGCACCATATCGACGTGATCAAGCGCTTGCGCTGACAATGGTGTCGGCGCTGACGGATCTGGCTCGCCTTGTGCGTAGTCGGCTGCGGTCGGCGTATTCATATCAAGATTCTCCCCTTGTTTCACGTGAAACATACCTGCGTGCCACATTGCGCTCTATGCAAAGTCAACAAAATCTACCCAAGTCAGGGTGAATTGCCCTGACCGCGTGTATTGAGCGCCGAGACCCAACACATCAAAACTACTTACTAATCTCCACCAGCGTCACCGATTGCACAGGATCTGTCGAAGACGAATACGTCACAATGTCAATCGCTGATGCCCCCAAACGCTTCAATAGCGAACGCGCTTCCTCAACTTCACCAGCAGCGGACTGACCTTTGAGTGGCAGAAACAATCCGCCGGAAGCCACCAACGGCATGCACCATTTGCTCAACTTCGGCAATGCGGCCACCGCTCTTGCGGTAACGACATCAAATGTCTCGTCTACTTCTTCCGCGCGTGCCCGCAGGACACGAACTCGGCCGATGTCGAGTGCATCAACGACTTCCTGAAGAAAGGACGCGCGTCGCAACAGTGGTTCGACCAAAGTAACCGTGAGATCGGGGCGGGTAATCGCCCATACAAGTCCAGGCAACCCTGCACCCGTTCCGATATCTGCAACCGACGAACCCAACGGAACCCTAGGAAGCATGAGTGCCGAATTGAGGAGGTGTCGCTCCCAAAGTCGATCGACTTCGCGTGGACCTATAAGACCGCGCTCAACGCCCTGGGTCTTAAGAATCTCGGCGTAGCGTTCTACTAAACCGAGTTGGTCGCCAAACACTTCGATGAGTGTTTCACGTGAAACACTCACTCGGAATCGTCGGCCGTTTCCTGCGAAATCACTACGTGGCGATTCGTACCTTCACCTTTGGAGCCGCTTACGAGACCCGACTCAGCAACAACATCGTGAACCACTTTGCGCTCGAACGCATTCATCGCAGCAAGTTCGACAGGATTGCCATTGGCTTGAACCGATTCGATCGCTGCGCGTGCAGCCTCGCTCGCGGAGGTACGACGTGCGACGCGGTAGCCATCGATGTCAAGCATCAAACGGCTGCGTTGACCTGTCTGGCGGTAAACCGCGAGGCGAGTGAGCTCCTGAAGTGCATCAAGCGCTTCTCCATCTTTCCCAACAAGGTGATTGTTATTTCCACCCACAATGGCGACGGAAGCGCGATCGCCGTCCACGTCCATGTCGATGTCACCGTCAAGATCGGCAATATTCAGAAGTTCTTCTAAGAAATCCGCGGCGATATCGCCTTCGTTTTCGAGATTCTGATCAGTCACAGTGACTCCCTACTTTTCGGGGGAGGAGTTGTTTGGTCCCCCCTGGTTCTTGCGTCGTTGTTCACGACTTTGAGATTTTGGTTGCTTACGAGTTGGCGGCTTCGGCTCATTGTCGTCCCCGATCAAGGTGGACGGATCAACTTCAGGCTCTTTCCCCTTCTTGCGATCGCGCTCTTGCTTGGCTGCGAACGCTGGGGTGCCTGGCGCTGGGTTCGCCCGGATGACCCAGAACTGCTGACCCATGGTCCATAGGTTGGAGACGGTCCAGTAGATCAAAACACCGAGTGGGAATGCCACGCCAGATACAGCAAAGACAATCGGAAGAATATACAGCAACATCTTCTGCTGTTGAGCGAACGGACCGTTCAACGCTTCAGCGGGCATATTTTTCGCCATGAGTTGCTTCTGAGTGAAGAACTGGGTGGCGCTCATCATGATCACCATCACCATCGCGATGATCTTCGTTTCGAGATGATCACTGCTCATAAAGGTGTCGGCGATTTTTCCACCCATCCAGGCAGCATTCTGCAGCGATTCCGCGTCTTGCGGGGTTAGGAAGCCCTTGGCGCCATCAGCGCCTTGCCGCGCCGCTCGTTCAATAACCCGAAAAAGGGCAAAGAAGATCGGCATTTGGATCAGGATTGGTAGGCACGATGAAAACGGGTTCGTACCTGATTCCTGGAACAGTTTCATTTGTTCTTGAGCGAAACGCTCGCGATCATGACCGTACTTCTTGCGCAATTCGGTCAGTTGAGGCTGAATCAACTGCATATTTCGGCTGGCATTGATTTGCTTGACAAAAAGAGGGATCAAGAGCGCGCGAATGGTGATCGTCAACCCCACGATCGACAGCGCCCATGTCCAGCCTGAATCCGGGTCGAGAACTTGGGAGAACAATCGGTGCCAAAGCAGAATGATTCCCGAAACGCCGTAATACAACGGTGTCATGATCATTGACCCAATCGAGCCAAAGAAGTCAAACATGACTCTCCTTAAAGATCCGCGCGTTCAGCGCGATGAGGTGCTGCCGGGACAAGATCAATGCCGCCATCCGACCACGGATGACAACGACCTAAACGCTTCACGGCAAGCCAGGATCCCTTAATGGACCCATGTACTTGAATCGACTCTAAAGCGTAAGCCGAACAACTCGGATAGAACTTGCACACTTGTCCATACAGGGGACTGATGAGCAATCGATACAGTTTGAGGAACCCGATCAGTACGTACTTCATTTCAGATTCCTCGGACACTGAGTTTGCGATGCGCACTTACTAGTGCGCTATGAGTTTGGCTTTGAAGTTCGAGAAAATCGCTTCCTGATGCACTAGGAAATGCACGAACAACAATCAAATATCCCTTGCCAAACTGCGCCAGTTCGGTCTTCATTGAGTGACGCAGTTGCCGTTTAACTCGATTTCGAACGACGGCATTCCCAACGGCCTTTGACACGACAAAACCGACGGAGGAAGTTTCCGTCGGTATGTGCGTTGCGTTGAGGTGAACGACGAGATCCGTCCGTGCGGCTTTCACACCGCCACGAATTGCCTGCCGAAAAGATTCACCGTCACGCATACGATGCGTGGCCGGCAACACGTCAATCAGGCCGAGATGTTGGCGCGGCCCTTACGACGACGGTTGGCCAGGATGCTTCGGCCGGCGCGGGTGCGCATGCGAAGACGGAATCCGTGCTTCTTGGCACGACGACGATTGTTTGGTTGGTACGTACGCTTACTCACTGGGAGATCCTTCGTGACTATGTGGCCGAACCCGGCCGCCGTTCAGAAATGGAAGTTTTTCCACGCAAAACGGCCTTCGATAATTGATGGGACTAAACAACGCTACGCGGTTGTCGTGAACCTCGTCAAACTGACCCAACAAGTTTCGCATACAACACGATGACGTGAAGATTCGGACAACTCGCCGTGTAAAATCAAAATGGTTGTGAAATCGCTTGTAGAGGAAGCATTCGTACTGCTAGCGTCACAAGATATCCACAGGCTCGTGCCGTAAATCTCGGGATTGGCACAATACTTATGCACAGCATGTGGACAACCATGTGAGTACTTTCGATTGATCGGCATCATTGACCGTGATATCCGACGAAGCGCGCAGTGAGAACTGTTGTGAGAGGAGACTGACCCTTGCAGGATTCAGGTTTCAGTAACGGTGATGACCTCGACTCACTGTGGGAAAAGGCGACGAGTGCGCTTTCGAAGGGAGCGAAGGTTTGGGTGTACAACGCCAAACCACTTTCGTTTCAAAATGAGATGTTGATTATTGCGGTGCCTGATGAGCTCACGCGGACCCAGATGGAATCACGTGTGCGTCCTGCTATTGAGCAGGCATTCTCGAGTCTCACCGAATCAGATGTGCGCCTCATTGTCACGATCGATACAGCACTCGCGACAACCGAGAAACAATTGGAGACAAATCCCCATGTCGACAAATTGATAAATGAGGATCTTGGGGATTCCTTCACTGATATGGCAGACGACGAATTCGATGATGACGACCTCACCCCCAGTTGGGTGAGCCGGTCCACCGCAGTCGGTCCAGCTGTATCTCAAGCGAACCTCGCCGATACGCGACTTAACCCTCGCTACAAATTCGAGAATTTTGTTATCGGTTCGTCAAACCGCTTCGCCCATGCTGCTGCAGTGGCGGCTGCAGAATCACCAGGCAAGGCGTACAACCCGCTCGTTATTCACGGCGATTCCGGTCTTGGTAAAACTCACTTGCTGCACGCAATCGGTCACTACGTACTCGCACTCTATCCATCGTCTCGGGTCAGGTACGTCAGTTCTGAAGAATTCGTGAACGATGTTATTAACGCCATTGGTCAAAATAAGACACCTGCGCTCCGACGCAAATATCGAGAAATTGACGTGCTGCTCGTTGATGACATCCAATTCATCGAAAACAAAGACGCGACCCAAGAAGAGTTCTTCCATACGTTTAATGCCTTGCATAACGAGAACAAGCAAATCGTTATGACGTCAGACCGTCCCCCTACCGAATTGAAGACCCTGGAAGATCGACTACGAAATCGGTTCTCGTGGGGGCTTCAAACGGAGATGCTGGCGCCCGACCTTGAAACACGAATCGCCATCTTGAAAAAGAAGGCCGGAAACGAAGACTTGGATGTACCTGCAGATGTGCTGGAATTTATTGCCAGCAAGGTGCAACGAAATATCCGAGAGTTGGAAGGCGCACTTATCCGCGCCACTGCCTACGCAAACCTGAACGGATCACCAGTTGATCTTCGATTGGCACAAATTGCCTTGAAGGATCTCGTGGCTGAGGGTGATGATCCCGAGATCACCAGCGGCATGATCATTTCGCAGACCGCGGCCTACTCCGAATACACCATTGAAGAGCTCATTGGATCGAGCCGGGCACGAAACCTGGCTCAAGCTCGACAGATCGCGATGTATCTATGCCGAGAACTCACCGAAATGTCTTTGCCGCAAATTGCCGAAGAATTCGGTGGACTACACCACACCACAGTTATGCACGCGGAACGCAAGATCAGAAAGCTCATGTCTGAAAATCGTGGAGTCTATAACCAGGTCACCGATCTAACGGCAAGCATTCGCCAACAAGCTCGTACAAAATGATGTGCCGTTATGCACGTATGCGGATAAACCTGTGAATGAACGAGACACGGCCGTGGACAAATGACAAGAAAGTGTGAACGACGTGTGAACAGATTTGATCAATCCACAACACCATGTGTGAATGGCACCTACTCACTCACATTTCATGCACAACCACACTGACTGCAATCACGGTGAAATTGTGGTTTCTCCACAGAATCCACAAGACCTACTACGACGACTAAACAAATAACTACATCTCAACCAAAGAAGAAGTTACTGCGCGACCTTGTGTGCATAAGCATGTTCATGCAATAACCTTCAAGACAGTGACTAGTGAAGGAAAGGTCAAAACTCGTGAAATTTCGCATTGACCGCGACGTACTTGCTGATGCCGTTTCGTGGACTGCTCGCAGTTTGCCCAATCGGCCCAGCGTCCCAGTACTTGCTGGCCTCTTGCTGTCTACCCAAAACAACGAGTTGACACTTTCGGGTTTCGACTACGAGACTTCGACTCGTGCCACGCTGCCAGCAGACGTGACCGAAGATGGTCAAGCGTTGGTATCGGGTCGATTGCTTGCCGAGATCGTTAAGGCACTTCCGCCCAAATCAGTCGATGTTGAACTCGATGGTGCCAAAGTCCGAGTTTCCTGTGGAAGTGCTCGATTCAATTTGCAGACGATGCCAGTTGATGAATATCCGCGCCTACCCGATATGCCTGCGTCTACCGGCACCGTCGATGCGAGCGAGTTTGCTACCGCAGTTTCCCAAGCCAGCGCCGCGGCCGGCCGCGATGACATGTTGCCATTGTTGACTGGCGTACGGCTCGAACTTGAAGGATCGACCGTCTCACTGCTCGCAACCGACCGATTCCGTGCCAGCTTGCGTGACTTGACCTGGTTCCCAGAATCATCCGATGTTTCCGCGCATGCACTTGTCCCAGCGAAGGTTCTTTCGGACACGGCTCGCTCACTCACTGCAGGCAAAGACATCACTATCGCGATTGCTAGTGGCGAAAGTGGCGACGGACTTATCGGATTCGAAGGAACCGTCGCGGGTGGAACGAGGCGTACAACGACGCGTCTACTCGAAGGTGAATTCCCGCGTGTTCGCCAACTTTTTGCCGCGCAACCCGAAACCACAGCTCATGTAACTACAGGTGCCTTTAGCGATGCAGTCAAGCGCGTTGCTCTCGTGGCCGAACGAAATACACCCATTCGTCTGACCTTCACTGAAGGTTCGGTCACGCTCGAAGCCGGAAGTGGCGACGACGCGCAAGCTTCAGAAACTCTCGAGGCCACCATTGAAGGACCGGACATCACCATCGGATTCAACCCAACCTACCTACTGGAAGGTCTCTCGGTTATGACTGAACCCGTGGTGCAATTCTCGTTCACGCAACAAACCAAAGCCGCATCGATGGCGGGAGTCAAAGAAATTGGCGCAGACCCCGATGGTGCTTTCCGTTACTTGATCATGCCTGTGCGCTTGCAGAACTAAACGCATGCATGTTTCCGAATTGACCCTTGTTGATTTTCGATCTCACCGCAACGTTTCGATCGATCTGACACAAGGGTCAACGGTTTTTATTGGCTCCAACGGTCAAGGGAAAACTAACCTCGTCGAAGCAATTGACTATCTGGCCAGAATGGATTCTCATCGAGTTTCCACCGATTCTCCGCTAGTGAGGATGGGTGCTGAATACGCACTAGTTCGCACAGTCGTCAAGAGAGACGACCGCGAACTTCAGATCGAAATTGAGATTAATCCGCATAAGGCGAATCGAGTACGAGTCAATCAAAATGCCTTGACGAGAAATCGAGACCTTGTAGGCATCGTGAAAACTGTCGTGTTTTCACCGGAAGATCTCGTGCTCGTCAAGGGTGATCCGAGTGATCGACGTCGATTCCTTGATCAACTCGTCGTGATGCAGATACCGCGGTTGACTCAAACTCGGGCCGATGTTGATCGCATCTTGAAGCAGAGAAATGCACTTCTAAAGTCGGCACGAGGTCGTTCCGGGTTCGATACCAATACTCTTGAAATTTGGGATGAACACTTAGCTCGATCAGGATCAGAACTGATTGCTGCGCGGCTCGCGCTGTTGGATGATTTCGCACCCTTCCTCAATGAGTCGTATGCGAATGTCGCTGCGCTTGCGGCAGTCCATCGACGAGATGTCACCGCCGTCTATAGGTCGAGCGTTGAAGAGATCGCCGAAACTCGCGATGCAGATGAGATCTTTCACCTGTTGCGGGACGCCTTGCGGCTCAATCGATCTGCCGAATTGGATCGGGGGGTCACCCTCGTTGGGCCGCATCGTGATGACATCGTCCTCAGTATTGGAGAAATGCCAGCGAAAGGGTATGCCAGTCACGGTGAAATGTGGTCCCTTGCCTTGGCAATGCGATTGGCTTCGCACGCACTCTTGCGCCGCGATGGAGATGACCCGATTCTCATTCTTGACGATGTTTTCGCTGAACTTGACTCGGGCCGAAGGGCTCAACTAGCTGAACTCGTTGCCGATACGGAGCAGGTACTGATTACCGCCGCAGTTGCCGAAGACGTGCCCGATGTCTTGTCAGGAACAAGGTTCTTCGTCAACGATGGTGTGGTGAGTGCCGATGAGTGAGCAAAGTAACGAGGATGCGTTGCGTCTTGCGCGCGAACTCGCGGACGCCTATCGAGGTCAAGCGCGAAAAGCTGTGCCTAAAAAGAAACACGCACCTAAAACTGAATCGCGGCGTGCTCTTCGAGAAGATGCGGTCCCACTCAAAGGTGTTCTCAACGACTTGATTTCCGAACAAGGCTGGGGGAAAGCGTTAGCTGGAACCCGTGTCTTCTCGGACTGGCCCATGATCGTGGGCGACCAGGTAGCTCAGCACACAAAAGTCGA
Organism: uncultured Aeromicrobium sp.; assembly: GCA_937873005.1. GTDB lineage: Bacteria > Actinomycetota > Actinomycetes > Propionibacteriales > Nocardioidaceae > Aeromicrobium. The sequence goes on along the minus strand of CALMUY010000060.1, from coordinate 7,197 downwards.
ACATTTTGCTGACGGCATCGTCTACGTTTCGGCTGATTCGACAGCGTGGGCCAAGGAGTTGACTCTGCTCGCGCCGAGGATTGTTGCCCGGTTGAATGAGCATTTGGGTGACGGCGAGGTACAACGAATCGAAGTCAAGGGCCCGCAAGCACCGTCGTGGAAGAGTGGACCACGGTCAGTAAAAGGCCGGGGGCCACGAGACACCTACGGCTGATCGGCGGCCAGTTTTGCAGCCAACATCATGGTGGCTCCCACCAAGGAGATGCAGGCCAGAACCACGAGCGCACCTGCGGGACTCGGTAAACCAAGATCGACGAAAATAATCAAGATGAACGCTGTCGTTCCGCCAAGAATGCTCGCCGCAACGAATTCTCGCGTGCGCGAAGAAATTGGCTTGTGAGTCAATGACACCAATGTGGCCCAGGCTCCGGTCACAGCAAGGGCCGAAATAACGTCGGCCGGTCGATGCCATCCAGCGATCACAGTGGAAACGCCGGCCAGCGAGACAACGGTGGTCGTGAGAAATACGAGAAATCCTCTCGTACGTTGGGGCGCAATCATGATCGCGGCGACGGCAAAGGAAGCGGCCATGGTGGTGTGTCCACTTGGCAGACTGTTGTGAGATCCCCAGCCAAAATCCGGTCGTGAAATCACGATAGCTTTCAAAATCTGGGTCGTGACGTTTGCACCGATGACAAGTACAACTGCCGTCGCGAGCGAAACCCAAGATCGGCGAATCAACTGCAAAGTCCAGTAGTACACCAGCACGATGCCGGCGATTCCGATCGCGATGTATCCCAGAGAACTTAATACCGAAAGTGACGCATCAAGCTTTTCTTGGACAGCGAGCATCCCGTAATGATCGATACGTTGGCCGCGCGAGTCCTGAATCGCAAAGCGGACAATGAGATACAGCGAACCGAGCGAGAACACCAATCCCAGAGCCCTGACCACAATCGAAAAGAAAAGCGATTTGGAGTAGGTCACGGGCTAACTTTGCACTACTTTTATGCAGGAAATGTGTCGACTCCCCCGGACTTTCAAACTGACACGGAGTCGAATTAGATTGCGAATTCTTAACTATCCCCACAGTCGCCGGTCTTTTCGGGGCGCAAAAGGCGCAAATTTTTCGTCTCATGAGCCTCATAGATTCAAAATGGCAACGAGATAACTGTCAACAACGCACCATTGGCGTGAATTAGGCCCGTACAATGAACAAGTGACTGATGAGCCAGAAAACCCCACTTCATACGACGCAAGCAATATTCAGGTTCTTGAGGGCCTTGAAGCTGTACGTAAGCGTCCGGGCATGTACATCGGATCGACGGGCGAGCGTGGTCTCCACCACTGTGTGTATGAAGTTGTGGACAACTCGGTCGATGAAGCACTCGCCGGATACGCGAGCGAAATTGTCGTCGTGCTGCAAGACGACGGCGGCGTGCGCGTAGTCGATGATGGTCGCGGAATCCCAGTTGATGAACATCCGATCGAAAAGATCCCGGCCGTCACGCTCGTGCTCACGTCGTTGCATGCCGGCGGCAAGTTTGGTGGCGGTGGCTACAAGGTTTCTGGCGGTTTGCACGGTGTCGGTGTTTCGGTCGTTAATGCGCTGTCCACGAAGCTCTATGTGGAAGTGAAGCGAGACGGTTTTATTTGGACACAATCGTTTACCTACGGTGAACCAGACGGGCCTTTGGCTAAAGGCGATGCGACCGACGAGACGGGCACCACGGTCACCTTCTATGCCAGTGATGAGATCTTCGAGACCACTGAATACGACTACGAGACACTCAAGACTCGCTTTAGAGAAATGGCGTTCCTTAATAAAGGACTCCAAATTACCTTGCGTGATGAACGCAACCTCGTCGAGACAGAAGACGAAGCAGACGTCGACGCGCTTGAACACGAAGTGACGTTCCGTTATGACGACGGGCTAGTCGACTACGTAAAACACATCAACGTCGGCAGTCGCACACCGATCCATTCTGAAATCATCAGTTTCGATCGTGAAGATACTGAAAGCGGACTTTCGCTCGAGATGGCGATGCAGTGGAATATGGGATTCAGCGAATCGGTGCACACCTTCGCAAACACCATCAACACGCATGAAGGCGGAACGCACGAAGAAGGTTTCCGTGCCGCTCTCACCACGACCGTGAATCGTTTCGCCGAAACCAACAACTTGATCAAGAAAAAAGAAGATCGACTCACCGGCGATGACATTCGCGAAGGACTCACCGCGATCATTTCGGTCAAGCTCGAAGAACCCCAGTTCGAAGGTCAAACAAAAACGAAACTCGGTAACACCGAAGCAAAGGGATTTGTTCAGCAAATCCTCAACGATGAGCTCGCAGCATGGTTTGAACGCAATCCGAACGAGGGCAAAAACATCGTTCGTAAATCGATCGATGCGGCCGCCGCTCGTATGGCGGCCCGTAAAGCGAGAGACCTTGCGCGTAATCGCAAGGGATTCCTTGGTGGCGGCGGTTTGCCAGGCAAACTGTCCGACTGCTCTAGTACGGAACCTTCAGAATGTGAAGTCTTCATCGTGGAGGGTAACTCCGCTGGCGGTTCGGCCAAGGGCGGCCGCGAACCACGCACGCAAGCGATCCTGCCGTTGCGCGGAAAGATCCTTAACGTTGAAAAGGCACGGATTGACAAGATCCTGCAGAACACGGAAGTTCAAGCCATCATCAGTGCGCTCGGTACAGGTGTTCATGATGATTTCGATATCGAGAAACTGCGCTATCACAAGATCGTGTTGATGGCCGATGCTGACGTCGATGGCCAACACATCACCACGTTGCTCTTGACGTTGTTATTCCGCTTCATGAAGCCGCTCATTGATGCGGGCCACGTCTATCTCGCGCAGCCACCGCTGTATCGAATCAAGTGGTCGAACGGCCCACATGAACTCGCCTATTCAGATCGCGAACGTGACGCGCTACTTGAGGCAGGCACCGAAGCCGGACGGCGTCTTCCAAAAGAAGCACCAATCCAGCGATACAAGGGTCTAGGTGAAATGAACGATTCGGAATTGTGGGAAACCACGATGGATCCCGATCGTCGACTTCTTCGCCAAGTTCAGCTCGAAGACGCAGCAATTGCTGACGAAATTTTCATGATCCTCATGGGTGAGGACGTTGAACAGAGACGTTCGTTTATTCAACGAAACGCCAAGGATGTTCGATTCCTGGACATTTAACCCTGACAACGGCCCGCGAATCGACTTTCTGAAAGCAAAAAGATGACTGAAACCCCAATGGAATCCGACCGGATCGAACCCGTCGAGCTACAAGACGAGATGCAGCGCTCGTATATTGACTACGCCATGAGCGTAATCGTTTCGCGCGCATTGCCAGATGTGCGTGACGGTTTGAAGCCCGTTCACCGTCGTGTTCTGTATGCGATGTACGACGGCGGGTACCGCCCCGACCGTGGCTTCAGCAAGTGCAGCCGCATCGTCGGTGACGTGATGGGTCAATATCACCCACACGGTGACACGGCGATTTATGACACGTTGGTCCGGTTGGCGCAGCCTTGGGTAATGCGCGTCCCGATGATCACGGGTCAAGGAAACTTCGGCTCGCCAGGCGACGATCAAGCGGCCGCCATGCGATACACCGAATGCCGGTTGGCGCCAGTTGCCATGGAGATGGTTCGCGATATCGAACAAGAGACCGTTGATTTCAAACCGAACTATGACGGCCGTTCGCAAGAGCCAACTGTTTTGCCCGCCCGTATGCCGAACCTCCTTGTCAATGGTTCCGCAGGTATCGCGGTTGGTATGGCAACCAACATTCCGCCACACAATTTGCGTGAGGTTGCCGAAGGCGTCCAGTGGGCGTTAGCCAATCCGAATGCGTCGAAGTCGGAACTTCTTGAGGCGCTCATTGAACGCGTCAAGGGTCCGGACTTTCCCACCTCGGGCCTCATCGTTGGCACGAGCGGTATCGAAGACATGTACCGCACCGGGCGAGGGTCGGTCACGATGCGCGCCGTGGTCAACATTGAGGAAGACACCAAGGGCCGCATCCAACTGGTCGTGACGGAACTTCCGTACCAAGTGAATCCCGATTCGCTCATGAAGAAGATCGCCGACTTGGTCAACAGTGGTCGCATTCAAGGTATTTCGGATATGCGCGACGAAACAAGCTCGCGTGTCGGTCGCCGTATTGTGATCGTGGTTCGCCGAGATGCTGTCGCGCGAGTTGTCTTGAACAACTTGTTCAAGCACACGGATCTGCAATGCAACTTCAGTGCCAATATGTTGGCGCTCGTTGATGACGTGCCACGCACGCTAACTCTTGATGGGTTCATTTCGAACTGGATCAAGCACCAAATCGAAGTGATCCGTCGTCGTACCGAGTTCCGCTTGCGTGAGGCCGAGAAGCGCGCGCATATTTTGCGCGGTTTGGTGAAGGCACTCGATCAACTCGATGACGTGATTGCTTTGATTCGTCGCAGCCCCACAGTGGAGGAAGCGCGCGACGGATTGATCGAACTGCTCGAAATCGACGAGATTCAAGCACAAGCGATTCTCAACATGCAATTGCGTCGCTTGGCTGCGCTGGAACGTCAAAAGATTATTGATGAACTCGCTGAAATCGAAATCGAAATCGCCGAGTATCTTGCAATCTTGGCGAGCGAAGAACGTCAGCGCCAGATTGTCAGCGAAGAACTCAACGAGATTGTTGAAAAGTATGGTGAAGATCGCCGGTCGATCTTGATTGCCTCAGATGGCGATTTGTCCGATGAAGATTTGATTCCGGATGAAGATGTTGTCGTCACGATTACCAAGGGCGGCTACGCCAAGCGCACCAAGACCGACTTGTATCGCGTCCAGAATCGTGGCGGCAAGGGTGTCCGCGGAGCGTCACTACGTGGAGACGATTCCATCGAGCACGTCTTTTCAACGACGAGCCACCATTGGATCTTGTTCTTTACGACGGCCGGACGCGTTTATCGCGCCAAGGCGTATCACTTGCCAGAAGGTGGACGTGATGCACGCGGTGGCCACGTTGCCGGCCTGTTGAGTTTCCAGCCAGACGAAAGTATTGCTCAGGTTTTGGCGATTCGAAACTACGAGCAGGAACCGTACTTGATCCTGGCGACGAAGGCCGGACGCGTCAAGAAGACGAACTTGGCTGACTACAACAGCCCCCGCCAGTCAGGAATCATCGCGATCAACTTCAGGGAAGAAGACGATGAACTGATCGGTGCTGAACTTGCTTCGGCCGACGATGACGTCTTGTTGATTAGTCGTAAGGCCCAGGCTTTGCGTTTCCGTGCAAGTGATGGTCAACTTCGCCCCATGGGTCGAGCCACATCGGGCGTCATTGGCATGAAGTTCCGTGGCGACGATTCACTGTTGTCGATGTCGATCATCAAGGCTGGAACAGATCCAGACAATATCGACTTCGACGATGTTGCACCGATTGATGACGAGGCAAACGTTGTCGAAGTTGTCGAGGAAGTAAGCGACGGCGGCGTGAGTGAAGACGTCGTCTTGGCGAGTTCGGGTGAAGACCAGTTGTACGTGTTCACTGTGACGGACGGTGGCTTCGCGAAGAAGACTCCTATTGGTGAATATCGCACAAAGGGTCGCGGCGGCCTCGGCGTGCTCACGATGAACATCACTGAATCTCGCGGTGAACTCGTGGGTGGCCTCGTGCTCAAAGACTCCGATGACGTCATCAGTGTCACAGAAAGTGGCCAGATTACACGCAGTCTCGTCTCTGGCGTTCCCGCCAAGGGTCGTGGCACCATGGGTGTGAGTTTCGTGAAGTTCAAGGGTGATGACAAAGTCGTCACGATTGCACGAAACACCGATGTTGTTGAGACGCAAGCAACCGAAGACGACGCGCCGGTCGAGGCCGAGGCACCGGCACCAGGTACTGACGCGACGGAAGGCTGAGGATGAGCGAAAAGCCAGAAGTGGAAACACCAACGGCCAAGAAAACGGTTGCGAAGAAGGCGCCCGCGAAGAAGGCGCCTGCTAAGCAAGCCGAGACGGCTACGCCGAGTGTGGCGAAGCCGGCTGTGACGGCACGGCGACCGATTAGCAAGGACGAGTACGCTCGCACCTTGAGCCAACGCGCAGATGAAACGTCGCTCATTCCTCCGGTAAAGGCCGAGGAACCGAAGCCAAACACTGCGAAGAACGCGGACGTGACGCCAACTGCACCGAAAGCCCAGGCACCGAAAGCCGAAGGGCCGAAGGTTGGGGCGCCAAAAATTGGGGCGGCGGCCGGTGGGACTCCGAAAGTTGCTGAAGCACCAAAGCCGACAGCGACGCCCGATGCTGAGAAGACCGCGGCCCAGTTGGAAGACACGGCGCAGCATCAAGCACTCGACGATGCACCGAAGGTCACCAACACGGTCGTGGCGACTGCAACGACGTCAGCCGAAACACAACGAACAACGGCCGTTAACTCGACGGTCGAAGATTCGACGACCCCGAGTACCCAAGGTCAATCGAAGCGCAAGACCCTGCGTCGTAAACTCACCTACATTGAACCGTGGACTGTCACCAAAATGGCGTTCGTTATTTCGGTCGCGATGATGATCGTCACGGTTGTTGCGGTTGTCGTTTTCTGGTTTGTTTTGCAAGTGACGGGAATCTGGCAAGGTCTCAATGACAGCGTCTTGAGCATCTTGAGCGACGGTTCGGACTCCTTCGATATCAACAACTATGTTGGATTGGCTCGAATCACTGGCTTCACGTTGATCGTTGCGGCATTCAACGTTGTTTTCTTCACAGCACTCGCCACAATTTCGGCTCATCTCTACAACTTGGCAGCAAGTTTGATGGGTGGGCTGGAAGTGACTTTCGAGGAACGTTCACGCTAAAGAGGGCCTCACGTGGACGCGTGAAATGCTCATACGGTAGTCTTTTCGATTGTTGCCCGGGCCTATAGCTCAGCTTGGTTAGAGCGCTTCCCTGATAAGGAAGAGGTCGCTGGTTCAAGTCCAGCTAGGCCCACGGAACAGGAGGTTAATCATGAAGAAGTTGGTCGTGATTCTTGCCGCTGCGGCGGGCGTCTTGTTCGTTGTAAACCAGCGGCGGTATGCTTCCACAGACACGTGGTCGCAAGGTACTGATCCGGTCTGATCCCGCAAGGGGCTGTGGCGCAATTGGTAGCGCACCTGCTTTGCAAGCAGGGGGTTAGGGGTTCGAGTCCCCTCAGCTCCACC
>CALMUY010000059.1 GCA_937873005.1 uncultured Aeromicrobium sp. | reverse complement strand
CGCGATTACGTCATCGCCACGTGAACGCAGGCGCCGAATGAAGGCGCTACGTCGCCAAGTGATGGAGAACGACATCGAGTTGTGGGCAAACAACTTCATCGAGGACTTGATCGCCACGAGCCAACACGAGGAATAGCGTGGACATCCCCCGGTTCGGATCTGTCGACTCAAGTTGGCGATCAACGCTCGCGCCTCTTTCCGAACACCTCGCAGCCGTGGCCGTATTCACGGACTCTGAACGCTCGGCCGGCTATGAGGTGCTACCTCGCGCAGACCATGTGTTACGGGCGCTCACCCTTCCGGCGGAATTGGTGAAGGTGATCATCATCGGGCAAGATCCCTATCCCACTCCCGGACATGCATGCGGCTTGTCGTTTTCGGTGAATCGCGACGTCCGCCCACTACCGCGAAGCCTCGCCAACATCTATCGCGAACTCGCCGAAGACGTAGGGATCGTGCCACCTGAGCACGGTGACCTTTCCGAATGGTCCGATCAGGGGGTGCTGCTCTTGAATCGATGCTTGACGGTGCGCGCCCACAATCCCGGGAGCCACCGAAACCAAGGTTGGGAGCTCATCACGGGCGCGATACTTGAGCATCTTGCAGCGAGAAACCAACCACTTGTCGCAATCCTTTGGGGCCGCGATGCGCAAGACAGCGCACGCCACCTGCCGGGAGTTTCGATCATCAGTTCATCTCACCCCAGTCCGCTGTCGGCGCGACGAGGCTTCTTTGGCTCACGACCGTTCAGTCGAGCAAACGAGCTCTTGGTGGACATGAACGAGAAACCCATCAATTGGGAAATCTCCAGATAGGATTCACGAATGACCACACCAATCAAGCCAGTCGATCGCGGTTCGGCCATCGATCGCGGGTTCCAGGCCCTTCAACGATGGAGCATCCGTATCATCGCGATCGCGCTTGCCCTTTATCTTCTGGGTTGGGCGATCGGAAAGACCTGGGTTGTTTGGTTTCCCATTTGCCTAGCCATCTTGGTGGTTTCTGTGCTTGCGCCACCCGCAAAATGGCTGCGTGACCGGGGCCTATCGGCCGGCATTTCCGCCGGGGTCGTCATGGCGGGATTTCTGGGCACCATCGCGGGACTGTTTTGGGTAGTCGTTCCACAACTCATCAACGAGGCACCCACCATCGCGCGCCAAGCAGCGGCCGGGATTGGCGAAATCCAGTACTGGCTCATTAA
>CALMUY010000058.1 GCA_937873005.1 uncultured Aeromicrobium sp. | reverse complement strand
CCTCGATCGCTTGCCTGTTGACAAACGTCCCGACGGACTCATGGCCTCGGTACGCGCCACATCGCTTGTGTTGTCCGACGAGAACAAGAACGAAAAGAAGCTGGAGTTTCCCAGCGACGCGTTCTACCTCTCGTTTGCGCCTTACCTCACCAAGACCCACCCATGTACGTTTCATAGTTTGACGAGGTGCCTAGGCGAACTTCGCAATACGCCGATGCACGTCACCGTGACGGATAAAGAATCTGGCGAACAGTTCGTGTCTGAAACGACGAAAACGTTCGACAACGGTTTCTATGGCATGTGGTTGCCACGCGACAGGGACTTCACTTTGCAGGTTGAATCCGAAGGGAAAAGCGCCACCGTATCGATCTCGACCCGCGGCGATTCGCCCACCTGCGTCACCGACGTGAAACTGAGTTGAGTGCGAACAGGCGTGAACGAACCCAGCACATCAGGGGCCACCTACCGCACGGTCGATCTGCCCGTCGGCGGTCTCGTCGAGGCAGAGACCGTGGTGCAGCGATCGCGGTTTCGTGCGCAGGTCATGCGGGTGGAATCCGAAGAACAAGCGCGTCAGTTTTTCGCGGACGCTCGGGCGATGCACCACGATGCTCGACATCACTGCACAGCATTTGTGCTCGGGCCTGATGGCACTGTGCGGCGTAGCAACGACGACGGTGAACCGTCGGGCACGGCCGGGCGGCCGATTCTGGATGCGATCTCGGGTCGAGACCTTGTCGATGTGGCAGTGGTGGTGACGCGATGGTTCGGTGGCACGCTGCTCGGCACGGGAGGGCTAACCCGGGCCTACGGTGATGCTGCCGGCGAGTCGCTTGACCTGGCAGGCGTCAGAAAACGTGAACTGTGGAAGGTTGTGAACGTGCGCGCAAGCCACGCGGATGCGGGTGCGCTCGAGCATCGGTTGCACAGTCTTGGCACTGTTACCAGCGTCAACTACGGGGAAGATGTCTGCTTCAAGCTTGCGGTGCGCGACCTCAGCGTCTTGGAGCGAATCGAGTTCGAAGTCACGGGCCAGATCTGGCAAGACGCCTAGGGATGTACGTCGTTCGCGCTCGTTTCGGGCAACGTCGCAACGAACTCGGCTAACCTCCGGCATGCTTCGGTCAAGTCTTCGCGCGAAGCCGCATACGACAAGCGCACATGCGTGTCGGCCGTTTCGGTAGCGAAATCTCGACCAGGGGTGAGCGCGACGTGCGCTTCGGTCAGCGCTCGTTCACAAAACGTCCACGCATCCAGCCCTGTTGCACTGACGTCGATGTAGATATAGAACGCGCCGTCGGGCACGACATGGACCCGCAAACTAGTGCCTTCGAGGGCGGCAAGAACGAGGGTGCGCCGTTCCAACAATTCGACTTTGCGCGATTCGCATTCAGCGAGCGCTTCGGCACTAAACGCAGCAAGGGCAGCGAACTGAACAGGGGTCGAGGCGCACAAGAAATAGTGCATCGACATGCGTTCGATTACTTCGACAAGTTCCTCGGGAACCACGGCCCAGCCCAGTCGCCAGCCAGTCATGCCGAAGTATTTGGAAAAACTGCTAATCACGATTGCGTCGGGATCGTGGGTGAGGACGGTCTGGGCCTTGCTTCCGTCAACTGCGTCGTCAGCGAGGTCGAGGTAGATTTCGTCCACGATGCGCCAGACATTTCGTTCGCGCGCGATCTGGCATATTGCGGCAAGCTCTGTTGGCTCGATCGTGGTGCCGGTCGGATTCGACGGCGACGCGATCATCACGGCGTTGGTGGCGTCGGTCCAGGTATCGAGTAATGCTTGGACGCTCAATTGGTAGCGCGTGGCCGGTGAGGTCGGGGCGAGTCGAACGACCCCACCGAATGCGTTCACCATTTCGCGATTGCACGGGTATGACGGGTCCGCCATGAGTACCTCGTCGCCAACATCAGTGGTGGCCGCGAGGGCGAGCAGTAGCGCGGCCGAGGCGCCAGACGTGATGGCAATCCGGGCAGGATCGACGATGACACCGTGGCGGGTGTGATAAAAGTTGGCGATCGCTTCACGAAGCTCGCTGATGCCAAGTGCGGGGGTATACGGGAGGGGGCGGCCGTCCATGACCGTCCGCATGGCTTCGCGAACAGCAGCAGGGGCGCCGAAATCAGGTTCACCGATACTGAGTTTGATGACGCGCTGACCGGCCGACTCCATGTCGGCTGCAACTTGCCCGATCGCCAAGGCATGAAAGGGCTCGATGCTGTGGGCCCGTGCAGACAGTTTCATGATTTTCCTTCTGAGCATCGACCGTGACGCCCTCCATTAACTAGAATCGCACGCATGGCTGAACGCAGCTCTGCCTCCCTGAACGTTGCGCGACGCGAGCGCGAACTCGATGACATTGCGTCGGGTTCAATACTCGATGTGATCGTCATGGGCGGTGGTGTCACCGGCGACGGGGGTGGCCCCCATACTTCGGGTAGGGGGGTTTTCGGTGGCCCGGTCGGAAAAAACGGATCTTTTGTTGGCCCGGGGCCGT
>CALMUY010000057.1 GCA_937873005.1 uncultured Aeromicrobium sp. | reverse complement strand
TTAGTGTCGAAGGTTGCGGCGGGGTCGATTTGGTCAGCGACAGGGGTTCAGGATTGAGACCCCCGTGCGTTCGAAATATGTGGTGTTTCGCGTGACGAGCGTTAGCCCGTACACGTGGGCGGTCGCGGCAATGAGCGAGTCGGGAACAGGCACGGGATCGGGCACGTGAAAGTTTGCTGCCGTGCGAGCTACGGTCTGGTCGATGGGAAGTATCTGGTCGGCGAATGATGCGAGGACAACGTCGTCGAGCCAGGACCTCAATCTGGCGCCTTGACGAGGGTCTTTTCGTTCGATGCGCTGCACGCCGTATTCAAGTTCGAAGACGGTGTTGGTGCTGGGGCAGGGCGTGAGGTGCTAGGGGATGAAACGCGGAGCAGCGTGGGCGAGGAATCGCCTTAATTTGAGTGTTTCCATACTGTCAATGAGATAATGGTGCGGAAAGGGGTTCACGTCATGGACTTTGAGGGCACTGTGCTGACAGTTGACGCGCTTTTGGAGCGCGCCAAAGCGGCGCCCGCGCCTCGCCCGCGTGCAGATGTGGGTATTCGGCATGAGGCCGCGTCTAATGCGCGGTCCTTCATGTCAATGCCGAACACTGGAGACAAGGCTCGTGACGGTTGGCGATTTGCAATCTTGCAGACGCTAGATGATTATCGGTCGACGCTCAAGCGCGGTGGACCAACTCTTGCGGCACAAGTTTTTACGACTGAACCTCCGCGAACCGGCTCCGATGAAATCGATGCGGCCTTCGCGGCTCTTGCTGAATTTTTGGCTCACCGAGATGGTTGGAGTGTCCCCGAATGGGCGTTGGATACGTCTCGTTGTGTGGAGAATTGGTATGCCGACGTCCCGGCTGGGTTTCGTGATGAAGCAGAAAATGAAAGTCCGCCAGAGTTCCGCAGTCGCGGGATATACATCACGTGCCGAACGCTCGCTCGAGCATGAGCAATCAGTTTGAAGAGTTCAACACTGGCAATCTACAAATACTTTTTCGCGAACTTTCCGAAAGGTTGCAAGCCAAAGGCTTAACTGCGCAACTCTTTGTTGTGGGAGGGGCAGCGATGGCGCTTGCCTACGATGAGCAGCGAGTCACACGCGATGTGGATGCTTTGTTTGAGCCCGCGAGCGAGGTGCGCGCTATAGCCGAAGAAGTTGGCGAACGCCATGGTCTTGAACCCGATTGGCTCAACGATGGTGCGAAAGGATTCATGCCGGGTGGTGACGAGTTTCCACGCACGGTTTTCGAATCGACGTCACTGTTGGTGCAGGTGCCGTCACCTGAATACATGCTGGTGATGAAACTTCATGCGGCGCGCGGTGAGCGGGATCTTGACGATGCGGCAAAGCTCTTTAATGCGTCGGGTTTTCATGATCCGCAAGAAGCGCTGGCGTTACTTGAACGGAGTTATTCTCCGTCGACGTTATTGACTAAACATGTGTATGTGGTCGAAGAGGTCGCTCAGCGAGCTGCCTTGCTGCGCGACCATCCTCGTGGTCCTAGCGCAACGGACTAATGAGGATGCGCGTTCGACGACGGCTTGTCGACCGGTTTGCTCACCCGCATGAATAGGTGACAACTTGACCTGCCCCATTGTTCGGCTGGTTCAGGTGAACTGGTCTGGAAGGAAGTTGTAAGGAGCTAGAGCCGATCGCGGTTTTCCGACACGATTGCGAAGACTTCGTCAAGGCTGACCCTGGGGCCGTGGATAAGCGACTGGGCCGCGTCGAACCCAGTGCGTCAATGACCAAGCCGGTTGTGAGGAGTTGGCCGATGTCATAAAAGTGACGCCCATACTTCAGGAGTGCGTTCGTGTCCTCTCTCATGGCAGCGTCATGGACTGTCGCGAGTTTTTCGAGAAGTGTGCGTTCCGGTGCGAGCACACGCACGCGGAAGGGCTCAAACTCGTCCCAGGTGTGTTCGGGTTCACCAAGCTCGGTGACAGCGACGTGGGCGACCATTGATCTGAACATGTGCGTATGAGTCGGATAGGTGCCACCGTGGCTGCCGAGTTCGAGCAATACGCCTTCTTTGAGGCTTGTGTTGTGGTCCTGAGCGAGGTAGTGGTAGGTGGTGAAACGTTTGACGCCCGTAGTAGACGAGCCAACCTCAACATCGCTTGCGGTGAGACTCAGGTGGCTCATGACATCGGAGTCGACTCGTTTAAGGATCTTGTGACGGTTCTTTGGCGTAACTGTTTCGTCATGGGGATCCGGCCAGTGCCTTCTCAAGTCGGAGGAAGTTGTCGCGGGTGGCTTTGTTGTATTCGCTGGGCACGGCATTGCGTATCGACCTGATGCTGACTTCCTCGTTCTCTGCAGCAGCACGAACGTTTTTTACGAAAGTGGCCCAGCCTGCTTCGACATGAACCTCAGGGGCGCGTAGTAGTTCCAGTAATGCGACTTCTTTTTCGTTGAGGTCCACGCGGGCTATGTTGCTTCGACTGTGTTGAACAACGCCGTCAATTGGGTCGACGACACGAAGCGTCGCTACGTGCCAGTGCGGCGGAATTTTTGTTGTAACACCCCAAACGCGTGCCGCTGAATAGCCGGCCGGGCCGATTCCGCGGTTGCCCAACACTGCGCGTGCGACTTCTTCTGGTGTTGGCGCTTTGACGCCGTATCTGGTTTGTCGACCGCGGTAGTAGAGGCCGCGTCGGATGGGGAGTAGGAGTCCATCTTTCGCAGCCCGCGATGCTGCTTTGCGTGCGGCCGTCGACGAACCGGGAAGCATATCCACGTGAACAAACGAGCCAGCGGGCGTTTTTCTAATAACGGAGGCGGGTGAAAGTGGATTCATGTCACATAACTCTATCGGAAACGTGACATTGTGTGGGTTGGCCGTTCAGAACTGGATTCTGAACTACATCGACTGCCGACATTGTTTTCACCTGTTGGTGAGGTAGGGGCGGGCTTCGTGGATGGTGATGGTGGTGGTCGGT
>CALMUY010000056.1 GCA_937873005.1 uncultured Aeromicrobium sp. | reverse complement strand
AAAGCAGCAAGCCGATCTTCGGCAGCGTCGACTTCAGGATGGAATCGTTCTGCTTCGACCCAGCCATCCCAGGCCTCGGCCAACGCCATCGGCGCGAGCAGCAGTACGCCGATCAACACAGGATCCACATAGCGAGTGATTCCCGCGATCGCCACCACCCCGACGCCGATCGCGACAAGGACTATGGCCGATCCAAGCCCCGTGAACCAGCCTTGATGCCGTTGACCTTGGGCGAGCCGAGACGCGGCGTCTCGAGACTTCGTGCGGGATGCGTCTGTTGCCCCGAGCGCCACGAGTTCTATGGCCGCAACAGCCGTGGCTGAAACCTCTGCGGCCAAATCGCCCTGTGCGGTCGTAGTTCGGCGACTCGTTTGCCGAATAAACGTGGGCAAGAGCAGTCGAATAATGAGGCCCAGGCCCGCCGCCGTGGCCGCCAACATGAACCCAGCGCTCGGCGACAAATAGCCGATTACGAGCACCACAATGACCGACGCGGCAGCACCAGTCCACCAGTTCATTCGAACTCGAAGGAGACGGTCTTGGGTCGTGGTGACGTCGTCGACGACGCGACTGATCAGCTCACCTCGTCGCCAAGAATCGAGGCCAGTCGGAGCGATCCGGTCAAGGTCTCGATACGTCGAGACACGTTGCCCAACAGCATCGGCCAATGCGACATCATGCGTAAAGAGACGCTCTCCATATCGAAACACCGAACGCGAAATGCCGAAGAATCGAACGCTCACGATAGCCAACATGAGATACAGAACTGGCGGGTGTTGAGCCGCTCGGACGATGAGCCAAGCAGCAGCCAAAAGCAGGCCGATGGAACTAACTTGAGCCAAAATACCCAGAGCTACGCCGCCGATAAGGACGAGTGAGCGACGTTTCATGCGGATACCTCGCTCTCGACCAGGTCAATAACACGATCGACCATCGCGATCGTTTCTGCGCGGTGAGACACGAGAACGAGTGTCGTCCCTAAAGCTCCAAACGATTCAACAATTTGCTGTTCACGTAGCGCGTCTAACCCTGCGGTTGGCTCGTCCAAGAGCACGAGCCACGCTTGCCCAACACGCACCCGTACGAGCGCACGCGCGAGCGCAATTCGCCGCCGCTCCCCTGCCGACACATCGTGAGAACTCTCAGAAAGAACCCGAGTTTCATCAAAACTCTCGAGTCCGACTTCGGTCATCGCAGTTCGAGCATCGTGCTCGGTGGCCAGCGGCGTGCCGAGAAGAATGTTGTCGACCAGTGTCCCGGCGATCAAGCGCGGAACCTGAGGTACCCAAGCAATGCGTTGCCGCCATTCGACCGGATCGATGTCGAAAAGATCGACTCCCCCGATGCGCACTGTGCCCTCATCTGGCTTTTCAAAACCAAGAAGGACACTCATCGCGGTGGACTTTCCGCTGCCGGAGGGACCGACAATGGCGACTTTTTCACCGGGTGCAATTCGCGCAGCATCGATGTGCAGGGCGGTGGTTGTCCGTTCTGGATAGCGGAGTCGAATTCGAGAAAACTCAATCAGTTCAGGTGCACGAGGTGCAACCTGTGTCCCGTCATGGCGCGGATGCTCGAGAATTGTCAACAGTTGACCGGCTGCCGTCGCGCCTTCTTGACTGTCGTGGAAGAGAATCCCGACGCGCCTAACGGGAAGGTATGCTTCTGGCGCCAGCAACAAGACGAACATGGCCGGCGCAAGCGCAATCTTGTCGTCAACTACGCGTAGACCAATGCTCACAGCAACGAGCGCAACAGAAATCGTCGCAACAAGTTCAAGAACAAAGGTCGAGAGGAACGCGATTCGCAAAGCCGCCATTGATTCTCTGCGGTGTCTATGGCCGATTTCTTCGATGCCTTGTTCTTGGCGGCGACCGAAGATTTTCAGCACGATGAGTCCATCAAGGACGTCAGCAAAATGCCGACCGAGACGTTCCATTGCGGCCCAGCGACGTTCGACTTTGTCGTTCGTCATCAGGCCGACCAGTGCCATGAAGATGCCGATGAGCGGCAAGGTCAACACAATGATGAGGCCCGACAAAGGATCAGTCAGTCCAACGGCGACGATGACGGCAGCAGGGACGACAATTGCCAATCCAAGTTGCGGCAGGAAGCGCCCGATGTACCCATCAAAGGCATTCATCCCGGGTCCGAGCAGGGTGATCAGTTGCGACGATGACGGTCTTGCGCCAAGCCGACGCGGATCAATGAGGTCGTCGACCACCTCATTGCGTAAATCTTCTTTGACATGCGTGGATGCTCGTTCGCTCACGACACCGTGTATCCACGCGACCACAGCACGAAGCAGGTACGCGGCCAAAATCGCAAGTGGCATGGCGGTCAGTGCCGAGCCAGCAAACCGAATCGCGACGAGTTGAGAAACAAACCAAGAGGTAGCAATCACGAGTACGGCAGTCGCGGCGCCCGGGGCCACACTTGAGAAAAAATGCCCCCGCACGCCGCGCGACCGCCGTAGCAATCGTGGATCGAGAGGTTTCAAGTCGAGACAGTCCCTACGCCGGAATGTCGTCTGGAATGTTCTTGACTGAAATTCTCTTGCTGAATACCCAGTACGTCCATGCCTGATATCCGATAACGATAGGCGTGAACACCAACGCGACCCAGGTCATGATTTTGAGCGTGTACGGCGTCGATGAGGCGTTATGAACCGTCAGGCTGTATGCCTCATTGATTGTTGACGGCAGGACGTCGGGGAACAGCCCCGTGAACAGCATCGCCACGAAGGCCAAGATCGAGACAGCCGTACCGATAAACGCTTGGAGATCCTTGCCCTTGAGCGTTGCTCCGAGCGCTGCCATGAAGGCACCCGCCGAAAGGCCAATGCACACCCAGACGACGGTCTGACCTTGCATGAATCCGGTCCACGCCATGAACGCCGTAGCCAAGCCTGCAGCAACGAAACCAACATTGAGCGCCATCGCGCGAGCGCGATCACGGATTTCGCCACGAGTTTTGAGCGCCACGAATACTGAACCGTGAACAATGCAGACCGTGAGAGTGACGAGACCACCGAGCAAGGCGTAGGGGTTCAGTAAATCGAAGAATCCACCGACGTACTCATGTGAGGCGTCGAGTTTGACTCCTCGCACGATGTTCGCGAATGCGACTCCCCACAGCAAGGCGGGAACGAACGAGCCGATGATGATGGCCCAATCCCAGCGCGCTTTCCATTCTGGCTCGGGTCGTTTCCCTCGGTATTCGAATGCAACGCCTCGAATAATGAGCGCGACCAGAATGAGCAAGAGCGGAAGGTAGAACCCGCTGAAGAGCGTTGCGTACCACTCGGGAAATGCAGCGAACATCGCGCCGCCAGCAACGAGCAGCCACACTTCGTTGCCGTCCCAGACTGGACCGATCGTGTTGATCAGCACGCGACGTTCTTTGTCGTTCTTCGCCAGAATTCCCACGAGCATGCCGACACCGAAATCGAAGCCTTCAAGCACCATGTACCCCGCGAAGAGGACACCAATCAAAATGAACCAGATAGTTGTGAGTTCCATAGGAAAACTCCTCAGTATGCGAAGGACAGTGGAGCGTCACTGTCTTCTTCGATGGTCGGCGGATTCGCATCAGGCAGACCCTTGCGAATGTACTTGATCAACAACCCAACTTCGACGACAGCGAGTGCCCCGTAGAGGAGTGTGAACGTGATGAGCGAGGTCCAGACCTGTGCCGCCGAAACACTTGGCGAAACGCCCGCCGCAGTTGGCATGAGCCCGAAGACAACCCACGGCTGACGTCCCATTTCGGTGAAGATCCAGCCGAATGAGTTAGCAAACAGAGGCATGAGTGGCAGCGTGATCGCCGAGAACAGCAGGAGCTTGCCGTGCTTGGTTTCGAGTGCCGGTACACGGTCGCGCGAAACGAGCCACCACATCCAAGCGCCAACCGCCATGGCCAAGAAGCCCAGTCCCATCATGAGTCGGAACGACCAGTAGGTGACCGGGATGTTGGGCGCGAAGTTCTCGATGCCAGTTTCGGCAAAGGTCTTTGCGTACTCTTCTTGCAGCGAATTAATGCCACGCACTTCACCGTCAAACGAGCCAGTTGCAAGTTGCGACAAGACGCATGGCACTTCTACGGAGAATACCGAGCGTGATCCATCTAGCGTGCCGACAGTGAAGATCGAGAACGGTGCGCACGATTCAGCATCCTCATAGAGTGCCTCGGCAGCGGCCATCTTCATGGGCTGCACTTCAGTCATGATCTTGCCCTGGATATCACCGGAGATGATGGTGCCGAGTCCGGAAATCATGAGTGTCACAGCACCCAATCGAACTGCCGTCTTGAATGCTTCAGTGTCGCGGCCGGGGTTACGCAGCAGGTGCCAAAATGCGATACCTGCAACGAAGGCACCACCGACCATGAAGGCTGCGAAGAGTGTGTGTGGGACGGTCACCAGCGTCACCTTGTTGAGAAGGACCGCACCGAAGTCGGTGAGTTCAGCACGACCGCGTTCTTCGTTCATGGTGAATCCGACGGGGTTCTGCATGAAGGAGTTTGCGGCCAGAATGAAGTAGGCCGAGAGCATCGTGCCTAGCGAGACCATCCAAATACACGCAAGGTGCACCGCTGGCTTGAGTCGCGTCCACCCGAAGATCCACAGTCCGAGGAACGTGGATTCCATAAAGAACGCCAAGAGGCCCTCGATGGCCAGTGGGGCACCGAAGATATCGCCCACGAATCGCGAGTAACTGCTCCAGTTCATGCCGAACTGGAACTCTTGGACAATGCCGGTGACAACTCCCATGGCGAAGTTGATGAGAAACAGTTTCCCGAAAAACCGTGTCAGCTTCAGCCACTTCTCATCTTGCGTTCGATGCCAGAACGTCTGCATGATTGCGACGAGCAATGCCATGGAGATCGTGATGGGGACGAAGAAGTAGTGATAGACCGTGGTGATTCCGAACTGCCAACGTGCAAGCTCTAACGCCTCCATGCGAGGCACCCACCTTTCAAAACGTCTTTACAATAGATACGCGCCGTATCGACGCGTCCTTGCCATGCTACGAAAGAGATTGGGTCACTTTCTATTAAGTAGTATCGCCCAGCAAGGTGATGTGCGCCTCACGAAAAACGCTGAATTTTCCTGACAGAATCGCGAATTGTGTCAGGAATCGTAGTAAGGGTTCTCGAGTTTCGGCCGACATACCCGTGAACAAAATGACCGACCGCCGCAGGCAACTCGTGATCGCCCTGAAAAATGGCGATTTCGTAAACGATGCTTGAGTTCCCTACCTTGCTTACGGCGAGCCCCACTTCAACATCCAGCGGGAACTTCAACTCACGTTTGAATTCGCACTTCGACTCGACTACGAGACCAATCGAGTCAAGCAATCGAATGTCAGTCCCCGACTCTTTGATCAAGAAGCCATTGACCGCCGTATCAAAGAACGAGTAGTACCTCACGTTGTTGATGTGGCCGTAGAAATCCTCATCGTCCCACCGCGTTGAGATCACCTCAAAATGGGTGAAATTCGCCCGGGTCAGATCGCTCACGATGCTTCCTCGTCGCGTAGGCGCTGACTAATGACGGCAGAAACGCCGTCGCCGCGCATCGAGACACCATAAAGCGCATCGGCTACCTCCATCGTGCGCTTCTGGTGCGTGATCACGATGAGTTGGGAGTTGGCCCGCAACTCTTCATAGATTTCAAGTAGTCGACCGAGGTTGGTGTCGTCCAATGCGGCTTCCACTTCGTCAAGAATGTAGAAGGGGCTTGGCCTCGCCTTAAACAGGGCAACGAGGAACGCCACCGCCACAAGGGAGCGCTCACCACCGGATAGCAATGAGAGTCGCTTGACTTTCTTTCCTGGCGGTCGTGCCTCCACATCAATTCCCGTCGTCAACATGGAACTGGGATCGGTGAGGATCAATCGACCTTCACCACCGGGGAAAAGTCGCGAGAACACGTCCTCAAACTCGCGTTCCACATCGACCCACGCTTCGGTGAAAACTTGTTCCACTTTCTGATCGACTTCCTCCACGATGTCGAGCAAATCTTCGCGAGTCTTCTTCAGGTCATCGAGTTGTTCGGACAAGAACTGGTGTCGTTCTTCCAACGCCGAGAACTCTTCGAGCGCAAGGGGGTTCACTTTGCCAAGGAGCGCCAACTCGCGCTCTGCAACTTTCAATCGCTTTTCTTGATCGCTGCGGTTAAATGCCACCGGTTCACCATCTTCACCATCGGTGGCGACAGGAATCACAAACTGGTCAGGACCGTACTCGGCAATGAGGGTTTCGGCATCGATCCCGACTTCTTCGAGCGCTCTCTCGGTGAGCGATTCGAGCCTCGCTTGAAGTTGGGCGCGTGCGAGTTCGTCTTTGTGAACCGAATCTGTCAACTTCGCCAATTCGGTTGCCGATTCACGAACAGAGATTCGGGTCTCTTTAAGTTTCGCTTCACGTTCGGTACGAGTCGCTTGCACTGCAGCCCGCGCCTCGGCCGCTTGGTCAAGGGAACGCGCCAAACGAACAAGCACCACGTCGATTGCTGACAACACCGACGAAGCGGCCTCAGCCTGGAGGCGCCGACGTTCTGCAAGTTCTTTCGCTTGCTGGCGTGCTGTGCGTTCTGCTTGCGCGGTCTCGAGCAATTGCCGAACCTGTTGATCGAGTGCGCGGGCGCGTTCTTCGTCAGTGCGCAAGGCCAGACGCGCTTCGGTTTCGGCACGTCGTGCCAACGAGGCTGCTTCAGCGAGTGACTCAACAAAAGTCGAATCTGGTTCTTCCACTGTTCCACTCTCGGCCTCGGCAATACGCGCTTCGATCTCAGCGATGGACGCCGCCGCTTGTTCGCGAGTCGCTTCTGCTTTCGCCTTCGCTTCGGCCACGCGTTCGCCTTCGGCGTTTGCTGACCGGATGAGTTGACCAAGCGAGCCCAAGCGCTCAGCTACTGCAGACATTTCGGCGTCAGATTCATGCAATTTCGCCAAAGCGCTATCGACCACGGCTTTCGCTTCAGCAATTCGCGACGCCGATTTCTCGGCGGCGGCAGCCAAAAGCCCCAACTTTCCAGTGAGTTCATTTTCTTCTAAGTCAGCGGCTTCGACCGCAGCCGACATCTCAATGACGCTCTGCTGCGCGCCAGACCCACCGGAGGCCAAATGGACAGCCACGCGGTCCCCCTCGGCCGTGACTGCAATGACGTCGGGAAGGCTGTTTACCAATTCTTGTGCTTCATCTAGGTTCGAAACGACGGCCACATGCCGGAGCAATCGCTGAATCGTGCCTTTAAATTCTTTCGGCACGGTAACCAATTCGTGTGCCCACACTGCACCGTCGGGAAGTTGTGGCCAGGCGCTCGAATCGACGGGAGCATCGGCAACCAACATCCGCGTACTGCCTAGGTCTTCGCTGCGCACATGTTTGAGCGCGGAGATTGCCGAGGCCATGTCCCCCAGGGCGACACCATCGGCAGTGGACCCGAGGGCGGCCGCAATGGCTGTTTCCCAACCAGCCTTGACTGAAATGATGGAAGCGACGGAGCCGCGCAGGCCGGACAAGGGGGCGCTCGAGTTCAGAATTGAACTCGATGCGTCTTTGCTTGTCAATGCCAAACTGAGTGCTTCCTTGCGCGCCTTGACAGCCGCGAGCTGACGCTCAGTTTCACGATGCGCCTCATCGTTTTGGCGTCCTGACTCTTGAGCCAGCGTGAGTTCAGACTCGGCCGCTTCAAATGCCTCATCGAGACCACCCTCACCGGCGTTGAGCGTTGCGATCGTGCTCTCGAGCGTGGCGAACTCGCGGCTTGCGTGCTCGCCTCGACGTGTGGCTTCGCTCGCCGCTTGGGTAAGCCGAACGATATCTTCGTCCGCACCGGCGACGCGACTTTTCAGACCGTTGAGTTGTCCGTGAAGACGCGCAAGTCCCTCACGCCGATCTGCTGACGCTCGTGACAACGCAGACACACGGTCTTGCTCAATCGCATGAGCCTGTTCGCGTTCGCCGCGTTCACGAATGACTTCGTCGAGGTGGCGTTGCGACTTTTCGACGGCTTCGCGCAATCCGATCAGCGTCTGTTCAGCTTGGCGGGCTTCGATTTCGAGCTCTTCTGGATCGCGGCCAAACCGCCCCTGTTCAACGTCTTCACTCGCCCGATGTACCCGTTCGCGCGCTAGGTTGGCGGTTCCGAGGAATCGTTCGCGGAGACTTCCAAGTGAATGCCATACCTCTTGCGCTTGTAACAATTTGGGCGCGTCAGCGGCGAGAACTTCTTCGAGCGCAGCTTCTTCGGCTCGTGCAGCAGCCAAGATCGTCTCGACTTCTTCGCGGCGAGCGCGCAGCGTACCTTCGTCTGCGAGTTCCGTTTCGATGGTTTTCTTGGCCGCGACGATATCGTCGGCAAGTAGCCGGGCGCGGGCGTCACGCACTGTTGCTTGGATGCCTGCCGCACGGCGAGCTACCTCGGCTTGGCGACCTAGTGGCTTGAGTTGGCGCCGTAATTCGGTTAGCAAATCTCCGAGCCGCGTCAAGTTTCCTTGCGTCGCGTCGAGTTTGCGTAACGCCTTTTCTTTACGCTTACGGTGCTTGAGCACACCGGCCGCTTCTTCGACGAACCCTCGGCGCTCTTCAGGCGTTGCACGCAAAACGGAGTCGAGCTGCCCTTGGCCCACGATCACGTGCATTTCTCGGCCGATTCCCGAATCGCTCAACAACTCCTGCACATCTAACAACCGGCACGTGTTGCCGTTGATCGCGTATTCAGATCCCCCACTGCGGAACATCGTGCGCGAAATGGTGACCTCGGTGTATTCAATCGGGAGGGCACCGTCACTGTTATCGATTGTTAAGACAACCTCGGCGCGCCCGAGCGGCGCACGTCCCGAAGTTCCAGCGAAAATGACGTCTTCCATCTTGCCGCCACGCAGCGTTTTCGCGCCTTGCTCACCCATGACCCACGAAAGCGCATCCACCACGTTCGACTTGCCCGAACCGTTCGGGCCAACCACGGCGGTAATGCCCGGTTCGAGGGCGAGAGTCGTCGAAGCAGCAAATGACTTGAAGCCACGTAAGGTCAGACTCTTGAGATACACCAGCAACTCCAGCATTCACGGCGAAACGAACAGTTTCCCCAGCCTAGTGCGAATTTGCTTCCCTGTGGTGCATGACCCTCACATAAGTGCCCAGCAAACGAAAGTCATGCGAACGCGGATCCGTTCAGACTTGCGGAGGCTGGAACCGAAGGCCGTCTGGTTCAGCCTTAACTGAGAGCACCGTCACATTCCGAGTCGCAGATTTTGCCGAATCAACGGGCGTGCTTCCGTAGGATCGCGAACATGGCTAGAGACATTTTCGCTGATCTGGATTTTGATTGGCAGTCGGTTTCGCCCAAACTCGCTATGGGTTACCGAATTACCGGGCTCCCGCGTTTCCTGCCTCCCGTAATAATCGTCGTCGCCGCAAATGTCATCTTGAATATGGTTGATTTGCCAGAACTCGCTTCACTAGTGAAGCTTCTTGCCATCCCCTCGTTCATCGTGGCGTTGATATTTCATTGGATCTTCGCCGGGCTACGCAGCGCAAGCTGGGGGTACGCCGAAGCAGATCAGGAACTCGTCATCAAGAGCGGTCTACTGGTTCGTAAACTCGTGGTGATTCCGTATGGACGCATGCAGTTTGTGGACGTGACCGCCGGCCCAATCGCCACATCGCTCGGTTATGCGTCTGTCACGCTCAAGACTGCTTCCACCGAGACCGCAGCAACGATCCCCGGAGTTCCTGTGGCGGAAGCCCACCGTCTTCGGGATCGACTCACGGACTTAGGCGATTCTCATGCCTCAGGAATCTAATCACGTTCCCAGCCCGGAACCATCCAAGCCGGAACGAACTCAGTCGGCACACGCCGCCGCACCACTTGTTTCGCCCCACGGCGAGATTCCCGCGAACGAGTCTTCAATAGCCATCGGGAAACGCACTCATCACTACACCTCGATCATGTATTCGTGGACCTATGCGGTCATGTTCTCGATTATCGCGATTGTCGGGTTCATTACGATTCCGCTGATCCCTTTTGCTTTCGCCGGGGGTTGGATCTTGGGCCATATGTTGTGGAAGAACTTCTGGTATTTCATCGATGAAACCGAAATTCGCACTGAACATCGATTGTTTGGACAGCGTTCACGCAGGGTACCTTTTGATCGGGTTGAAGGAGCAGATATCCGTCAACCCATGTCACTTCGAAGAAAAGGTTTGGCGGAACTTCGAATTGAGTCTGCAGGCGGCCCGAATTCAGGCATCAAAATTGCCTGCATTCCGATGGAGGAAGCCCAATACTTGCGCGCACTCGTTTTGGAACGCAGTCACGCATTACGCGCCAAAACGAACGTGCCCGCTGACTCTGGTTCAGAAGGACACGTGTCGATTCAGTCGCCGCTCCAAGGCCTGGGCAATGTGGCAGATATTTCAGCCCCGATTGAAAACACATACGATGACGAACGCGAACTGCTAGGCAAAGCCTCGAATACGGAAATCGTCATCGGAAATGCGCTGTCCAATTGGACACTCGGCGGCTTAATCTCTGTTTTCGCCGCGCTACCAATCGCGATCTTGTTGGGCGTTCTGGGTTTGTCCAATGGAGATGGGTTTTCCTCCTGGTTGACGTTCGCGGGCAGCCTCCTATTGTTCGGCGCCATAGTCGTGCCTTTGTATTCCATCAACTATTGGAACTTCGAATTGACGCGAGGAAAACAAGGCTTATCGATCACGTATGGCCTGTTCAATCGTGTCTCAAACACGATTCCGCTCGATCGCATTCAAGGCGTGCGTCTCTCACAGCCTCTTTTGTGGCGGATCTTCGGGCGATGCAAAGTCATTCTGGATGTTGCCGGTTACGAGTCAGGAGGCGAAAGCGAAGATCTCGAAATACGCCTTTGGCCAATCGGGAAGCTCGATTTCGCCTATGCACTAATCAACCAAGTGCTCGTTGAACCAAATCCAGATCAACATGAGTTGAACGCAACTCGAGGCAGTGTCCGAGGCGCACTTTTCGCGCCTATCGCGTGGCGCTTTGCCTGGCTCACGCGCTCATCAAACACGGTGCGGTCTATCGCAGGCTGGGCGACACAAACAGTTCAGATCGCGGGGCAGAACAAAGTGCAATCAGTACAAGTTTCTCAAGGACCGCTACAACGAGTATTGGGGCTGGCAAGCATTTCAGTCCACGTACCGGATGGCCCTATTTCCATCAGCTTGAACAACTTCAATGCAGAAGAAGCAATGCCCCTCCTGCTGGCTGAAGTCAATGACATCAGAGCCGCGTCAGAATCGGAACGGACATCAACGAACCCACCTTCGGTTTCTGGAAACCGCACCTAACGTTGCTCTCTCGTCCGTGAACTAGGGTGAGTTTCATGGCGAAATCGAAAGACTTGTATTCGACGATGGCAGAAACGTGGACTCCGGTGTCGAGTCAACTTGTTACCGGTCGCCGTTGGACCGCAGCGATCTGGTTCGGTGTTGTGTTTCTCGCGACCGTCGCCGGATCGGCAGGGACGTGGTTTTTCTTGCCTACTTTCTGGGCAGGGCTCGTCACGGTCGTGTCCTTGAGTGCAGTCGTGGGACTCTGGGTGTGGTCATGGATATGGGCCGCACGGAACCAAGCGAGTTGGGGCTATGTCGAAAGCGATGAAGAACTGCTGGTGCGAGGCGGGTTGCTCTTTCGACGAGTCATTGTCGTTCCCTATGGGCGGATGCAATTCGTTGACGTCGCAGCTGGACCGATTGCATCAAAACTCGGATATGCCTCAGTCACCTTGAACACTGCAGCCACCGCAACCGCTGCGACTATTCCGGGCGTGCCCACACTCGAAGCACACCGCTTGCGAGATCGACTCACAGAACTTGGGGCTTCGCATGACTCCGGACTCTGAGCCCACGCCCGAGACTATTCGTTTCACGCCAGATCCGTTTAACGCGACCCCCGAAGGGGTCGTGCCAACGACCCCACCTAACCCGCCCATGGGAGCACTAGGTGGCGAAGGACAACGGACTCACCCGCTCAGTGGCCTTGTGCAAGGGCTCTTGTGGGGTTCGGGCGTTGCTGTCGCTTTCTCTTTTTCGTCATTCACGAACGGCAAATGGCTAATCGGCCTCATCTCGCTGCCCGCAGGATTCGTGATCGGGTTCATTGCGGGTTTCGTACCCTGGTGGTTCACCCGTTTCATCATCAATGACGAAGAAATTCGGGTCGAGTCCGGTTTTATTTTCCGCAAATCACGGCGCATCCCGTTTGCTCGCCTTCAATCTGTTGATATCAATCAACCGCTTGTGGCACGACTCATCGGGATGGCCGAACTCACCTTGGAGATGGCCGGTGGCGGCGATTCCAAAACACAATTGCGTTTCCTGCCGCTTCCCGATGCCAAGAATCTTCGCCGCATGCTGTTGGACCGAGCTCATGGTGTCGGCGTGGCCACGATGCCCGTGGCTTCCGAGTATTCCCACGACGGCCTCGATCAGGCACCGCTTGATCACATGACTCCATCAACGCCGCGGTCGGTTATCGCTTCGGTCTCGCCTGATCGGCTCATCATCGGAATCTTGATGACTCTCGACTTTGCCGGAATCATTCTCGGCGCCATAACGCTGGTGGTTGTATTTCAGGTATTCAACATCCCGTTTGCAGTGATCGGTGGCCTCTTCCCCTTCCTGATTGGCACGTATCAGATGGTGAGCAATCGAGTCTTGGCGCAATGGGACTTTACGTTGAGCCGCGGAGACCGCGGACTTCGGATTACCCGTGGGCTTCTTAACCGGTCGTCGCAAACGATTCCCTTCGATCGTATTCAAGGGATAACCATGGTTGAACCATATTTATGGCGAAAGTTCGGTTGGGTTCGACTTGACGTTGACATCGCCGGTTATGGGGTCTCAACTGAAGAAAACGGCATCTCAGAGACCACGCTGATCCCGATCACGGATCGCGATTTTGCGTTGCAGTTGATCGCGGAACTCGTCCCTGATTCCGATTCGGACAACGCGGAAGTTTCAACGGCGTCAGGCCAGTCAAGAATCTTTGCGCCCATCGGTTGGCGCTTTCGTGCCTTGACGCGTTCAGCAGATACAGTCTCCAGCACGACA
>CALMUY010000055.1 GCA_937873005.1 uncultured Aeromicrobium sp. | reverse complement strand
CATCGCCAAGCGGATTGACACCGGGACCCTTGGCGAGCGAATGCCCCACCAGAACATGCAAACACTTCACCCGCGTGGGCATTCCGCCAGCCGAAATCCCGGCAATCTCAGGCACATGACCGAGTGCTTCTCGCTCCGCGAGATAAGACTCGTGTGCGGCCTGATACTTCGCGGCAAGATCTGCATCTTCGGTCAACCGCTCCGACCACTCAGCCATCAACCCGGATGCTTCTAGCGAACCGATCGCACCCGTCAATCGTGGACACGTCAGATAGTAGAGCGTTGGGAAAGGCGTTCCGTCCGGCAAGCGAGGCTCCGTCTTCACCGCGTTCGGGTGCCCAGACGGGCACCGTGATGACACCTCAATAGCGCCTCGCGGGACTCGCCCCAACTGTTCGGCGATCATCGCTTCATCGGCTGCGTCGATCATCAGTCCTTCTTCTTTTTCAACACGGTTTCAGGGTCAAGATCACCCGTAGAAATGGACTCGGGCGGATGATCTACAGCGTGAAAAGAGCCGTTCAGTCGATCGACCCACGTCTGTTCAACCAGCGGCGCCGGCTCGTCTAACGTGGAGCCTTCGCCCTTCAACTGGCCATCAAGTCCAATGACGCGGTAGCCAACCTCGCCAGGCATGACCCAGCCGAATCGCTCGCGCGCCTGATTACGAATGAACGCCGGGTCTTGCCACCGTTCTTCGATGTCTTCAAGCTCCGCGATCTCATTCTCAGCGACTCTGACGCGTAGTTCGAGTGCTGCGATTTCCTGCCGTTGATTCCACCAAGCGTTCAACGATGTGGCGTAGGAAGTCAAGAGCAAGATCGCAACAATCACGAGGGCGACGGCCCTGCCGGTAAAACGCGAACCTGACGGCGTCTCGGCCGTCGCTGCACGCGGTGGCAAGGTGGCAACGCCTCGAGCAGAACCCGTCGCTGAAGACTTAGCCGAGCCCGTCACGGACTGTTCGCGCCGCTTGGATGCGGGGCGACGCGTCTCGTGACGGCCTCGTTCTGCCATCGATCAGGAGAACCTTGGGAAGGCAGCAGCACCTGCGTAGCGTGCAGCCGAACCCAATTGTTCTTCGATTCGCAACAACTGGTTGTACTTAGCCACGCGGTCAGAACGGGCCGGCGCACCCGTCTTGATCTGGCCACAGTTGGTGGCAACCGCAAGATCGGCAATCGTGACGTCTTCAGTTTCACCCGAACGGTGGCTCATCATCGAGGCGAATCCCGAGCGGTGTGCGAGCTCAACAGCGTCGAGGGTCTCTGAAAGCGAACCGATTTGGTTGACCTTGACGAGCAAAGCGTTGCCGGCCTTGTCAGTGATGCCGCGTTGCAAACGCTCAACGTTCGTGACAAAGAGATCGTCGCCGACGAGTTGAACTTTGTCGCCGAGTTGCGCCGTGAGTGTTTGCCAACCGGCCCAGTCTTCCTCGTCGAGCGGGTCTTCAATCGACACGATCGGGTAGGCAGCAACAAGTTCGGCGTAGTAGGCCGTCATTTCTTCAGCACTACGAACGACACCTTCGAAGGTGTAGCCGTCGGCGCCGTGGAACTCGCTCGAAGCGACGTCCATCGCCAAAGCGATGTCTGTGCCCAACGTCAAGCCAGCTTTGTCGATCGCTTCAGCGATCAGATCAAGCGCAGCACGGTTTGAGTCGAGGCTCGGCGCGAAACCGCCCTCATCGCCAAGACCAGTAGAGAGGCCCTTAGCCTGCAAAACCGACTTGAGTGAGTGATAAACCTCGGTGCCTTGGCGCAGCGCCTCACTGAATGAGGACGCACCGATCGGAGCGATCATGAACTCTTGCACGTCGACGTTCGAGTCGGCGTGCGCGCCACCATTGAGGATGTTCATCATGGGAACGGGGAGGATGTGCGCGTTGGGTCCGCCAACGTAGCGATACAACGGCAAGCCAGCAGATTCTGCTGCCGCGTGGGCAACTGCGAGGGACACACCCAAAATGGCGTTAGCACCAAAACGACCCTTGTTATCGGTGCCGTCGAGATCAATCATGGCGGCGTCGATGGCCCGCTGGTCGTCGGCTTCGAAATCGGCGAGCGCATCAGCGATTGGGCCGTTCACCGCTTTGACAGCACCTTGAACGCCTTTCCCGAGGTAACGCTCTTGCCCGTCGCGAAGTTCGACTGCTTCAAACTGTCCGGTTGAGGCGCCTGATGGTACGGCAGCGCGACCGAGAGAGCCATCGTCGAGAACGACTTCTACTTCTACGGTTGGGTTTCCACGCGAGTCCAGAATTTCGCGGGCGTAAATGTTGTCGATGATGGCCACGTTGGCGTCCTTCGAAGTGCGGTGAACAGTGTCTCTAAGCCTAACCGGGGCTACCGGTCACTCGGATTCACCCTCGCCCGTGTCCCTGCCAGAAGTCACGGCTGGTCGTGGAGCACGCGGATCTGATCACGGAGCGCAGTCTCGGCGTCAATTCCAGCCGCATGTGCCTGCGCCACAAGCTGTATCAGTTGTTCAGCGATTGAATCGCCTAGCGGGACAAGTCCGCCACGCTCAATGTGTTTTTGTGCCATCAGCAAGGCCGGCAGTGCCGGTAACTTCGCAGGCGCCTCGCCTCGCCCAGCATCTGGTTGCCCTGCGCGCTGAGTTTTCATGCGCTGCCAGAGTGCGTCCACCTCAGCGAGGTCTCGCACCTCCACATCCCCGAAAACATGCGGACTCCGATGAATGAGTTTCTCGGTAATGGCCGCGGCGACGTCGTTGAAGCCCCAAACTTCCGGCCCGCTTTCGGCAATCGCGGCGTGGAACACGATCTGCATGAGGACATCACCGAGTTCATCCTTGATCGCGACCGGATCACCCGAATCGATGGCATCGACTGCCTCAAACGCTTCTTCAAGGAGATAACGCCGCAACGATTCGTGAGTTTGCGCTCGCGTCCACGGGCACTCGGCCCTCAGCCGCGCCATCACCGCTACGAGACGTTCAACCTGATCTTCTGGAAGGTCAAACTCGCTCGTAGCCACGTTCGCGAACCTAGTTGCTGCATTGAAGCGCGAGCGAACGCTCGTCTGGCGCAGGCGCGTCAAAGTTCACCGTCGCGACCGACAGCGAACCAGAATCGGCAATCTGGGTAAGTTCGGGAGACAAACCAAAGCGCGGATCAATCTCGATGTCTTGCTCAGCGAGCGCCTTTTGCAGTTCTTGCATTCCCAATTGCGCTAGGGCTTCTGGGTTCTTTTCATCGGGCGCGGCTGCGCGGCCCAACTCGGTGGCGATCGCGCCCATGCGCATGTTCGCTTCGTAGATCGAATCGAACGCCGCACGATCGGCAGCAGTCAAGGAACCACGGAAGTCAGCGAATTCAGCGGGCAGTTCGTTGTCTACGGTGACTTTGATGCCTTCTTCTTTGGCGACCTGATCAGCGACCTCACTGATAATCAGACTCGCGAGAGCCTGTAGCCGCATTTGCGTATTGTCGGTCGCCGAGCCCTCGGGTTGGCCCGCCATGTTGACCTGGCAGAACGTCCGGGCGGCTTCGTCGGCCATCTGCATGGTGATTCGTTCACCGTTGACGACCGCGGCCGCTCCTGGGTTCACCGAACCACACGCCGACAACAAGCCAGCAACAACTACTAATCCAAGAATGCGAGACTTCAAAGCCATAGGTCACAGCCTAGCCTCGCCGTGCCAAGAAAAGGCTCACACCCACCCCGATTCGACGCGGTGACTAGCATGAATCGCATGCTCGGTAACCCATCAGTGACAATCGCAGTGCTCACGTTCAAGCGTCCGCGCGACATCGACGAGGCGCTGCCCCTACTTGTCGACCAAATCGCACGCTATGACGGTGCGGGCACAGTTCTCGTCATTGACAACGACGCGAACGCCTCAGCAGCCGACGTCGTGGGCTCACACGCGGACCCGCGCATCACGTACGTCGTCGAGAGTACGCCCGGAATAGCCGCTGCCCGCAATCGCGCACTCTGCGAGACCACCACTGACCTGATCATTTTTATCGACGACGACGAACGTCCGAGCCACGACTGGCTCTCGCTCATGGTTGGCGAGTACCGCAAGCATCCTGGCACGCTCGGCGTTTTCGGCCTCGTTGACTCGACTTTCGGTGACGATCCAGACCCATGGCTCGTGGCTGGCAAGTTTTTTGAGCGACGCAAGCCCCCTACTGGCACGTCACTCGATGTGGTCGCCACCAACAATCTGCTGCTCGACATGGCTCGCCTGCGCGAATTGGACTTGCGTTTCGACAACGCCTACGGAATTAGTGGCGGTTCAGACACCATGTTCAGTCGCCTAATACGCCAAAGCAGGAGCGCGGTTTTCTTTTGTTGACAACCGATCGTGACCGAGAAGTTGATGGCCGAGTGGG
>CALMUY010000054.1 GCA_937873005.1 uncultured Aeromicrobium sp. | reverse complement strand
TTGACGCTCGATGGGTTTCAGGGGGCCATGTCCTACTCACTTGCGGAAGCGAACTGGCTCGTCGACAACGGCGTAGACGACGTTCTCGTCGCCTACCCGAGCGTCGACGCTGAGGCATTCCAAGATCTACTCAAAGACGAAAAGCGACTTAACTCGATCACCGTCATGGTTGATTCGATCGAAGCACTTGAACTGATCGATTCCTTGTGCGGGTTGGGGCACGCACCGATTCGCGTCTGCATAGACGTCGACTCCTCGTTCAAGGTCGGCCCTGCCCACCTTGGCGTTCGCCGCTCCCCCATTCATTCACCACGACAAGCGAAGAACCTCGCTGCGGCCATTGCCGAACGCCCGGGGTTCAAACTCGTCGGACTCATGTTCTATGACGCGCAAATCGCGGGCGTCCCTGATACCAGTCCCGCAGTGCGCGTTATGAAGAACCGCTCGTCAGCCGAACTCATGCGTCGCCGCAGGCGAGTAATCCGGGCTGTGAGCCAACACGCGAAGCTCACCCTCATCAACGGGGGCGGAACGGGAAGCCTCGAAGTGACCGGAAAAGACAAGAACCTGACGGAGTTGGCCGCGGGTTCTGGTCTCTTCACCCCCACTCTCTTCGACGAATACGATGCGTTTGAATCGAACCCCTCTGCCTATTTCGCGTTATCGGTGGTGCGCAAACCGGCTCCCAACATCGCGACCTGTTTCGCAGGCGGATACATCGCTTCTGGGCCAGCAGGGCAGAACCGCGTGCCGACCCCGGTGTGGCCCGAAGGTTTGGAGTACCTTGGCACGGAGGGCGCCGGAGAAGTTCAGTCGCCTCTCAAAGGGAAGGCCGCCGAATCACTTGCGATCGGCGACCGTGTCTTGTTTCGCCATGCGAAGGCTGGCGAAATGTGCGAGCGGTTCAACCACGTTGCCCTGGTAGGTCCAGACGGCAGCGTCACGATAGTCCCCACATACCGGGGTGAAGGGAAAAACTTCGGATGAGCACTTGGCAGAACTGGGGTGGCAATGTCACCGCTAACCCCACAATTTTGCGTCCAACCTCGGCGGAGGAAGTTCAAGCCCTCGTCACGAACTCGCCCCACATCAAGGCAGTCGGCGCTAGTCACTCGTTCACCTCGATTGCCGCCACCGACGGTGTCCTCTTGAAGTTGACGTCGATGAACACAGTGGTGGGACACGACGTTTCGACTAATCGCGTACGCGTTCAAGCGGGCATGAGCCTCAACCAGTTGAACCGAGAACTTTTGGCACGCGGGCTGGCGATGCCAAACCTCGGCGATGTCGATCCACAGTCTGTTGCCGGCGCGACCTCCACTGGAACGCACGGTACCCGCGCGAAACTGCGCGGAATTGCCGACGCCATCGTGGCGATGCAACTCGTGACAGCGGCAGGAGACATCCTCGAACTTGACGAAAGCCACCCGTGGTTCAATGCGGCGCGCGTCGGCTTGGGCGCATTGGGCATCGTCACCGAAGTAACGCTCCAATGCGTTCCCGCGTATCTTCTGCACGCTAACGAACGACCGATGGCACTGCCCGAGGTTCTCGCGAACATGGACACTCTCGCCGACTCAAACGACCACTTTGAGTTCTTCTGGTTCCCCCATACCGAGAAGGCACTCATCAAAGAAAACAATCGAGTACCCGAAGGGACGCCACGCAATCCCTTGCCGAAGTGGCGCCACCGACTCGATGACGAGTTCCTCTCCAACACCTTGTACGAACGTATCCAACGCTTTTCAGTTCGCGCACCCAAGGCCGTCCCGACGATCAACAAGATTTCGGGCTCACTCTTGGGCGCACGCCAATACACAGATCACTCGCACGAAGTTTTCATTTCGCCCAGGCGCGTGCGCTTCTGTGAAGCTGAGTTCGCGCTTCCTCGCGAAGCAGCACATGAAGCGATCAGCGAACTGCAGAAATGGATTGCTCGCACTGACGAGCGCATTTCGTTCCCCATCGAAGTGCGATTCGCCGCGAGTGACGACATCTGGATGTCGACTGGATACCAACGCGACAACGTCTACATTGCGTTGCACCAGTACCAGCGCAAAGATTTCGCCAAGTACTTCACCGCCACGCAAGATATCTTCACGGCCCACGAGGGGCGTCCACACTGGGGCAAGATGCACACGTTGGGCGCAGACTACTTCGAAACGGTGTATCCGAAGTTCAATGAGTTCGTCGCTGTCCGAAACGAACTCGACCCTGAGCGTCGGTTTAGCAACGAGTACCTTGACAGAGTTCTCGGCTGAGCAGAACTACGCACACATAGCTGATTCCCCGAACCGACCTGCCTACGCAGTTTGGTTCGGGGAATTTGTTTCAGAGTGAAAGCCGCGCCTTACTGACTTCGTAGAGCGCGATACCAGCAGCGACACCAGCGTTGAGAGATTCCAACTCCGAAGCCATCGGGATCGACACGATCTGATCGCAGGTTTCGGAGACGAGCCGCGAGAGCCCCCGCCCTTCGCTGCCCACCACGACCACGAGCGGCCCTTGAGCGAGAGTCAATTCGGGCAACGATACGTCGCCGTCGGCTGCCAGCCCTACCACCATCAAGCCTGCGTCTTGGAAAGCTTTGAGCGTGCGCGTCAGGTTGGTGACACGGGCGACTTTGACACGCGCTGCGGCGCCTGCAGACGTTTTCCAAGCGGCCGCCGTCACTTGAGCAGCACGACGTTCTGCGATAACAACTCCATGCACGCCGAACCCCGAAGCCGACCGAATCACAGCACCGAGGTTACGTGGATCAGTCACCGAATCGAGGACCACAATGAGTGGCTGTTCGTCACGCTCAGCAGCCAGTTCAAGCAGATCTTGAGGAGTCGCGTAGGAGTACGCTTCGAGTTTGGCGGCGACGCCTTGATGTACTGCGCCGGCCGTCATGGTGTCGAGTTCGGCTCGCGTCACTTCAATCAACGGGCGATTCTGTACGACAGTGAGATCTATGATTTCGCGGACTTTTTGGTCCCGCTCGATGCCTTCGGCGATATACACGGCGATCAGCGGCACGTTCGCTTGCAAAAGCTCCACGACCGAGTTGCGCCCGGCAACCCACTGTGGTCCGTCATTCTTGCGGTCACGACCGCCCTTCGGCCTCGCTTGCTCACGCTTTTTCGCGGCCTGGGTCATCTTGTGCTTCTTGTGGTAGGGGCGGTCTTCTGCTTTAGGGGTGGGGCCTTTGCCCTCGAGCCCTTTACGGCGACGACCGCCCGACCCAGCGGTGGGGTTGCCTTTACCGGACTTTTTGATCGCCCCACGACGTTGGCTATTTCCTGCCATGACTACATTCCCTTCACAGACCAACGCGTGCCCGCGGGCGTGTCTTCTAATTCGACTCCGGCCGCCGACAACTGATCCCTGATGAGATCTGCGGCAGCGAAATCCTTCTCGGCTTTAGCTTCGGTTCGCCGCGCCACCAACTGGTCAACCAATACTGCAAGTGTCTCATTATTTGAACTGGCGGCTGATCCTGCCCACGTAACCGGGTCTAATCCGAGAACATCCAACATAGCTCGCACGCCAGCTAGTAGCTCGGCCACGAGCACCCGATCACCCGCGCTGATCGCCTTGTTTCCTTCGGCCACCTCGTTGTGCAGCACCGCCAACGCAGCGGGTACCGAGAGGTCGTCGTTCATCGCTTCGGCGAATCGGGCCGGGATCGTTCCTAGTTTGCCCGCGCCCACGAGTTCGCCAGCTCGCGTCACGAAACCTTCGATCCGCGCGTACGCGGTGGCCGCTTCAGCGAGAGCTTCTTCACTGAACTCGATGATCGACCGATAGTGCGCAGCCGCTAAGTAGTAGCGCAGCGCCGGAGCCGGGACTCGCTTCACCACTTCGGACACCATGAGCGTGTTACCCACTGACTTGGCCATTTTCGAGCCACCGAGGTTGAGCATCGCGTTGTGCATCCAGATCTGGGCAAAGTCCTGACCGGCTGCCCGCGATTGCGCCAGTTCGTTCTCGTGGTGCGGGAAACGCAAGTCGAGGCCGCCACCATGAATATCAAAGCGATGTCCTAAATACTTCGCTGCCATGGCCGAGCACTCGAGGTGCCAGCCGGGGCGCCCGCGACCCCACGGAGTCGACCAAGCAGCCGTTTGTGGTTCACCTTCCTTGTGGCCTTTCCACAGGGCAAAATCACGCGGATCGCGTTTAGCTGTGGCGGGGGCGTCTGGCGCAGGAAGCATGTCGTCGATCGACTGATTAGACAACTCGCCGTATGCCGACCAGGACCGCACATCGAAGTAGACATCTCCAGAACCGTCTTCGGCCGGGTACGCGTGGCCGCGATCGATAAGAGTTTCGATCATCTCGATCATCTCCGGTACATGCCCGGTGGCGCGCGGTTCGTAGGTGGGTGGACGGCAGCCCAGCACTTCATAGGCCGCATGCAGAGCGCGTTCGTTTCGATAGGCAACCGAAAACCACGGCTCTCCGAGTTCCTCACCCTTAGCGAGGATCTTGTCATCGATGTCAGTGACGTTCGCGATGATCGTGACTTCGAGTCCGTCCTGTTCAAGCCAACGCCTCAACACATCGAACACCACTTCCTTGCGGATGTGCCCGATGTGCGGGGGGCCCTGCACCGTCAGACCACAGTGATAAATCCCCACTTTGCCCGGAGTAATGGGCACAAGCGGCTGTATTTCACGGCTGGCGGAATCGTAAAGTCGAACGGTCACTAGCCAAGCCTAACGGCGCGGACGTAGTAGCGTGCTCACCATGACCTCTATGCGCGTAGGCATTGGCACTGACGTCCACCAACTCGTGGCTGGCCAGGAGTTGTGGTTAGCCGGTTTGCAGTGGGAGTCCGAGCGTGGCTTGGCCGGGCATTCAGATGGCGATTGTGCGGCGCATGCGATGGTCGACGCACTGCTCTCGGCAGCCGGACTCGGTGATATTGGGAGTCACTTTGGGACAGCCGATCCGCAGTGGGCCGGAGCAAGTGGCGTGCAGTTCTTGGAGGCTACCGTCCAGATCCTGCGTGAAGCTGGTTTCACAATCGGGAACGTCGCCGTACAGGTGATCGGCAACGAACCCAAAATAGGCTCGCGCCGCGCGGAAGCCGAGCGTGTGCTGGGAGTCGCGGTTGGTGCTCCCGTCTCCATTTCTGGCACCACCAGCGACGGACTCGGGCTCACCGGGCGCGGAGAAGGCATCGCCGCGATCGCGACTGCCTTGGTTTCGGGCGCCTAAATCTGGCCACATCGCACATCCCTCACAAATCACGTAAAAGCAGCGCAAAAGCAGTTGGGGCCGGCTCCCAAAGGAAACCGGCCCCAACATTGCTAAAAATTCAGGAAGCGAGAACTTCGTCGAGACGAATTTCAGCCTTGTCTTCGTTCGTGTTTTCAGCGAGCGCCAACTCGGATACGAGAATTTGGCGGGCCTTCGACAACATGCGCTTTTCGCCGGCCGAAAGACCACGATCAGCATCGCGGCGCCACAAGTCGCGGACGACTTCGGCAACCTTAAGGACATCGCCCGAGTGGAGCTTCTCAAGGTTGGCCTTGTAACGACGGGACCAGTTCGTGGGTTCGTCAACGTGTTCTGCGCGCAAAACACCAAACACCCGCTCGAGGCCTTCTTCGTCTACAACGTCGCGAACACCAACCAAATCGAGGTTGTCTGCAGGCACACGGACTACGAGATCATTTTGCGCAATAATGCGCAAAACCAAGTACTCGCGGTCTTTGCCCTTGATCGTTCGAGTCTCGATTTCTTCGATTACTGCAGCGCCGTGATTCGGGTATACGACAGTTTCACCGACAGTGAAAGTCATGGAGAAAACACCTTTCTTAGGTGACCAGAATAACACGCGCGCCTATTCCGATACGATGCCGTTGTGAGTAAACGACGTCAACGCATCGCGGCAACCACGATTGCCCTTGCTTCCACCTTCGCCCTTTCAGCCTGCGGAACAAACTTCAACGCGCAAACAAACAACTCGTACCAAGCCTCAGTAGGTACTAACGTGCGTGACGGAGCTGTCCAGGTTTTTAACGCCCTGTTCGTTGCCAATGACAACGGAACAGCCACCTTCTCCGGTGCGCTACTCGCACCCGGAGAAGACCAAGACATCGTCGCTGCGACCGTTGACGGCAAAGAAGTTGAACTCGCGGCTCCGATCAAACTCAAAGCAGACACGTTGTTCACCGTTGGCGCCCTCGGCGAGATTATCGTTGAACTGGACCCGAAAGAAGTTGGCGGAAACGTTGACCTCGTATTGACTGCTGCCAGTGGCGAGAAGCTGAAAGTCAGCGCGATCGTCGTTGCGCGAACCGACCGCTACAAGGACGTCGCAGAGACGGCCCCCGGCGCGCCAGCAACCCCAGAGTTGGGCGATGCCACCAAGTCTCCTGCTCCCCAAGAGGCTGAAGCTACCGAGGCTGCTCACTGACCACCGAAAATCACTTCACGAAACACAAACGTGGCGCGGTCCTCCAGCAGAGACGGCGCCGTTTTTGTTTCCGTTGTTCCGACAGCGAAATGCGTTCACCGGTGACTTGGTAGATCCCACGACGAGCCATGTTGACCGCGTGGTCGGCCACCCGCTCGTAGTATCTGCCCAAGAGCGCCAAGTCAATTGCTTCTTCCGTTTCGAACTCGTTGGTAGGCGCGAGGATCATTCGGTAGAGATCCTTGTGCAGCGCATCCATTTCATCGTCGATCTGTTCGAGTTCGACGGCAGCCTGCACGTCTTGGTTGGCGATGAGACGCGCGGTGTGTTTGATCATCGTGTCGGCAATCGCCGCCATCTTGTGAATCATCGGCTCTGCCGAGGCAGGGACCGCCGGCACTGGCATCCGCCGACGCGCGACTTTAGCGATGTGCACCGCGTGGTCACCCATCCGTTGCAGATCAGCGATGATCCGCATGCCCGCAACGAGTTGGCGCAAATCCGAGGCGACCGGCTGCTGAGTTGCCAGCAGGACAAGGGCCCGCTCTTCTATCTCGTCCAGCCGATCGGCAATGGTTTGCTCTCTCGAGATGACGGCTTCGGCCCGACTCAAGTCGATCGACAAGAGCGCTTCGGTCGCGTCAGCGACTACGCCACGCAGGTCCTCCGTCACGTCGACGAGTTGGCTTCGAATGAGGTCTAGTTGTTCATAGAACTGATCACGCATGTTTCGAACCCTAAAGGCCCCAGATTAACGGCCCCCGACAATGAGTGAACGCAAGGTGAACACAACATGAAAACTGATTCAAGCGCGACAGGCGCTTTCCGAATTCGCAATGCGACGACTAGTCTGGGCTCGTGACGCTACCTGCCGAACTGGCCCTCATCTTTGGCATTGTTCTCGGTGCAGCAGTCACCTTCATGTGGCGATTCTCCGAACGTCAACTCACTCATCATGCTCCTGTGCTCGACACTGCCGTGAGCCCAGATACGTCAGCAGTATTGACTGCGCTGCGCTCTTCGGCGGTTCTCCTTCGCCCTGACTCCACGGTCATCCAAGCGTCGGCGCCGGCCCACGAAATGGGACTTATCGACGGAGACCGGCTGAGGAGTTTGGACCTTGCCGAGCTGGTTGCGGTAGTGCAGCGAGATGGCATGATTCGAGAATCGTCGTTCACTATTGAGCGCCCACGTCGTGCCCCGGCCCACGTTTTTGCGCGAGTGGCTCCCTTGTCTTCGGGACTAATTCTCGTTCTGGTTGAGGACAAGACCCGTGAGCATCAAGTGGAAGCGCTCCGACGCGATTTCGTCGCGAATGCGAGCCACGAATTAAAGACTCCGATCGGTGCGATTCAGTTGCTCGCCGAAGCCGTTGGCGAAGCAAGCGACGACCCCCAAGCAGTGGAACGATTCGCTGATCGCATGAAAGGTGAAAGCGAGCGACTCACGCGCCTCGTCCAACAGATCATTGATTTGTCGCGAATCCAGGACGATGAGTTCAGCATCGAGCGTTCAGCCGTGCCACTTCGCGCCATCACTGACGACGCCATCGCGGCATCAACGATCGACGCGATCGCCAAGCACACTCGAATCGAACTTGACATCGACGAGTCTGCTGGCGAACTCGCCGTATGGGGGAACCGTCAACTATTGCTTTCCGCCGTCAGCAATCTCGTCGAAAACGCCGTCACATACAGCAGCGAATCTGGAACCGTGATGGTTCGCATTCGCCGCGAGGCAGAGGCGGTCGTTCTTTCGGTGAGCGACAGCGGCATTGGCATCACCCCAGACGATCACGACCGAATCTTTGAACGGTTTTACCGAGTTGACCCCGCGCGCGCTCGCTCCACGGGCGGTACGGGGTTGGGTCTCTCGATCGTTAAGCACGTCGTCGCCAGCCACGGTGGCGACGTTAGCTTGTGGAGCGAACCTGGTGTTGGTTCGACGTTCACGATCACGTTCCCGGCCTGGGATTCAGATGAAGGAGATCACGGTGATCCGGATCCTGTTAGTTGAAGACGAGCCAAGTTACAGCGATGCGCTCGCCTACGTTCTTGAGAAGGAAGGCTTTGACGTCACCATTGCTGACACTGGACCGCGCGCACTTGAACTGTTCGACCGTCAAGGTGCCGATATCGTCTTGCTGGACCTCATGCTCCCTGGTATCTCGGGAGTCGAAGTGTGTCGAACAATTCGCCAAACTTCGAATGTGCCGATCATCATGGTGAGCGCCAAGGACACCGAAGTAGATAAGGTCGTTGGCCTCGAATTGGGCGCTGACGACTACATTACGAAGCCATACTCGCCTCGCGAACTTATTGCCCGGATCCGCGCGGTTTTGCGGCGAGGCGCCGGCGACATCGTGGATGACGGATCGGTAATCGAAGCGTCCGGGATACGCATGGACGTCGATCGACATTTGGTCACGTTCGAAGGCGCCGAGGTTCAACTTCCGCTCAAAGAATTTGAACTGCTCGAGTTCTTCCTTCGCAACTCAGGTCGAGCACTCACGCGCGAGCAGCTCATTGATCGCGTGTGGGGTTCTGATTACGTTGGCGACACCAAGACGCTCGATGTTCACATCAAGCGCTTGCGCGCAAAACTCGAAATCGACCCGGCCCAGCCGAAACTGCTGACGACAATTCGGGGGCTCGGCTACAAGTTCGGTTAGCGCGGGCGACGTCCTTCAGCGACCTTGGTTCGCGACTGCTGCGATCGCCGCTGCGGCCGCATCGGCGTCAAGGTATTGCCCACCGGGAACCGTAGGCCGAAGGTTCTCATCAAGTTCGTAGACGAGTGGAATTCCAGTTGGGATATTGACGCCGACAATAGTGTCTTCGTCGATGCCGTCAAGGTGCTTGACGAGCGCGCGCAGTGAGTTTCCGTGCGCCGTGACAAGAACCGTTTTTCCGGCCCGTAGGTCTGGCACGATCTGGTCGTACCAGTAGGGAAGCATCCGGTCCAACACGTCAGAGAGGCACTCAGTGCGTGGCAACAGTTCGTCTGGGAGGTCGGCGTACCGCGCATCGTTCGCTTGGCTATATTCGCTGTCGTCAGGCAACGCCGGCGGCGGCACTGCATACGAACGGCGCCACGTCATGAACTGCTCTTCACCGAACTCGTCGAGCGTTGCTTTCTTGTCTTTGCCTTGCAGTGCGCCATAGTGGCGTTCGTTGAGACGCCACGAACGCTTCACTGGAATCCAGTGACGGTCTACGCCGTTGAGGACGATTTGCGCCGTACGGATGGCTCGACGCAAGAGCGACGTGTGCAGAACATCTGGGTAAATGCCGGCGTCTTTCAACAACTCGGGGGCTCGGTTGGCCTCTTCGATTCCTTGCTCATTGAGGTCAACATCTACCCAACCGGTGAAGAGGTTGCGTGCGTTCCATTCGCTGTGGCCGTGGCGCAGGAGGACGAGTGTGCTCATGTGTTCAGCCTAAACTGCCCGGTTGCGCTTAGGAGACGAAGGTGAGACACATCTCGTTCGCTGGGCGCA
Organism: uncultured Aeromicrobium sp.; assembly: GCA_937873005.1. Taxonomy (GTDB): domain Bacteria; phylum Actinomycetota; class Actinomycetes; order Propionibacteriales; family Nocardioidaceae; genus Aeromicrobium. The sequence goes on along the minus strand of CALMUY010000054.1, from coordinate 22,987 downwards.
GTATCGGCGCGCGAAGAAAGTCAGTTATTGATGAGTTTCGCGACGAGAATTGCGGTTGACGCTTTGAAGGACTCCAGTGAACTCAGGTCACCAATTGCGATGGCTGTCGTTACTTTTAGACTCAAAGCCGAAACGATAACCTCGACGATTGCCTCGAATTGGCCTCCTTCGAGATCCGATATGTCGGCTTGCCATCCGGCGTTCGCTACGAGATTGATAAACGCCTCCATCTGTTCGAGACGGTGCGCAACCGCGTCCGGACCTGCGGAGAACACCTCAACAAGAAAAACTTTGGCAAAATCGGCGAACGTTGTGATGCTTTCGAGATATCGCTCAACAAGCAGGTTCATCCGCTGTTCGGTCGTGATTCCTTCGATCTCGCTGATGGCACTGATGGCGGACTCGAGCGTGCCGAGCATCATGCGTGAGGCGATTCGGTTCGCTTCGACGAAACACGCCAATTTGTCATCAAGAAGTTGGTAAAAGGTTGCTCGCGAAACGCCCGCGCTTGCCACGACATCAGCAATGGTGGTCGCGTTGTAGCCCTTTTCGGCAACCGCCTCGACCATCGCAAACATGAGCCGTTCACGCTGCGAACCCTCAACTTGTGCGCGCGTCAAACTGTGTGGCCCGCGCGGCAACTGAGATGCCCAGGATCCTGATTCAACTGACACCTGAGCGAGTCTAGCGATAACCAGCCAATTTCAAGAAATGTGATGTGAGTCTCTCGATTCATTGATAAACTAACTCGTACATGACTCGGGTTCAGTCGCTTTGCGATCCACATTAATCGCGGACTCCCATGAAGAGTATTCAGCATAAAACCTTTGAAATGTCGTATCTCGACGAAGGTTCCGGGCCAACGATATTGATGCTTCACAACGGTGGAACATCTTCGACCATTTGGCGAAATCAAATCGAATCCCTCAGCACCACTCACCGAGTCGTGGCTGTCGATTTGCCCGGTTTTGGTACCTCTGGGCGCGGGCCACGCCCTGCGACACTTGATGATCTCGTTGACATCACGGCGGCCTTACTCACCTCACTCGACGTCGGGCCTGTACTGGTTGTCGGCAATTGCATGGGAACGAATATCGCCGTTCAACTTTCGCGCAGGCACCCCGAACTCGTCCAAGGCATCATCGCGATCAATCCGCTCACCGAAGTCAGTTTCAGCGGCGGCCACATCGGGTTCCTGCACACCATGAAGCGATCCTTTTCGCTCGGCACACGTGCACTGCGTTCGCTCTCCCGCCACATCCGCACCCCGCGGTTCTTCACACCCATCGTGCTCCGGTTCCAACTCGGCCCCAAAGGCATCGCAAAGAACCTCCATCACGATCCCGAACTCGTGGCTTGCCAACTGCGCGCTGATCAACTTCCCGCGCTCATCGACGTGCTCGACGACATGGGCTCCTACGGGCAGATCGATAGTTCACGCACCAAGAACCTCGTGCCCACCTGGATTGTGTGGGGTGACAAGAACCTTGTTCTGTCTCGCAACGATTCTTCGCACTTACGTACCCAACTCAATGCCGAGCGACTCGACGTCATCGAGGGTTGCGGGCACTTGCCGATGCTAGAAGATCCCGAAGCCATTACCTCGCTCATTCTCGATCTGGAAGCTCATATTTCCGCCGCTGACAAGAAAGTTGTCTCATGACGAATCCGCTCAACACGATCATTGATCTTCCCGACAAGATTCGGGCCATCGCCGAAGAAGACCCGAACCGGGCCGCGCTCATCCACATCAAGTCAACTCCGTGGGGATCAACGAAAAACGAGATCACGACGTTCAAGGAATTGAGCGACCGCGCCGAGCGGCTCGCAGTTGGCCTGCGGGAGTACGGGATCGAACGCGGCACCTTGTGCTCGTTTATGGTTCCACCCGGTGAAGATGCACTCGTCCTGTCACTTGCCCTGTGGCGAATCGGCGCAATCATGGTTGGCGTCGAACCGCACAGCCATGGGCTAACCAAGATCGACGCCTGCCTGCGCCGAGTTGGGCCCGACGTATTCTTTGGCACCCCCGAGGCTTTCCTCGCGCAGCGAGTCTTTGGCTGGGGGAAAGACTCCATCACGCGCAAGATCTTGGTTGGCCCAAAGTCCGCGCCCGGTTTCACAACCTTGCGTTCGCTCGAGCGCCCTGTCCCCCAGACACCCGAAAAGCTCGACGTTAAGCCCACTGACATCGCGGTCATCGCATTCACAACCGGCAGCACCGGCACACCCAAGCCGACCGTCATGACTCAACGCAATCTCTCCCAAGTCATCGCTGGCGTGCAAGCGCAATGGCAACTCGATTCCCACGGCGACATTCTCGACATGCCAACGTTCCCCATTTTTTGGATCATCGGCCTGGCACACGGCGGGACCGTCGTGGTGCCGCCGATGAACTTCGCCACGAAAGGCCCTGGCGACGCAAACCCCGGCAAGCTCGTCAAGGTGATCAACGACAACGGTGTGAAGTCGATGTTTGCGTCTCCCGCGCTGCTCGTGAACTTGACGAACTATTGCAACCCTCGCGGTATCACTTTGCCTTCGTTCAAACGCATCGTTTCTGGCGGGGCAGAAATTCAAGGACCGCTTTACGAAGCTGTCAAGAAGATGATCCCCAACGGGGAGTTGTATTCAAACTACGGCGCGACCGAGGCTCTGCCGGTTGCCGAAATCGACGGCACAACTGTTGTGAACGAGACGTGGCCTCAAAGCGAAACAGGCCGGGGCGTGTGCGTTGGTAATGCGCTGGCGGGCGTGGAAGTGAGGATCGTCGAAATAACCGACGGCCCCATCGATTCACTCGAGTCGGTGTCTGAATGCGGCCCGAATGAAGTCGGCGAAGTGATTGTGCGTGGCCCGCACGTGAGCGACCACTACTACCAGTCCGAGAAAGACATGCTCGAGAACAAGATCTTGGGCGAGGAATTGCATTGGCATCGCCTCGGCGACACGGGTTTTCTCGACGAATCAAACCGCTTGTGGGTGTGCGGTCGGGTTTCGCATCGGGTGGTGACAACAGACAAGACCTACTTTGCGCTTCAGTGCGAACCCATCTTCAACACCATTCAACACGTTCATCGCAGTGCCCTGATCGCCTTGACACAAGCCGATGGGAGCAAGAAGCCCGCCATGTGCATTGAACTCGTTCCGGGCTCGCATGAAAGCAAAGATGCACTTCGCGCAAAACTGAAAGATGTTGCTTCACAATTCGAGGCAACGAGTGGAATCGAAGACTTTGTCTTTATCAAGAAGTTGCCCGTCGATCGTCGGCACAACGCCAAGATCGATCGCCCCGCACTTTCACGCCAGGCGAGCGCAGGGACGATTCATTAACGTGCGTCACGAATCGATGCGAGTGCGCGCACGTACTGATCTTGGGACTGCAATCCGACGATCGTGTAGACCGCATCGACCACGATGAAGGGAGTCGCCGAAGCGTTGAGTGATGCGGCGGTTTCACGCTGTTGAATAACTTCGCCGAGGAACTGACCTTCAGCGAGCACTTCTTCAGCGATTGCCAAGTCCAACCCGGCGAGCGCAGCCCGTCCAGCGAGCACAATGGGGTCGGCTATATCTGCGCCTTCGAGGAAGTGCGCTCGCCACACCTGATGCACGAAATCACGCTGGGCCTGTGCGCTCACGGCACCCGCCCACACGGCCAACCGCCAGGCATCAGTGGAATCGGCAGGCACGATGTCATCAATGTTGAGGTCAATACCGGAGACTCGGGCAGAGTTGATCGCCTCTTCGGGATCGAGGGCGCCGGTCGGCTCGATGGCTCGATAATGAATGTTTACTTGTTCGCCGGTGAGAATCGAGTGCAGGGCCGCGGCTCGTTCGAATCGGACAGCACCGAGGTAGGACTCCACATCAGTGAAGTCCGCGAAAACCAAGGCCTCCATTACTACTCCTTCGAACGCAGGTGGCGGAATGCTTCAAGGTTGGCAGTTGATTCGCCTCGCGATTCTCGCCACTGCCATTCCTTCCGTATGGACGTAGCGAACCCCAAATCGAGAATCATGTTGAACGATTCGTCGGCATACTGCAGGACTGAACCCAAGACCCGATCCATTTCATCGACCGTGACAGCTTCGAGCGGCAGTTTTCCATCGAGATAGATGTCACCAGCGGCATCGACGGCAAAAGACACGACATACATCTTCAGATTCTTTTCGAGCATCCACCGATAAACCGCTTCGTGGTTTTCGTCGGGGTTCCTCGCAACAAACGCTTGAATTGAGAGCGCGTGACGACCGACCGTCAATCGGCAGGTGGTCTTGAGTTTGCGTACTCCCGGAAGTTCGATCTCAAACGTGTCAGCACTGTGCTGAACAAAATCCAATTCGGCAGTATGCAGCGCCTCAACGATGGTGTCGTGAACTGTCATGTGAACTCCTGGAGCGCTTCTTCATACACCTCAATCGTTTTGGCTGCCGTCGTATTCCATCCGAACCCTGATGCGAAGTCCACGGCTTTCGCGCTCGCCGCCGACCGCACTTGTGGGTTCGTCAGATAGGGGCGGATCGCTTGAGCAAACGCGGCAGGCTCGTGACCGGCAACGAGAGTGCCCGTAACACCATCAACGACAGCCGTGCCAAGGCCACCAACGTGCGCCGCGACGACTGGGGTTCCACAGGCTTGCGCCTCAAGTGCCACGAGCCCAAACGACTCATTGTATGAAGGCACGCACACGACCGCGGCCCGCGAATACCATTCGGCTAGTTCGCTTTGGCTGACTGCGGGATGGAAATCTACTCGACCAGCGATATCCAGATCACGAGCCAAATCGCTTAGCGCGTCCGGGTGCTCGACTCCGTTCCCCGACACTCCCCCAACGATCACGACACGGTGGTCAACGTCTGACAAGAGAGCCGACGCCTTGAGTACGAGATCGGGCGCCTTCAAGGGCTGGATACGCCCTGCAAACAGGATGAGCGGCGGTTCTTGAGGGGTGGCACGAGGACGGAACACTGACAAATCGACTCCGGGATGCACAACCCGCACCTTGTCGCGATCTGCTGAATAAAGGTCGATGAGTTCGTGGCGTTCCTCGTCGGTATTGGCGATAAGCCGGTCGGCGAGCCGCACGATTTCCTCTTCTCCGCGCTCACGCCCTCGCGGTTCAGGCTCATCGCCTTCGGCGAGTGCCGCATTCTTGACTTTCGCCATCGTGTGCATGGTGTGCACCAACGGCACGTTCCATCGATCGCGAAGGACCGTACCCACTTGTCCGGACAACCAATAGTGGGAGTGAATCAGATCAAAATATCCGGGTTCGTGCCGGGCTTCAACCCGCAAAACGTCACGCACAAAGGAACACATTTGGGTGGGCAGTTCGTTCTTGTTGAGTCCCTCGAACGGCCCGGCCGCCACATTGTGCACTCGAATCCCGGGCTCAACATCAATCACGAGGGGCTGGTGCCGAGATGTGGCGCGAGTAAACATGTCGACCTCGAACCCAGAGCGAGCCAGCTTGCGCGAAAGCTCGAGCACGTAGACGTTCATCCCACCAGCATCGCCCGATCCGGGCTGTTCCAGAGGCGACGTGTGCGCCGACAGCATCGCCACGCGTCGCGGTTTGGCCTCAACCATGTTGTCTATTCTGGCACGCTTGTCCTATGAAGAACGCAGTCGTAACGGGCGCAAGCAGCGGAATTGGAGCGGCCACCGCTCGCGAGTTGGCCACCCATGGATTCCATGTCTACTGTCTGGCTCGCCGATTTGACCGAATCACAACGCTCGCCGATGAGATTGGCGGGACCGCGATTGTCTGTGACATCACCGATCCCCAATCGGTTTCGTCAGCTGCGGCGCAGGTCAGCGGAACGCTCGACGTGCTCGTCAACAATGCTGGCGGAGCATTCGACCTCGACCATGTTGTCGATGCTGATCTCGAACAGTGGCGTCGCATGTATGACGTCAATGTGCTTGGCACGGTTTCAGTCACGCAAGCGTTCGCGCCTGCCTTGATTGCCGCAACTGCAGGCACCATCATCAACGTCGGCTCGACCGCCGGCCACTCAACGTACGAAGGCGGTGGCGGGTACACGGCTGCTAAGCACGCGCTCAAAGCCATCACCGAGACGCTGCGCCTCGAACTGAACGGGACACCTGTTCGGATTACCGAGATCGCGCCGGGCATGGTCCACACCGAAGAGTTCTCACTCAACCGCTTCGCTGGCGATCACGAACGCGCCGAGGCCGTGTATGCGGGCGTCGCGCAACCTTTAACTGCCGAAGATATCGCGCAAGCCATTGCTTGGGTTGCAACGCGACCCAGCCATGTCGACATCGATTTGATGGTGATTCGTCCTGTGGCGCAAGCAACTAACTGGAAAGTTGCTCGCGACACCTGACCGTCACGTGACCGAAACGTGAGTAGGTCTCGCTCGTCAGTGAATAACGACTGGCGTCGCGTTCTCAGTCTCATCCGCGCTGCGCTTCTTCGGCAGCAAGAGGCTCGCCAAGAACGCGACCCCACACATGATGCACGAAATGAAGAAAGCCGCCACGAATGAAGCCGTCAGATCGTCAAGCACAACTGATTGGAAAGATTCGCCGTATTGGGCAATGACTGCCAGTACGTCTGCAGGTGGCTGCGTCCCTGCCATCTTTGCTTTGTTCATCGCTTCTGCTGCCGCGAGCGCCTTCGATCCTTCACGATTCTGAACCAAAACGACGGAGATAGTCGCTACACCCATCGAGGATGCGATCTGTTGCGTGATGTTGAGCAGCGTTGAGCCACGAGCGATTTCGTGAGGGCGGAGTGTCCGCAACGCCGACGACATGATCGGCATCATGGTCAGACCCATGCCCAGACCCAAGATGAAGAGGTTGATCATCAGGTGGGTATTGCTCGTATCTGCATCGATCTTCGTGAGGGCGAACATGCCCCCCGTGATGATCGCGATACCGAAAGGCACGATTCGGCCCACCGGGAAACGGTCGGCCAAGATTCCGGCGAGCGGCATCGTGAGCATGGCGCCAAGACCTTGCGGGGCCATCAGGAGTCCCGCGCCAAGCGCGGTTTCGCCGCCCACTTGCTGCAGGTACGTCGGCACAAGGAACAAGCCGCCGAAGAACGCACTGGCGAAAAGGAACATCGTCACGATGGAAATCGTCAAGTTGAAGTTCTTAAACAATCGCAAGTCCAAAAGAGGATGCGCAGGCTTGAAGCTATAGATGACGAAGGCTGCGATGAGCAGCGCACCACCCAACATCGTGCCCCACACCTTGACGTGATCCATCCCGCCAACTTCGGGAATCGACGACACACCGTACAAGAAGAGGGCAAGACCTGGCGACATCATCAGCATGCCGACAAAGTCGAACGTCTCGCTGGGGTGGGCTTCATCCTTAGGTAGAGCGAACGCTGCGTAAATCAAAGCGGCAATACCGAGCGGCAAGTTGATCAAGAAGATCCAATGCCACGTGGCAACTTCAATCAGCCAGCCGCCCAAGATCGGCCCTGCGATCGGACCGAGCAGCATGGGAATACCCAAAATCGCCATGAGTCGACCCATACGTTTCGGACCGGCAGCACGAGTCATGATGGTCATGCCAAGCGGCATCAACATGCCACCGCCAAGACCTTGAACTACGCGGAATGCAATAAGGCTTTCGATGCTCCACGCCATGGCGCACAAAACGGAACCGGCAGTAAATAACGCGAGCGCCAACATGTAGAGGCGTTTGGTGCCGAAGCGGTCAGCCGCCCAGCCCGTCATTGGGATGACGGCCGCGAGTGCCAAGGTGTAGGCCGTCACGACCCACGCGACGGTCGAAATCTTGTCGACTTCAAACTCGGTGAGGAATGTCGGAATCGCGACGTTGACGACGGTGATGTCCAGGATCGACATGATGGAACCCATCACGACAACGCCCGCCACAATCAGGACACTGGCATCGATCTTTTCATCGACCTCGCCCGTGCTGCTGGCAGCATGACTACGACTCATGTTCCACTTCTTTCACTTGAGTTTCGACGGCAGTGTCGGGCCAAGAACGATAAGTGGGTTCAGCCGAGTCAACTGCGCGGCGTGCGCCTAAGAATGAGGGGCCGAGAGGTGCCCTCAAACGCACACGAAATTTCACTGTACTCCTCCGAAACAAATCTTCAAATTCGCCCCGTCGCCTCAATGGGCATTCCGATTTCGGGGATCTAGAGGTCGTGCCGTAAAATGGATAGAGTGCCGATTCGCTCTGACATTCGAAATGTCGCCATTGTTGCCCACGTAGACCACGGTAAGACCACGTTGGTTGATGCCATGTTGAAACAGCAAGGCTCTTTCAACGAACACCACGAGATGGCCGAACGGGTCATGGACTCTGGCGATCTTGAACGTGAAAAGGGGATCACGATCCTCGCCAAGAACACCGCTGTCCGTTACACCGGTCCCGGTGCAGAAGATGGCATCACCATCAACATCATCGACACCCCTGGACACGCCGACTTCGGTGGCGAGGTTGAGCGCGGCTTGTCGATGGTTGACGCTGTCGTCTTGCTTGTCGATGCTTCCGAAGGCCCCTTGCCGCAAACTCGTTTCGTTTTGCGCAAGGCTCTCGAGGCAAAAATGCCCGTGATTTTGGTGGTCAACAAGGTGGACCGCGCCGACGCCCGCATTGCCGAGGTCGTTGAAGAGGCCTACGACTTGTTCATGGATCTGCTTCCCGAAGATGCGTCTGAAGACGCTCTCGATTTCCCTGTTGTTTACGCCTCGGCCCGTGCCGGCCGCGCGTCGCTCACGGCTCCTGAAAACGCTACTCTTCCCGACGAAGAGTCGCTGCTTCCGTTGTTCCAGACGATTCTTGAACACGTCCCAGCGCCTGAATACACCGAAGGCGCTCCACTTCAGGCTCACGTCACGAACCTCGACTCGTCCCCGTTCTTGGGGCGTCTGGCGTTGGTTCGCATCAAGGAAGGCGTTCTCAAGAAGGGACAGCAAGTTGCGTGGATGCGTGCCGACGGCACGACCAAGCAGGTGAAGATCTCCGAGCTCTTGATCACAGAAGCTCTCACTCGTGTGCCCGGCGAATCTGCTGGCCCGGGCGACATTGTGGCAATCGCTGGTATTCCCGAAATCATGATTGGTGAGACGCTCGCCGACGTCGACAACCCCGTTGCTCTGCCGTTGATCACGGTGGATGAACCCGCGATCTCGATGACCATCGGAACGAACACGTCGCCGCTTGCTGGGCGTGAAAAAGGCACGAAGGTCACCGCTCGCCTTGTTAAGGATCGTCTCGACTCCGAACTCGTCGGCAACGTTTCGCTGCGCGTTTTGCCCACAGACCGCCCTGATGCCTGGGAAGTTCAAGGCCGAGGCGAACTCGCGCTCGCGATCCTTGTTGAACAGATGCGCCGCGAAGGCTTCGAGCTCACCGTGGGCAAGCCACAAGTAGTAACGCGCCTGGTTGATGGCAAAGTCCATGAACCCTACGAACGGCTCACGATCGATGCGCCCGAGGAATACCTCGGCACAATCACGCAACTACTGGCCACCCGCAAGGGGCAAGTACAGCAGATGGTCAACCACGGAACCGGTTGGATTCGGTTCGAATACATCGTGCCTGCTCGCGGGCTGATTGGTTTCCGTACCGAGTTCCTCACCGATACGCGCGGCACCGGCATCGCGAACCACGTTTTTGAAGGCTACGACTCGTGGGCGGGCGAGATCAACACGCGTCCTTCGGGCTCCTTGGTGGCAGACCGCGCTGGCGCGGCCACGTCGTATGCGATGACGAATCTCCAAGAACGCGGCACGCTCTTCATCGACCCCACTACCGAGGTCTACGAAGGCATGATTGTTGGCGAAAACTCTCGTGACGAAGACATGGATGTCAACATCACGAAAGAGAAGAAGCAGTCGAACGTTCGTTCATCGTCGGCCGACAACTTCGAGAAGTTGATTCCGCCGAAGAAGCTCTCCCTCGAGCAGTCGTTGGAGTTCTGTCGTGAAGACGAGTGCGTCGAGATCACCCCGACCGCTGTTCGTATTCGCAAGGTCGTTTTGGATGCTGGCGAGCGCTCGCGTACGGCTCGCGCACGTCAGCGTGGCTAAAGCGGGCCGAGCCCTCACAGTTTCGCGCCCCTGGAAGAACCCCCCTCCTCATCGAGGGCGGGGGTCTTTGTTGCCAGTTCAGCAAATCAAGTTCGGAGAATTTTCTCTAACGCCTTGCCCTTGGCCAATTCGTCGATGAGTTTGTCGAGGTATCTGATGTCGCGCATGTGTGGATCGTCGATGTTCTCGACTCGCACTCCGCAGACAACGCCTGTGATCATGTGTGCGTTCGGATTCATCGTCGCCGCGTTCAAGAACTCAAGAATCGTGGTTCCAGCGTCGAGATGTTCTCGAAGCCGGGCGGGCGAATACCCCAGAAGCCACTCGATGACGGTGTCGACTTCTTCTTGGGTACGGCCCTTCTTGACTGCTTTTGCTACGTAATGCGGATACACCGAAGCGAAACTCACAGAGAAAATTCGATGCATTGTGCAATTCTAGGCTGAACGCGACGCTTTGTTCTCAGAGAAAGCTCTCAAAAATGACAGAGGGTGGACGTTCCGAAGAACGCCCACCCTCGTTGAGTGTCAGTTAACTCAGTCTTGCTTGGCGGCAGGAGTGGCCTTCTTTGCAGGTGCGGCCTTCTTTGCAGGTGCGGCCTTCTTTGCAGGAGCAGCCTTCTTAGCAGGTGCGGCCTTCTTCGCAGCAGGAGCAGCCTTCTTAGCAGGTGCGGCCTTCTTCGCAGCAGGAGCAGCCTTCTTGGCCGGTGCAGCCTTCTTCGCGGCAGCCTTGGCAGGAGCCTTCTTGGCCGGTGCAGCCTTCTTCGCGGCAGCCTTGGCAGGAGCCTTCTTCGCAGCAGGAGCAGCCTTCTTCTCTTCTGCCTTCGCAGGCGCAGTCGCCTTACGGATCTTGGCCGAGGAAGCGAACGAAGCCGCAGCGCCTTCAACGTTTCCAACGACTCCAGCAGCCTTCTCACGAATCTGCTTCGCCTTGTCAGCAAGGTCTTCGACAAGTCCCTCAGCGGCGTCTTCGAGATCGTCGACGATGTCTTCGGCCTTGTCGCGGAATTCGTCAACGGCGCTCTTCAAATCGTCAACGGTAAGGTCGTCAACCTTGCCGCGCAGTGAGGAAACGAATTCTTCTGCACCCTTGTTGAACTCATCGATCGAGGTCTTGACGTCGTCAAGTTTGAAGCCCTTGGCCTTGCTGATGACATCGTCGCTCAACTTGGCAACTTCGGTGTACGCGGCGGCAGCCTGTCCGAAGGCGCTCTGTGCGAGGCTTTCTGCCTTCTTCTGAAGATCTGAAATTTCCAGACCCTTGACCGTGTTAGGCAGTGCCTTGATGTCGTCAAGAAGTGACTTGAGTTGGGCGTTGATGCTTCCGGTGATGCTCATTCTTCCTCCTGGTTAGCAATAAAAGACCGGTAAATGTCACGAAGGGCGTTCTTTTGCCGCTGCGTGAGTATCGGGTCGAGATCGATTGCGTCCTCGACCATGCGCTGTCCTGAACTTTCTGCATCCAAGATCCCCGCGCGCACATATAACGATTCAGCCGAGATCCGAAGCGCCTTAGCGATCTGCTGAAGTACTTCTGCAGACGGCTTGCGCAGTCCCCGTTCGATTTGGCTGAGATAGGGATTCGAGACATCCGCGAGCTCTGCCAATTGCCGGATCGACATTTGTGCTTGGGTGCGTTGCTCGCGCAGATACTCGCCAAGGTTTCCCACAGCGCCCTGAACGTTCAACTTACCCATATCTCTATTGTGCTAACAAAAGTTTGCAAATGCAAGCTGGAGTGACGTAGTCAACACGGGCCATTGGCGCGACACGCCAATATCCAATACCCTCGTTGGGACTGGTGGAGTGCTATCGCGCTCCTTCCCCGACCAGAAAGTTTGTGACATGCGTTCGAGATTCGCTCGATTTTTGCTGGCATTCGCGACGGCCCTATCGCTCGCGGCCGGCTTAACTCTTGCCTCAGTTCCTGCATACGCGAAAGGGAAGAAGCCCGGTTCGTTTAAGGTGGCAGCTGTCTTCGCAGGAACCACGACCGCAGCGATCAGCTGGGGCAAATCAAGCCGAGCAACCGGCTATCGTGTCTGCTTGCTTGAAAGCTCCGGCGCGAAAAAATGCGCCTACGCTAGCGGTCTCACCAAGACACGGACGCTCACTTTCCGCGGACTCAAACCAACCGGCGGCACTGATTACTACGCGCGCGTTGAAGCCGTGAACCGTTCCGGCAAGCGCTATACGGCAAAGAAAGCATTCGACCTCAAAGTTCCGGCTCCACAAAATCTGGCTGCTTCGGGAAACAAAACCGACCGCTTCTCGCTGGCGTGGTCTCCGGCACTTAATGCAGGCGACTACGAGGTCCAGGTCGCCGAAAACACCGCGTTCAGCACTGGCTTGAAGTCCATCACCACGAAATCGACGACGGCCGAGTTTTCCGGGCTGAAACCAAATCGCACCTATTACGCCCGAGTTCAAGGGCGAAACGGGAGCCTCAAGGGCGTCTGGAGCGCGACGCGCACGACCTCGACGATTCCTCTCCAGACTGCTGCTAAACCCGAAGCGCCGATCCATACAGGCGGGCTCGGACATTTCCTCACCTTTGAGTGGGCTCCAGTCAAGAACGCGACGAAGTACGACGTTCAGATTTCGCCCGTTCAAGACTTTAGTTCGCGCGTCAGTACCGTCCCGACCACCAAGACAGAGATTACGCTCGACGGGCTCAACGGAGGCAGCGTTTACTACACCCGCATCCGCGCCCTCGCTGGCACGAACCCCAGCGCTTGGGGCCCTGTCACTACGGTGAAACTGGCACAGCCTGAGGTGAATGTCAGCATCGTGACCTACAACGTCTGTGGTCAAGATAAGTGTCGTAGCGGTGCAAGCGCGACCTTCAAGGCAAACGTTCCGGCGTGGTCAGCACGCAAGCAGTTCGCCGCCGACCTTGTCTCCGCCGCTGACCCCGACATCATCGCAACCCAAGAGTCGCACGACAAAGACACCCGCTTCCAAACTGAATTCCCCGGTTACACGGTTGGCTCCTACAAGAGCGCCAAGTCCCTATACTTCCGCGCCAGCAAGTTCACCTCGGCTGGTGGCGGGTGGATCACCCTCGACTCACCAGGCAAGAAATATGCCGTGTGGGAGAAACTCCGCGACCGTTCCACCGGCGCAACTTTTTACGCCGTGAACGCCCACCTCACCTCGGGTAAGGGCGCTGCGAACGATCGCCAACGCGCGCTAGAGATGAGCCGCCTTTACGCCGCAATCGACAGCGAGAATGTTTACGACCTGCCTATCGTGTGGGCTGGAGACTGGAATTCGAACGCCGATAACGCCAATCAGTCGAAGTACGCTGGCGGCTTTGATGCACCCCGCAATTTCATGCGCGATCGTGGAATCGCCGACGCCGCCGACGCCGTAGACAGTGCTGACGCGATCAACCTTCGACTCAACAGTTCAAACTACGGCGACCGTACGCCGAAGGCTAGCGGCCATCACATCGACGCCATTTTCGTTGATGCCGACGCGAGAATTGATTCGTGGCGCATGCTCACCCAATTCGCTGACGACAGCTGGGTTTACACCTCCGGCAAGCTTTTCAAAGCGCCCTTCGGTTCAGACCATAATCCGATTGCTGTCACGGTGACACTTCCTGCCGTCTAGAATGGTGAGATGCCCCGCTTGAACCGACATGTCGCCACGCTCGTGGCCGGAGTGTCAGTTCTCGGAATCGCAGGGGCGTTCACGATTATTGACGCAGGGCCTGGGGGCGCACGATATGGAGCCGAGACTCAACCTGACTATCGCCTGACCTCCGTCAACATCGACGATTCACAATTGACGCTGGCTTGGAACGGCGAAGCAGACAAGTATCGCGTGCGCATCGGCACAAGCCTCAAAAAACCCCTCCTCGACACGACGACAAGCGACCCGACCGCCACGCTTAATACGCTCGGCACGCGTGTCAGTCGTTCGGCCACATTGCGCTACCGAATTGAAAACATCAGCGCTTCGGATTCGGAAACGGTCCTCGATGGCGTCATCACGTTGCCTCCCGACACCGTCACCAAACCCACACTCAAACGGGTTGAAAGCAACGGCCTTGTCCTTGCATGGGACCCGGTGCCGCGCGTGACCAACTACGACGTGAGTTTCTCGACAGACAAAGACACCGAACCATTCGCAATTCATCGCATCGACGCCCCCGAGTCGCGATTCGTCACAGACGCGCTCAAACCCGGCACAACCGGTTACGTTCGGGTCCGCGCCGTTCGAGAAGGTGTTCTCGGCGAATTTAGTGAACCCGTCAAATACGACACCCCCGCCGAATTCTCGGAGTTCGCTGTTGGCGCTTGGAACGTTTGCTCTGAAGCGTGCTCAGGGTACGGCAGTCGCTCTGGCGCCCAGGCAGCCAAAGTCCAAGAATCCAACATGGACATCATGACGCTGCAAGAAGCTGGCGGACAGCGAGTCGGACGCACCACCAACGCAGCGTTCTCTGGTGGCGAACGCGGATTTGTCCGCGCCTTTGGCGGTGCCGAAACCCGATACATCTTCTTCCGCGAAGAACTCTTTAAACAAGAGGACGGCGGTCGCTTCTCGGTAGGGCACGATCGTACCGTGACGTGGGCACGCCTCCTTGATCGCAAAACCGAGACGACATTCGTGGTCGCAAGCGTCCACCTTTCACCAGGAAAAAACTCGAAGCGTGACGCCATACGCGGCAGTCAGTCTTCGCGTCTCGTATCAGCGATTAACTCAATAGGTCGCGATGGTGAGCCCGTGATTCTTGCCGGCGACTTCAACAGTGGCCGGCATCGCGGCGGCGATCGAGTATTCGGTCACCTGACCAGAGGCGGCTTTAAAGATGCCGTCGAGATTGCCGGCGAGACCGACGGCGCTTCACAAAATTCGTTCAACCGCGGCAGCGCGAATTCGCTCAACTCAGGCGACCATGTCGATCACATCTTCGTCAATGATGGGGTCGGCGTTCCCTTGTGGCGCATGTACAACCATCTTCGCGGTGGCAAAGTTCTCACCGACCACAACATGATCGCCGCCAAAGTTCGCATTTCCGGTAACGTCTCGAAAATCGACAAGCCTAGTAAATCAGTCGTGTTGCCATTGAACGCCACACAAGTAACTGCTGTCGCTCCCGAACCCACGAAGCCCGAGTCAACACCATGACCACAGTTCTCACTTACGGAACATTCGACTTATTCCACGTGGGCCATTTGAACTTGCTCAATCGGTTGGCAGCGTTGGGCGATCGCCTGATCGTGGGAGTCTCCACTGACGAATTCAACGCGACTAAAGGCAAGAGCACTGTCGTCCCCTACCAAGACCGAGCCGCCATCGTGCAAGGAATCAAGGGCGTCGATCTGGTGATACCTGAGTCTGCGTGGGATCAGAAACCTCGCGATATTCAGGAGTTCTCGGTCGATGTGTTTGCCATGGGCAACGACTGGGAAGGCAAGTTCGACGAACTCAAGGATCTCTGTGAAGTCGTCTACCTACCGCGAACGCAAGGTGTCTCGAGCACCGAAATGAAGACGCTTCTCAACATTCTTGATCCCGAGCACCTTGACCAACTCCACGAAGCACTGACGTCGATGAGCAAGGTCCTCGAACACTATCGTGATTTGGACTAGCCGCGATCTGGACTAGCCCTTCGGTCGAGATTGCGAATGGCGCGGCTTGCGCTTGTTGCCGCCAGGCCCACCCGAACGACCCGCTGAATTACCGCCCTTGGCATAACTCTTCTTACGCGGGCCAGCGTTCGAGCGACGGACTGGCGGGCCCGAATCTGGCTCAATCCCGATGAGTTTGCCTGAAATGCGCGTTGCCGAAAGCGAATCGAAAACTGCTTCGGGCAAGTCATTAGGCAATTCGACGATCGTATGTTCCAGGCCGATAGTAATCTTGCCGAAGTCGGAACGACGCAAGCCGCCTTCATTGGCTAGCGCACCAACAACCATCGCGGGCTTTACCTTGTGGCGCTTCCCGACAGCGAGTCGGTACGGAGTCATACCTTCGGTTGGTGTGTGAACACGACGTTCGCCACGCTCGCCTTGGGGCCGTTCGCCACGAGGTTCGCGCTTCTTGGGGGCCGCAATGTCTTGGCTGAGGAAGAACTCCTTGTCGTCCTGACTCATCACTGCCAATGCCGCCGCGACGTCAACCATGTCGACTGCGTGATCTGCCGAGTACTGCTCGACGAGATACCTGAACTTGCCAAACTGGGGCGACCCCATCGACTGCGTGATGCTCTGCCCAAAGGCTTCGACTCGGTGTGCGTTGACCTCGTCTGCCGTTGGGATGCGCATTTCTTCGACATCGCGACCCGAAACTCGCTCAATTGCTTCGAGCATGCGGCGTTCACGTGGAGTGACGAACACAATCGCATCGCCACTGCGTCCAGCACGGCCAGTACGGCCAATCCGGTGCACGTAGGCCTCGGTGTCGTGCGGAATGTCGTAGTTGATGACGTGCGTGATGCGTTCGACGTCAAGCCCGCGTGCAGCAACATCTGTCGCTACAACAATGTCGATAGCGCCGCTCTTCAAGGCGTTCACGGTGCGTTCACGTTGTGCTTGCGCGAGGTCACCGTTCAACGGAGCAGCGTTGAGTCCCCGACTGCGCAACTTTTCCGAAAGCTCTTCAGTGGCTTGCTTGGTGCGGACGAACACAATCATGGCGTCTGCCGGTTCAACTTCAAGAATTCGCGTGAGGGCGTCAAGCTTGTGATGGTGCGAGACCCCCATCCACCGTTGGCGAACCGTAGTGGTGGAACGCGTCGCTTCTTTGGTCGCGATATCGAGTGGTTCGTGCAGGTAGTTGCGTGCGAGCCTCCGAATAGCCGGTGGCATCGTTGCCGAGAAAAGCGCAACCTGCTTGTATTCGGGCGTATCAGCGAGAATGCGTTCCACGTCTTCGGCGAAGCCCATGTTGAGCATTTCGTCGGCCTCGTCCAGAACAAGCATGTCGAGGTGTGAAAGATCGAGCGAACCGCGGTCAAGGTGATCGATCAAACGACCGGGTGTGCCCACGACAATGTGTGCGCCTCGCTTGAGTCCTGACAATTGGGCCCCGTAACTCTGGCCGCCGTAGACGGGAAGGACGCGTAGTGTCTGGCCTTCGGCGTAGCTGGTGATTGCTTCACACACTTGCAAAGCAAGTTCACGGGTCGGTGCCAAGACTAGAGCCTGCGTCTCATCGAGAGTTGTGTCGATCTTCTGGATCATTGGCAAGGCAAAGGCTGCTGTCTTGCCCGTTCCTGTTTGCGCCAAGCCAACGACGTCTCGCCCCGAGACCAGCGCTGGAATCGCCTCTTCTTGGATAGGGCTGGGAGTTTCATATCCCAAAGCGGCCACGCGCGAAACCAAATTCGCGTCAAGGCCCAGTTCATCAAAGTTCGTCATGCTCGTCCCACATTCGTTCTCACGTGTAGACCAGCATCCGGATCAACAACCACGTCTTGTGCAGCCGAAACGCCATCAACCATCAAGATTGCGTCGGTAGGAGTGTTGCGCTTGATCAATGCCAGCCCGATTGGCCCCAATTCATGATGCCGGGCGGCCGAGCCGACAACTCCAACCACCTTACCGTCAAACGTCACTTCAACACCATTCGACGGAAGGTAGGAGGTAGACCCGTCGATGTTCAGCATCACCAATCTGCGCGGCGGTTTGCCAAGATTGTGTACCCGAGCCACTGTCTCTTGCCCCCGATAACAACCCTTATCCAAATGGACCGCAGTGTTCAGGAGGCCGACCTCATTTGGGATCGTTCGGTCGTCGGTATCCAAGGAAAACCTTGGAATATGGGCCTCAATTCGTAGTGCCTCGTGCGCGAGCATGCCAGCTGGAGCACCTTCGGCTGCGGTCAAATCAGTGACGAATTCCCACGAGAGCACGCCGTCGTGCCACCGAGCAATGGTTTTGAGTTCGTCAACAGGCGCAACCTCAACACGTGACATAAAACGCATTCGATCAAGGAACCCAATGAGGGCCTCGCCTGCACCTGGCTCGGTGTGAGCCCACAACGTTTCGCCATCGTCGTAACCAGTAAAGGAGTGTTCGATTCGGCCTTGCGGGGTGAGAATGAGTACGTCAGTCCACACGTTTGGGGCCAGCCCGACGAGGTACTGCGTGGTGAGCGAATGCAACCAGTCGAGACGATCTGGGCCTGTCACCCGAACGACGTCCCGATGGGAATGATCAACGAACGCACCCGCTTCTAGTAGGTCGCGTTGTTCGGTGAGGAACGAGCCATAGTGCGCTGCCACACCTTCATCGATACCTTCGCCGGCGACCGCGCCCGGCAGCAACAGCAGGGGGCTTGAGTTTCGTTCAGACACGATTGAGTTTTCCCCACAATTGAGATTGCAATGGCTGCCCGCCGGCAGCGATATCGATGGCATACATCAGTGAACCTTCAACGAGCCCATACATGCGCTGTCCTGCCGTGTATTCCTCAGCACTCACTGTTCGCGCAACGATATCGGTGGCGAGCGTCATTCGCGGGCCGTCAATTTCGCCGTACCAGATCTCCGCGTAGCCGGTCGGTTTGGTGAGGACGAACTCGATCTTGCCTTCACCAACTGAACGCAAGAATCCCGCCTCTAAGGCACCTACGCCCGTGCGTTCGCCGCTCTCGTCGGTAATCCACGATTGACTGAAATAGTGGACGAAATCTCTGCCGTCGTGGGTGAACATGACGTCCTGCTCGAACGCGTGCGGTTCAGTGTCGGGGTACTCGCTCCGGCCGTTGCCGTGCCACGCACCCAAGAGCCACGCCAACGGCATGAGTTGCGGGTGGAGATCAGAGGGGATTTCAAACGCCATACCTCCATGCTAACGAGCA
The DNA here is from genome assembly GCA_937873005.1 of uncultured Aeromicrobium sp. Taxonomy (GTDB): domain Bacteria; phylum Actinomycetota; class Actinomycetes; order Propionibacteriales; family Nocardioidaceae; genus Aeromicrobium. The sequence goes on along the minus strand of CALMUY010000054.1, from coordinate 4,107 downwards.
GGTCATTAGCCTTATTCCATGCGAGCAGTAATCCAGCGGGCGTTCGGCGCCAACGTCAGCGTCGACGGCGAGATTATCGGCTCGTTCGATGGCTCCGGCCTTGTCATTTTGCTGGGAGTTACCCATTCCGATAGCACTGATACAGCCACCGCGCTGGCCCAGAAAATCGCACACCTGCGGATCATGGCTGGCGAGCGTTCGGTGCTCGATTCCGGTGGCCAGGCGCTAGTTGTCAGCCAATTCACGTTGTATGCCGACACAAAGAAGGGCCGTCGGCCCTCGTGGGGCGACGCCGCTCCAGGGCCCGTCGCACAGCCGCTCTACGAACATTTCTGCGAAGAGTTGACTGCTGCTGGCGTTCGAGTTTCCCGTGGAGTTTTTGGGGCCGACATGCGTGTAACTCTGACCAACGATGGCCCGGTCACACTCATCGTCGAAGCCTGAGATGTTACGCATGTGACCAGCGCAATAGGTGAATTTTGCTTTTCTTGGCATAATGGAAAGGTTGATTGAAAGGGATTCACTATGGCTTCGGAGACTCGACGACCTGGCTCGCGTGCAGCCAACCGTTCGACGTTCCGTGCTCGCCACCCCTTATTAACGTGGCTCCTGCCGATCATTGTAATCGTGCCGCTCATCGCCGGCGGCGCGTATGCATGGAACCTCAATCACCAACTCAACCAAGTCGGCCGCATCAAAACTGATGGTCTCGACAACCGCCCCGATCCAGACGCGGGCAAAGATCTCAACATTTTGCTTATCGGTTCAGATAAGGGCGAGCCGCAACCGGGCCAGTCAAAGAAAACGACGCTTGCGCAGGACGCGGCCGCGGCCGAGTGGCCAGTCGGCAAATACCGCAGCGACACGTTAATGGTTGTTCACATTCCAGCCGACCGCTCGAAGGTCTACGCCGTTTCTATCCCCCGAGACAGTTTTGTGCCCATTCACGATGCTCAAGGGGAGGTCACGCACTCGGAGAAGATCAATTCGGCGTTCAGTGCACACGGCCCGCTCGGCACGATTTCAACGGTCGAAAACCTGACTGGCCTTCGCATGTCGCACGTTGCGATCGTCGATTGGGACGGCTTCAAAGATCTTTCGACGGCCGTCGGTGGAGTCCCAGTCACGATCCCCAAGACGTTCTATGACCCCAAGCAGAAGGTGACGTGGGAGGCCGGCGATCACCTACTTGAAGGCAAGATGGCGCTCAAGTATGTTCGAACCCGCTATGGCCTCATCGGCGGCGATTTCGATCGGATCAAGCGCCAGCAGAACTTCATGCGATCGCTCTTGGGCAAGATGCTTGATTCGGGAGTGACGTCTAACCCAGTCAAACTCAACAAGACCGTCGTGGCTTTGAGTAAGAACCTGACGGTAGATGAGGGTTGGTCCTCGACGTCGATGGGCAAGCTCGCGCTTTCGCTCAAAGGCATCAAAGCCGAGGACGTCACTTTCCTTACCGCCCCTGTTGCGGGCACCGAAACTATCCCTGTTTGGGGAAGCGTCGTGAAACTTGACGAAGCAAAGTCTGAAGAGCTCTTCACCGCGTTGAAGTTCGGAAAGATGGATGAGTTCTTGGCTAAGTATCCAGATGACGTTCTAGGCGACGAGATTCGCTAGCGACCCAATTCAAAGCCCTAATTCTAAGCAAAGGGCCAAAGCAAAGGGCCGCGCGGTTGTCACTTTCGTGACGCCCACGCGGCCCTTGCACTTTGATAACTGTCAGACGGAAACTTCCACGTCAGCCACGAGACCGAAGTCAGCAACGACTTGCTTGTCTACCGCTTCCGTGCTGGGCGCGAGAGCCCGCAGCGTCCACGTGCCTGGAGCCGCGAAGAAGCGGAACTGGCCAGTGGCGGATGTTGGAACTTCGGCCGTAAATTCGCCCGTGCGATCCAGCAGACGAACATATGCGTTCGACACTGGCTCGTCATCGCGCAATACGATGCCTTGGATTACTGCCTGCTTGGAGATGTCGATGCCTTCGAGGCTCGGTCCTCCACGAGTTGCTCCGCACATGTCAGGCCTCCCCTGGCTCGTCGCCCAAAGCTACTGGAACGCCACGCAGCGAACCGTATTCGCTCCAGGATCCGTCGTAGTTCTTGACGTTCTTGCGGCCGAGGATTTCGCTCAAAACGAACCACGTGTGCGAGGAACGCTCGCCGATGCGGCAGTAAGCGATGGTGTCCTTGTTTTCGTCGAAGCCAACTTCGGCGTACAAATCAGCGAGTTCTGCGTCGCTCTTGAAGGTGCCGTCATCGTTTGCTGCCTTGCTCCACGGAACGTTTCCAGCGGTGGGTACGTGGCCACCGATTTGAGCTGCTTCCTGCGGGAGGTGAGCAGGTGCCAAGAGGCGGCCAGCAAACTCATCAGGGCTGCGGACGTCAATCAGGTTCTGAACACCGATGGCCGATACGACTTCGTCGCGGTACGCGCGGATGTCGTCGTTAGGAGCTGCTGCAACGTAGTTGGTAGCGGCGCGGTCGGGGATCTCTTGCGTGAGTTCACGGCTGTCGAGTTCCCACTTCTTGCGTCCGCCGTCAAGCAAACGGAGGTCTGTGTGTCCGTAGTAGCGCAAGTACCAGTAGGCGTAGGCCGCGAACCAGTTGTTGTTGCCGCCATAGAACACGATGGTCTGATCGTTCGATACACCCTTGGCGGAGAGCAGCGCCGAGAGTCGTTCTTGGTTGATGAAATCGTGGCGAACTCCGTCTTGGAGATCTTGGCGCCAATCGAGCTTGATTGCTCCGGGGATGTGGCCCTTGTCGTACGCTTCGCTGTCTTCATCAACTTCGATGAGAACGACATCTGGGTTGTTGAGGTTTTCTTCCACCCAGTCGGCGGTCACGAGTGCGGTATCGCGGCTCATGGATCTTCCTTTCGTTGTTTCAGGGCTTCGGTGCGCCCCAGAATGTGTTAGTTAAAGGTCAAACAAGTTGTTTTGCAAGGCGTCGGGTGACGAGATACATCTCGCAACCGAGGCAGAACCCGGTAGCCGCGTTGAGTAGTGCTGCGGTGAGCGCGAGGCCGACGAGAACCAGTCCCACGGTCGTGAAACCAGCAAGGAAAAACGCGAGCGCCGGCAGCGTAAACGCGAGGCCTACGGCCTGAGCGAACTGTGGAGGACGCGCGTCCTCGAGTTCTTTGGGGGCACCAATGCGAGGCCGAACTGCTTTGGCAAAAAGCTTGGACTGCGGGGTTGCTGCCGGGCCGATGAATGCGCCGATTGCGAACGCTGCAACCTGCAAGGCGAGCAGTACTTCGCGTACTCCTGCCGGCGCAATGATGGTGCCGACTAGAACGAGGCTCGTGATTGTGGCGCCGAAACGCAGGCCGCGGGGATCCACGGATGGGGTGCTACTGGACATGGGGGTTCCACCAATTTGCTGTACTGAGGGACGGGTTTATTGAGTCGATCAGCGCATGCAACACAACGCTGAGCAGGTGCAGCAGTTGTCGACTGCGCGCCTACGTGTCAGAAGCGTTGTGGTGAACATGCAGACCACCATAGGCGAGAAATTGCATTCCGCCACAATTTGGTCTTGCATAACGAGATGCTATCTCATTTATTGAGATTAGGTAGGTTTTTTACCAGTGTTTCCAGCACTTGCTCTTTTGTCGGCGCACCCGAAGCGCGGCTCACAATGACACCATCTGAATCAAGAATCAACACCGTGGGCGTCCGCATGATCTGAAATTCACGCACCAGTTCGAGATGAGATTCGGCATCGACTTCGACCGCCACAACGCCAGGCACTAGTTCTGCGACTTGCTTGAGCACCACACGCGTCGTTCGGCACGGGGCACAGAAAGCAGACGAAAACTGCACGAGACTCGCCCGCTCCCCCGGCGCCTCGTTAAGCAAGGCAAGATCCAACCTCGGTCGATCATCTGGCGCCGAGACGCTCGCGAACCGGCCGTTTCGCCACTTCATCACCAACGCAGCGGCAACCGCTAGAAGCAGCGCGCTCGCCAGCACTATGTACTCGAACATCCGTGTTGCCTCCGCTCTGGGACTGCCCGACTGACTACAAGGCAACCTACTATGCAAACCTCAGCCGAAAATTGCGGCCAGTATAGAAGCGGCAGAAAACCTAGGACGATTCA
>CALMUY010000053.1 GCA_937873005.1 uncultured Aeromicrobium sp. | reverse complement strand
ACGGGCCAACATTTGGCCACATACGTTGACGCCTAACGCTTCAGAATCCGACGCAGGTCCGTTGCGGGGTCGCGCAGTTCATCGGGCGTGCATTCGATCTCAGCATCAATAATCTTTCGAAGCTGCCGGGCTGTCTTCGGATCGTTCACGCAGGCTGCCGCCGCGACTCGGCCGCTGTTCATTCCAATAACGCTGAAGGCTGTCGAACCGAATTCACCGCGAACCACGGTTTCGTCACAATCGTCCATTCGTCCGACGACGTCGAGATGCAGGTCCCCCCGATCAGTCCAGAACCACGCTGCACCGTCTGGCGAGACAGACTCGCCGAGGATTGATCGCGCGACGCGTTCGCCGTCGATTTTCGCGGCTTCCCAGTGGCCGCCACGAAGAACCCGATCGGTTTCGTGGCGCTCAGCGCAATCGCCAATCGCAAAAACGCGTTCGTCTGAAGTCCGTTGGCAGGCGTCAACCTCGATGCCTACACCAACGTCTAATCCAGCCTGCACAGCAAGGTGAACAGCCGGCTCGAAACCGATCGCAGCAACAATGACGTCACATTCAACAACAGTTTCGTCACTCAGTTCCGCGCGAAAGTTGTCATCGCTTTTCGCGAGGGAAACAACGTGGGCCTGATGTTGAGCGATGTGGGCCTCTTGTGCGTGATCATGAAGCCAGTGAGCAAGCCGGTCGCCTACGATCGGCGTCAATGGCCACAGTTGCGGCTCCACAATCGTGACGTCCACACCCACGAGTCGTGCGGTATAAGACAGCTCAACACCGAGCAGGCCACCACCGATCACGAGCAGCCTGCGGCCGGGAGTCAACTCTCGCTTCAACCGACGCGCATCATCGATCGTTCGAATACGGTGAACGTTTTCATGCAAAGAAATGCTCTCGGCCGGAATTCGGGCCAAACCGCCTGTCGCCAGCACGATGAAATCGCCTTCGAACCGAGATCCGTCCTCGCACACGACCCCAAGGTCCCGAAGGTCGATCGAGGTGACCAGCGAATGGGTGGACAAGTCAATGGCCTGCTCTTCAAATGCAGCAGGCGAATACAACGCAACCTCGTCATCGCCTGCATGTCCCCAGAGAAAGTCTTTGGTCAGCGGTGGTCGGTCGTGAGGGAAAGTACCAGCGTCGAGAAGCGTGATTCGACCGCGAAAACCGCCCTTGCGCAACTCAAATGCGGCCGTGACACCAGCGACACCGCCACCAACAATGATGACGCCACGCGTGTCGAGCGGTTCTTCCATAGCTGCATCCTGACCGTCAGAATTCGAGCAAACTCTCCATTTCACTGTGCCACGATGCGAAATGGAGTGACGCATGACCCAAGTAAACCGGCACCATAGAAACAAGCAGCAACTGTGCTCGCCCTGTCCCGCTCGTCCCGCAAATATCCTCCAAGGAGATCACCATGAGTCCGGATTTCGAACCAGAAATCCAGGAACTTGCCGATATCATGCGGGATTTCATGAATACGCAGATCATCCCCGCTGAGCAACGATGGGCAGTTCAACGCGATGAACTCGGGCTTGATTGCTCGCTACCAATCGTCGACGAATTGCGTCGTAAATCTTCGCGTCGAGGCTTGTGGAATCTTCTGCAACCCCAAGCTGCCGGCATCACGCACGTCGAGTCAGCCATGATCGCGCGAATTACGGGTTGGTCACCGCTTTTGGCTCCCGAATCAATCAACAGTCAAGACCCTGACTACGGGAACATGAACGTACTCGAGGTGTATGCCAGCGAGTTCCAGAGCCAGACGTGGCTTGAACCGCTTCTCGATGGTGCAACACGATCAGCATGGGCCATGACCGAGCCCGCTGAACGGCTCGCTGAACGGACGCCTGGCGCCGTAACCGCAACCTCCCGTGGCGAAGAGTACCTCCTCAATGGGCATCTCAACTTTGTAGCGGGCATCGCCGATGACCCTGGTTGGTTTATGGTATTCTTGGCTCAAACGGCCCCGGCAAACGGGACGGGCCCCGAACTCGCAGCCTTTTTTGTGCCGATTCCCGCCGCCGGCGTAGCAATCGAGACCGACATCGATGCGCGTGACTATCTTCCTCAGTTGCGCTTGTCGCGCGTCACGCTGAGCGACGTGAGCGTGAGCCACGCGAACGTACTCGGTGCCGTTGGCGATGGCGCACGCGTTCTTGGCTCTCGGTTGCGTTTAGGTCGAATCAATCGAGCCATGCGATCCCTCGGTATGGCTGATCGTGCGCTATCAAACGTGGCGCATCAAGATGATCCGCACGAGCAGGCCTCGGCCTGGCTGCGCCAATGTGCGCTAGTCATCGACGCCGTTCAAGATCGCATTCTTGCGCTCGCGGCCCGGCTGGACAACCCCTCGGCAAAGATGCCGTGCAATGCCGAGATCTCACATGCCGCCGAGGAAGCGCATAGTCTCGCGCTCAGCATCTCGCGCGAAGCGAACAACTACTTAAAGCATCACCGGAGCGAAGATGCCGAACTAATCACGTATTTTGAAGACTGGATTATCGGTATGCGCAGTTTCGATGCAGCCGACGCAGTCAACCCCATCGGAATCGGCTCAGCCGCATCGCGTTGACGCTGCTGGCGATGTCGCGGTCTAGTCTGCTGATGACCCACTCGAGGATTCAGAACCGGACCCTTGAGCATCTTCTGTATTGGTTTCGGTGGCTTTGACTCGAGTCTTAATCACTTTGGCGAGTGCTTTCGTTTGCTCCTCGCTCCAGCCTTCGGGCGCAAGAATCGTCGCCCATGCGTATACGGGAGCCTGACCAAATAAGTGTCCTTGGCCGACCGGAACGCTATTGGCAACGAACTGGTCGACGCCGGCCTGAAGCATCGTCGCGATCGGGTACCAACGAACTTGATCGAGAACGTAGTCGCCTCTGGGCTCACGTAGCCAATCTGGCTTGTGGAAGGCGAGATCGGCCGTCCACCACGTGATCGGGTCGTTGTCATGCTGCAAGTAGCCGATCCGAGTGCCCATCCATTCCTCGCCACCCGGCCATGTCTTCCCGTCTCGCGAGAAACGAACCACCTGTCCGTTGCGGTACACAGGAGCGATCTCGCTCGACCCAGCATCTCGATCATCGGTAAATCGTTGCCACAACGTGTTGTTTCCAGTCGGGCCTACAAACAGTGCGCCATCGACTCGGTTCGCCATGTCTTGCGCTCCGCTGAACGCGGCTTCCCCACCGAACGTGCCAAGGCTTTCCCCACTGACCACCAGTAATGGGCGTTCATCTTGGGGCAAACTCAACCAATGCGCATAGACAGCATCAAAGAGGTGTCGACCGGCTTCTTGGGCACGTTGACCATCGACCAAGAAAGACGCCCAACTCGGCAGGTACGAGTACTGCATGCTGACCGTGGCCGTGTCGCCGTTCCACATGTATTCGAGTGCTTGTGCCGAGTTTTCGTTGACCCATCCACGGCCAGTTCCGGTCGATACGTTGAGCACAGCGCGGTCGAAACCGCCAGTGCGAACGAGTTCCTCAACAGCGATTTTAGCTTCGTTTTCAAGGTCGATGTGCCCGTCGGTACCGACACCAACATAAGCCCGCACTGGTTGCAGCGCGGGTCGACCCGAAAACGCCTTGATCTGCTCTGGGGTTGGCGCGTTGGCGATGAACAGGCGGCCTTGACGCCCGAGGTCTTCCCACGAAACGTCGGAACCCTTGCCCGCCGAAAGGTGCGGGCTCGTTGGGGCGGGAAGTTCGGTCGTGAACTCTTTGTTGATCACCGCAAACGAGGAGTCGACGACCTCAACAATCTTGTTCAAGATGACTCTGTCGAAGACAAAGAAACTCAAGATCGCCACGATAAGCGCGCCAGAAACTGCCGCGACTCGAGGCGGCATAAAGCCACTGACTTTGCGAGCCAAGAATCGACCACCGGCTCGAACCGATCGGGCGACAAACAGGAAGGTCGCGAAGAGCGCCAGCGAGACCAATACCGTGATCGTGAGGTGTCCGAAGTTGAGCGACTCCATGCCGATGAGGTCGCGCAGTCGGTTCTGCCAACGTACGTGACGCCAAAGGACAACCACAGTGCCAATAAAAGAAACGACGAAGAACGCGAGCCACGCCTTCTTGCGCTTCCCTTCGGTAATCTCTGTACCCCACTCACTGACAACCCACGCGATGAACGAGCCGATTCCGTAGCCGATCAAGGCAACGAGAGCACACACGAGTCCTTGGAATACTGCGGGGCGCGGCAAAAGCGCGGGCGTGAGAGCAATCCAACCAGCGATCACGGCAGCACTGGCCGCAAACACATTCATCCGGTCTGGGCGCCAAGGGCGTGGAGCGTACATGGGGGCTACTCACTTTCACTGCGCGCTTCGCACCTCGCAAAGCAGAACTAGTTGATCGTACGCTTGTTCTTCGCGATATGACCGTACGACGCAAAAGGTTCGTGGCCAAATCAGTATCGGCCGAATATTCACGGCGGCGAGCTTGGTTGGCTATCCGATAACGAAAACAAGTCCGCGTTAACGCGCGTTAAGAACGCGTCAAGCCCCTTCCACGCGCGCGCTGGACCTAGTTGGCTAGCCATATGAACGTCGAAAACACGCTTCTCCTTTCCGGAGTTGTCTCAATTGCCGTGTACTTAATCGCTGCGCTGATTTTCCCGGAGCGCTTCTGATGACCGAGACTCTCAGCGGCTTGCTGACCATTGGGGTGCTTGTCATGTTGCTCGCAGCGGCCTACGTACCACTGGGCGACTACATGGCACGCACCTACTCCTGCACTTCTCACACTCGGTTTGAAAAGTTCGTGTACCGGCTGATGGGCGTCAACCCTGATTCCGAACAGAGCCCCAAGGCGTATGCCATGAGCATCGTGAGTCTTTCTGCGGTGGGCGTTCTTGTCCTCATGACGCTCTTAATGACACAGTCGTGGTTGCCGATGGATCGCGATATGGCTGACATGGGACTCGCGATGGCGTTCAACACTGCGGTTTCGTTCGTGGCCAACACGAACTGGCAGTCCTACGGCGGCGAATCCACTCTCGGCTTCACGGCCCAAATGGCGGGTCTCGCGGTTCAGAACTTTGTCTCAGCCGCTGTGGGCATGGCCGTCGCCATCGCGTTCATCCGCGGTTTTGTGCGCGTCAACTCGACCTCGCTGGGCAACCTTTGGGTCGATCTGGTGCGCGGCACAATCCGAATCCTGTTGCCTATAGCGTTTATAGGCGCGCTGGTTCTTATAGCGAATGGCGTCATTCAGAACTTCGCTGACACCACCATCAATTCGGTCACTGGCGCTAAGCAGGTCTTGCCTGGCGGCCCCGTGGCTAGCCAAGAAGCCATCAAACTCCTCGGCACCAACGGCGGCGGATTCTTCAATGCGAACTCGGCTCACCCCTTCGAAAACCCCAACGGTCTCACGAACCTGTTGCAGGTCTTCTTGATCTTGCTCATTCCAGTTGCCCTCACGCGCACGCTCGGCACCATGTTGGGAAGCCATCGCCAAGGCCTCGCGGTATTGGCTGCAATGGCGACGCTGTGGGCTGGTGTCCTCGCGATTGTTACGACCGCGGAAGTTCGCCACATGAGTGCGGCAGCCCAAGCGGCGGGCGGTGCGTTGGAAGGTAAAGAAACTCGCATTGGTGCGTGGGGATCGGCTCTATTTGCCACGGCCACAACAGGTACGTCGACCGGCGCGATCAACGCCGCACACGACTCCATGACGCCCCTCGGCGGTGGTGCCGTTCTGGCCAACATGATGCTCGGCGAAGTAGCACCAGGCGGAGTCGGATCTGGCCTCTACGGCATCTTGGTGATGGCAATCTTGACTGTCTTTATTGCGGGTCTCATGGTGGGCCGAACGCCAGAATTCTTGGGCAAGAAGATCAGTTCACGCCAGATGACGTACGTCGCCTTGTACACGTTGACAGTTCCAGTTCTCGTACTTCTGGGAACGGGAATCGCAATGTCACTTCCCAGTACTCAAGACGCCATGGCAAACCCGGGCGGTCACGGATTCACGGAAGTTCTTTACGCCTACACCTCCGGCGCGAACAACAATGGCAGCGCCTTTGGTGGCCTAACCGTGACGTCGACCTTCTTCCAAGTCTCGATCGCTCTGGCGATGCTGTTCGGACGCCTAGTTCCCATCGTGTTGGTACTCATGCTGGCAGGCTCGCTAGCCGAGCAAGGCAAAGTCCCCGTTACGGCTGGCACTCTCCCTACCCACACTCCCCTCTTCGTCGGCTTGCTTATCGGCATCATCGTGTTGATCACAGGCTTGACGTTCTTCCCGGCACTTGCCCTTGGACCGATTGCAGAGGCACTCGCATGAACACCGACACCGTTCTACCCGAGACTGAACACAGCCACAAGCGCGATACGTCCGCTTCGTCTGGATCACTCTTCTCGCACATGATCAAAGAGTTCCCCACCGCAACCCGTAAGCTTGATCCGCGACACATGTGGCGCTCCCCCGTCATGTTCTTGGTGTGGCTCGGTTCCGCAGCCACCACGATTGCCGCCATCGCCAATCCCAGTGTCGTGACGATTTCGATTACCGTCTGGCTGTGGTTGACCGTCATCTTCGGAAACCTTGGCAGAGTGGGTGGCAGAGGGCCGGGGCAGGGCGCAGGCTTCATCCCTTCGCGCTGCCCGGACCGACAGGATGGCCAGACTTCTTGCCGCCTCCCGCCACGAGACACTTATTCCTGGCACCGAACTCAAAGTTGGCGGTCGCGTGATTGCTGAGGCTGGCGACGTGATTCCTGGCGATGGTGACGTCGTCGAAGGCATCGCAACCGTCGACGAGTCAGCGATTACTGGTGAATCGGCACCAGTTATTCGCGAAGCCGGTGGCGACCGTAGTGCAGTAACAGGCGGCACCAAGGTGCTGTCGGACCGCATTGTCATTCAGATCACGGCAGCTGCCGGTGAGACCTTCCTCGACAAAATGATCACCCTCGTCGAGGGCACGTCTCGACGCAAAACTCCCAACGAAATTGCGCTGTCGATCTTGTTGACGAGTTTGACGCTCGTGTTCTTGGCTGCTGTCGCGACCTTGCCACCGATGGCGAACTACGCCGGTGCCCCGCAAGAGACAGTCATGCTGATTGCCCTGTTGGTGTGCCTGATTCCGACGACCATCAGCGCCCTGCTGTCGGCCATTGGCATCGCTGGCATGGATCGGCTTGTTCGGGTAAATGTGCTTGCGCTTTCAGGTCGTGCAGTAGAAGCCGCCGGCGACGTCAGTACCCTCTTGCTCGACAAGACCGGCACGATCACCTACGGCAACCGCCAAGCATCACGCTTCGTTCCGGCTCCCTGCGTCCAAGACAGCGAACTACGGGACGCGGCGCGGCTCTCAAGCTTGGCCGATCAGACTCCAGAAGGAAAGTCGATCGTGGATTTGGCAAACCAACTGGGTGCAAGTCATCTGGACGAGCCTGCGGGCGCGACGTTTATTGAATTCACGGCTCAGACCCGCATGTCGGGCGTGGACTTGCCCGATGGAACCGAGATTCGTAAGGGTGCAGGTTCAGCCGTGGCAGCCTGGCTCGAGGAAACTCTTCCTACCGCAATTTCAGACATCATTGCCGAAATATCTACCTCCGGTGGAACACCGTTGGTCATTGCGCGGCGTGTACCCGGCCAGCCCGGACACGCGCTCGGGGTAGTGCACCTCAAAGACGTCGTCAAAGACGGCATGGTTGAACGCTTTGCCGAGCTTCGCGCCATGGGCATCCGAACCGTAATGATCACTGGCGACAACGCGCTCACCGCTCAAGCAATCGCTGCCGAGGCAGGGGTTGACGACTTCCTCGCTGAAGCAACCCCTGAAGACAAGATGGACTACATCCGTTCTGAACAGGCTGGTGGACGCCTCGTCGCCATGACGGGCGACGGCACCAACGATGCGCCAGCACTCGCTGCTGCAGACGTCGGCGTGGCAATGAACAGTGGAACTGCTGCCGCCAAAGAGGCCGGCAATATGGTCGATCTTGATTCCGATCCCACCAAACTCATCGACATCGTTGAAATCGGTAAACAATTGCTCATCACCCGCGGAGCACTGACGACGTTCTCGATCGCAAACGATGTCGCGAAGTACTTTGCCATCGTCCCTGCGATGTTTATAGCGGCTTACCCACAACTCGATCGCATTAACCTGATGGGGTTGGCAACTCCCGAGTCTGCGATCTTGTCGGCTGTCATTTTCAATGCGCTCATCATTGTCGCGCTCATTCCGATCGCGCTGCGAGGCGTAAAGTTCCGCGCCGGATCTGCCAGTAGCATCTTGCGCCGCAACCTGTTGGTGTTTGGCCTCGGCGGCCTCATTGTGCCGTTCCTTGGCATCAAAATTATTGACCTCATCGTCTCGTCACTTCTTGGAATTGGTTAATCAACATGTTCATCAATACGCTTACGGATTTCTCTCGCCAGGCATTCGCTTCATTGCGAACCTTGCTCGTGTTCACCGTCATCCTCGGCATCGCCTACCCAGTTACGGTGTGGGGTATCGGGCAACTTTTTGGTGACAGAGCCGACGGCCAACCCGTCACGGCGCAAGGTCACGTTGTCGGTTCTGCACTCCTCGGCCAAAACTTCGAGGGCAGCCGTTGGTTCCATTCCCGACCATCGGCAGCCGAATACGACACACTCAAGTCAGCCCCGAGTAATCTCGGGCCGTCAAGCCCGGAACTGCTGAAACAAATCAAGGCCCGACGCAGCGAGATCGCCAACGTGGAATCAACATTGGCAGGTCATGTCCCGGCTGATGCAGTGACCGCCTCCGGTTCAGGTCTCGACCCGCACATTTCAATCGACTACGCCGAACTTCAAGCTCCGCGCGTCGCAGCAACGAACGGACTCGACATTCGCCGGGTCGAGAAGCTCATCACCAAGAACACCGACGGCCGCGTTCTTGGCTTTTTGGGCGAACCCGGAGTCAACGTGGTCAAACTGAACGTCGATATTGCCGCGGCTACCCAGTAATTCACACACTCGAGGGAGAAACTAGGTCTATGGAACGAGGACGACTTCGCGTCTATCTAGGCGCCGCGCCAGGCGTGGGTAAGACGTTCGCGATGCTCGACGAAGCCCAACGGCGCCACGAACGAGGCACCGATGTCGTTGTCGGACTCATCGAAACCCACGGGCGACCAAACACCATCAAAGCGATCGGCGACCTCGAGATACTCCCACGACGTACGATCCACTACAAAAATTCCGTCCATGAGGAGATGGACCTTGATGCGATCATCGCACGCAAACCAGAGGTCGTCCTCGTCGATGAACTCGCCCACACCAATATTCCAGGGAGCCTGAACGAGAAGCGTTGGCAAGATGTTGAACTCATTCGCGATGCCGGAATCGAAGTCATCACGACGGTCAACATCCAGCACTTAGAATCGCTCAACGATGTAGCCGAATCTATTACTGGAATTCGCCAACGCGAGACAGTTCCGGACGCGGTTGTGCGGGGCGCCGATCAAATCGAACTCGTCGATATGAGTCCCCAATCGCTGCGACGAAGAATGGCACACGGGAATGTGTACGGGGCCGACAAAGTCGACGCCGCATTGTCGAACTACTTTCGCGAAGGCAACCTGACAGCGCTTCGCGAACTCGCACTCTTATGGCTCGCTGATCGAGTCGATGAAGGCCTCGACCGGTATCGAGACCAGCACGACATCAAGGGCACGTGGGCTACCCGCGAACGCATCGTCGCTGCCGTCACGGGCGGCAAAGATTCGCTCACGCTCATGCGGCGAGCCGCTCGCATCGCTTCTCGCCGTGCCGGCGGCAAATGGATGGCACTCTACGTAACTCGCCAAGACGGTCTCAGCGGAATTTCCGCCGAACGCTTGGCTGACATTCGCGCAAAAGCCGAAGCACTCGGCGGCACTTTCCACACCACCATGGGCGATGATCCAGCCGAAGCCATCTTGGACTTTGCGCACGCCGAGAATGCCGATCAAATCATTATCGGGACGAGCCGCCGTTCGCGACTTTCGACGGTCTTGCGCCCCGGTATTGGTGAACGAGTCGTCGCAGACGCAGGTGACATCGACGTCCATATCGTGACACACGATGATGCTCGGAGCCAAACGCTGCGGCCTGCGGCTCCCCAAGCCAAACTCAGCAAGCAGCGCAAGCTGTGGGGATTTGGTTTCGCATTCGTAGCTCCGGTCTCTGTGGGCCTTCTCATGAAGCAAGTTTCGAGCCTCCACGAAACGATGCCCGAATCGATGGCGCTTCTCGCAGTCGTGGTGATCACAGCGCTCATTGGCGGTCTGTTCCCTGCGATCGTCGCGGCCCTGTTGAGTGGAACCTTGCTCAACTTGTTGTTTACGACGCCGCTTCACACGCTCGCCATTTCCGACCCCGGAAACGCGGTTGCGATCCTGATCTTCGTGGTGATGGGTATTTCGGTGGCTCTTGTGGTTGACCGATCAGCCCGACGAACATCTGACGCACGCAAGGCTCGTGCTCAGGCGAACGCTCTCACCGTGTTGTCGCACAGTTTGTTGAACTCGGGCCATGACCTTAATGGTTTGCTGCTTTCGGCGTGTGACATGTTTTCGGCTCAGGGTGCTGCCGTCATTCAACTCGACGACACGGGCCCGAACACGGTGATCGCACAAGCGGGCGATGCTCCGCTTTCGCTTGAAGGCGCCGACATTTCGACCGAACTGGACGAGACGACGTTCCTCGTCCTCAAGGGTGGAAATCAAGGTGCATCCGAGCGCGGCTTGTTGAACGCGTATGCGGCCTACGCCAAGGTCATGGCCGAACGCCAACAGGCGATTGGTGCCGAAATCGAGCGCGCGCGGTTGTTTGAGGTAGACCGGACTCGCACTGCCCTCCTCGCTGCAGTTTCGCATGATTTGCGTTCACCCTTGGCCGCTGTCAAAGCGTCAGTTTCGAGTTTGCGTGATCCTGCCGTGTCGTTTTCCAAAGAGGACGAGGACGCGCTTCTTGAAACGATTGAAGACTCGTCCGACCGACTCAACTTGCTCGTGACGAATTTGCTCGACATGAGCCGCATCGCAACACAGGCGGTCTCTGTGAATATCACCGAAGTCAACGTTCTCCTCGCAATCGAGCGGGCAATTGCGCCGCTCGGTTCGCGCGAACGATTCCTCGTGAACGTTGATCAGGACATGATTACGCTCGCCGATCCGGGCCTTTTCGATCGAGTGTTGGCGAACATTTGCGAGAACTCCATCAAATACACGCCCGCCGATACCCCCATCCGGATTGATGCAGCCCTGACACCTGACCTGACAGTGATCCGCGTGGCAGATACGGGGCCAGGTGTCAACGATCACGATCGCGAACGCCTTTTCGCGCCGTTTCAACGACTTGGCGATGTCCCACAAGGCGACGGCGTCGGACTGGGTCTCGCTGTTGCCCACGGTCTAACTGAGGCAATGGGTGGCAAGATCAGTTCGGAAGACACCCCCGGAGGAGGACTAACGTTCGTCCTTGAACTTCCCCGGTATCAGGAGGTTTCATGACGTACGTGCTTGCTGTCGACGACGATCCAGCGATCCTTCGGACGCTTTCGATCAACTTGCGGGCTCGTGATTATGAGGTCGAGACAGCCAACGATGGACGTACCGCACTTCAATTGATCAACGAACGCATACCGGACGTGATCTTGCTAGACCTGGGTCTGCCAGATGTGGACGGGGTGACGGTGTTGACTCGAGTGCGCGAATTCAGTCACGTGCCGATTATCGTCGTTTCGGCTCGCACCGAACCGGATGACAAAGTTGAAGCACTCGATCTTGGCGCAGACGACTTCATCACGAAGCCTTTTTCGATGGACGAACTCATGGCGCGTATTCGAGTGTCAACTCGACGAACGATGATCGACGGCCCACCACTGGCTTTCGACTTCGGCGGGCTAGTACTCGACATCACCGAATCGAAAGCCGAACGCGATGGCGAACCGATTCACCTCACCCCAATCGAATGGAAAATCGTCGAAACGCTTGCGCTCAAACGCGGCCATCTTGTGCGCCAAGGCGACTTGCTTCAAGCCGTGTGGGGCCCCGGTTATGACCGGCAAACGAACTATTTACGCGTACATATGGCAAGCATCCGGCGCAAACTCGAAAAGGATGCAGCGAATCCTGTCCTCTTTGTCACCGAACCTGGCATCGGCTATCGAATGGTGTGAACGCCTCGCTGCTCAGTCACAGCCAACCCTTGCGTTTGAAGATGATGTAGAGGACGACGGAACCGGCCAGCATGAGCCCGAGTGAGAAGGCGTAGCCGTAGCGCCAAAGCAGTTCTGGCATGTGGTCGAAGTTCATGCCATATATCGACCCGACGAGGGTTGGTGCGAAGAAAATTGCCGCCCACGAGGAGATCTTTTTGACTTCCTCGTTTTGGGCGATCGACGTTTCGGTCATCTTTTGCATTTCTTCGTTTTGCCGTTGCGCGACGAGTGCCGCATTGACGTTCAATATGTTTTCGAGCAGCGCCCGGAACCCATCAACTCGGTCGGCAATTTTTATGACGTGGTCTTGAACGTCACGCAACCGGCGCCGCAGTTCCTCGGCGACGTGATACTTATCGAATCCCTCGCGAAGTGCGGCAATCATGTCAAGTAACGGTCGCGTGGCACGCTGAAACTCGATGACTTCTCGCAGGAGTGTGTAGATACGCTTTGAGACGCTCGGATCGCCGTCGAACACTTGAAACTCGATCTCATCGATATCGTTTTCAAGGCCCGCCACAACGGGCACATATTCATCTACAACCTGATCCAAAATGGCGTACAAAATCGCCTCTGGACCTAGGGCTAACAAGTCAGCATCAGCCTCAAGTCGCGTGCGCACTTTACTGAGGTCTGGCGTTTCGGCATATCTACTGGTGACGACGAAACGCGGCCCAGTTAGGACATGCAGTTCGCCGAACTCAACACGTTCTTCGTCATCGATGTATCGCGCGGGCCGCAAGACTGTGAAAAGGATGTCGCCGTAGCGTTCGATCTTCGGGCGCTGGTGGGCGGCCACCGCATCTTCCACGACGAGCGAGTGAACTTCGAGTTCTTCGGCAACGGTTTCGATCTCGTCAAGCGTTGGCCGGTAGAGGCCAATCCAACCGATTCCGCCCGTGCGTTGCATTGTCTCGAATGTGAGGTCAAGCGAAGGCGGGGTTTCAACGCGACCGCCATCAACGTAAACAGCGTTGTCTACGATGCTCATCTCAGCCTCCTGAGTCTCACCTGATTCGAAGTGGGCCCGACGTCGCGCCGCTATCGATACTGTACGACTTCACCTGTTTATGCAGACCGTGGCACGCGCAAGCAGATGTGCCCTTTGAGCTTCACGCCACGCACATGAAGCGCCTCTCAACACCGTGACCTGTCTCACAGCCTGTGAGACGCTAGCGCCATGCGGATTTTTCGACGTGTCCTTGTCACGCTTGTGGTCGTTGTTCTCGTTGCCGGCATCGCGGGCTACTGGTGGCAGCGACCTATGGTCTTAACCGGAACGGGGTATGCCGCGCACAACGCCTGCGCCGTTGAGTTCGTTGCGGGCAGGGACAACGCTGCTGCGGATTTGCCTCCAAATCCTCTGGTACCTGTGCTGCGCACATCAACAAGCGAGAATGTCACCACTGCGAGCGTTCTTGGGGCACTCGGCAAGCAACGCGCGTTTTTCACCGAAGGGTTCGGTTGCGCGGTCGCAGAACAGGCACCAAAACTTCCCGAACCGACAACCGTTTCCGCAGGGGCGAACCCGTTCACTGACGCTGCCGAACCCTCTGAGTCAGCCGAGGTGGAGGCTGCTTTGGATGTGGCGTTCGGAACTGAGTTGAACGCGACGGATCGCTCGAAACTGGGCACCCGCGCGGTGCTCGTGATCAAAGACGGTGAACTCGTCGCGGAACGTTACGCCGAAGGTTTCACGAAAGACACCCCCCAACTGGGTTGGTCGATGTCAAAGAGTGTCACGAACCTCATTGTTGGCCGCCTAGTGGCTCAAGATGTTGTGACGCTTGATGAATCTGAGCTTCGCGAAGAATGGGACGATGACCGGCGCGACATCACGATTCGCCAGTTGCTCAACATGACAAGCGGCCTGGAATGGGACGAAACCTATGCCCTGAACACCGCCATCACCCGGATGCTGTTCATGGAGCCAGACATGGGTAGTTTCGTTGCTTCGTTCAAGTCGGCGCACAAGCCCGGAACTTATCTCCAGTATTCGAGTGGCAGCATTACCTTGCTGTGTTCGGTACTTGCCGAAATGTCTGGAGGAGCGAACCTTCCCCGCGAACAAATCTTCGCACCGCTGGGATTGTCGAGCGCGGTCATGGAGACCGACGGCAGCGGTACGCCCGTGTGTAGTTCATACATGTGGGCGACCCCGCGCGATTGGGCGGCAGTCGGGCAGTTCGCCCTCCAAGGTGGCGCTTGGAACGGTAAACAACTTCTTCCCGAGAATTGGATGGCCGAATCAACGCAGGCCGTCGATGTGAAGTCGCATGAAGATTCCCCCTACGCGAGTGCTTGGTGGCCAAATGAGGGCCCCGGCGGTGCTCTCGAGTACGCGGACTTGCCTGCAGACGCTTACTTCGCCCAGGGCCACGATGGCCAACGGATTCTGGTGGTGCCATCGGAGCAACTCGTTGTCGTGCGCATGGGGTTCTCCCCCGGTGTCGACGACATCAGGACCACGAAACTGACAGCCGATCTCATTGAGGCGTTGGGGTAACGCGGACGCTTTATCTTCGGCGCTGCGTGGGCAGTTTCCGCGCGGCGATGACCCACATGGTCACAAATTGGTCATGATTCGTCAGGAAATCGACACACCGTGTCGTCTACACTCTCCTCATGCGAATAACTCGGGCTCTCGTCACATTGACTTCCTCACTGATCTTGTTTGGCGCGCTGGCTGCCCCCGCACAGGCGGCACCAGTCGGGACCCCTTGGGTTGTTGCCTCCACGCCGACGTCGCTCACGCTTGATTGGGCCACTAAGAAGGGCGTTTCGAAATACCGCATTTACTACTCGACGTCGTTTAGTGGAGTGACTTCGAAGAAAGCAAAATCCAAAGTGGTCAAGGGTTCGGCCGGGACAGTTTCGGGGCTCAAAGCCAACACGATGTATTGCTTCCAGGTGGCGAAGAAGTCCGGATCAAGCAGGTCGCCTCGGTATTGCCACAGCACGATGGCTCACGCAAACAAGTCGACCGCTGCGCCCATCGGAGTTTCGACGTTCAACATCTGCAGTGTGGCATCCGGTTGCGCAGCGTGGACGGCAAGCCGCGAGAATCTCGTCGTCCAACGAATCGCTGAATCCGCCTCACACATCGTCACCATCCAAGAAGGATCCCGCCGAATTGGCGTGCTCGAAGCGCGACTAGAGCCGCTCGGTTTCGCTTTGGCCTCCTCGAGTGGAACCGAAGCGGTCTTTTACCGGACGAACTCGTTCGAGCCCGAAACGCACACAGTTATCGAGAATGTTGGCGACTGGGAAACTCTGACATTTGACGGTGACTCGAGTGGCTGGTCCACTGAAGATGTCTTTCACTGGGATGAGAATGCCAACTACTTTTGGGAGTGGAACCCGTCCACCGGCGCGTGGGAACGCAAAGTCCGCGCCGGCGTACCAGTGGAGCAACCACTAGCCGGAGATTTCCGTTTGGGCGGCAACGCCACAGCCACGTGGGCAACGCTCCGCTACAAGCCGACAGGCAAGACGTACACATTCGTGTCGGCCCACGTCTCGAGCGGCAAGTCCGCTGCGAATGATCGTGCGCGGGCGGCAGAAACACGCAACCTCGTCACATTCGCGCTCCCCGTGGATACGGGCAGGCGGGGTGGGTTTTGCGGCGGGCTTCAATCGGAACGCCGTCGGGCGACGGATGCGCCGCGCATTGAGTTTGCCAGGTATGGAATTACAGACACCTACCAGCGGTCGTCGTCCTACAAGAATGCGCGATACAACTCCTATAACGGCTGGGACAAGACGCCTCGAATCGGCACACTGTACGGCGATCACGTCGACGGTATTTTCGCGCCCGCAAACTTCGGTGCGAGCCATTGGCAATCGATGGCTAAATTCAGTGGCAGCAACTATGCAACTCCACATCCGTCAGACCACAATCTCGTTCGCGTCAATGTGTGGCTTGACTAAGACAAGTCGGGCCTTGTCGCGATTCGCTCGCGTTGAACCTGTTTCTCTTGGCACCACAGGTATGCTGGCCCGAGTTTCAAACTTTTAGGGAGATCTAGTCATGACCGTTCGCAAGATTGCCGCCGCGTTGGCAGCCACCACGCTCACGTTTAGTCTGGCCGCTTGCGGAAGCAGTCAGACGGTTGAAGAAGCCTGCAAGATCGTGAACACCGAGTCGAAGAAGTCTGCCGACAAACTCTCTGACTTCGATCAATCTGATCCAAAAGCGACCGCGAAGGCGATGAAGCAATTCAGCACGGATCTCAATCGGATCGAAGACAAGCTCGAGAACGAAGAAGTCAAGGCCGCGTTCGAGGGAATCACCGACCCGTACGAGGATCTCGTCGAGATTTACGAAGATGTTGCCGCAGCCGGCAAAGACGCAAAGAAGGTCGAAGCGGCCACTGCGAAACTCGCCGATATCGGTGCGAAGATTCAAAAGTCAGGTGAGAAGTTCGACGAACTTTGCCCTGCCGACGCTGCCACTGCTGAATGAAACTCGCATTCGGTTTCACTGCGCGAGATTACGACGCACTGCGAGCCAATGTGAACCGCAACGGATTCGTTGCAGATGGGCGTCACCGTGTCAGAAAAGATCGATTTCAAGAAAACGTTTAGTACCTATCGTGCGAAGGTCGGTGTCTTCGACATCGTTGAGGTGCCAATCCAGCGCTTCCTCATGGTCGACGGCGCAGGCGACCCCAACACGTCACCTGCATACGTCGACGCACTCGAGGGGCTCTATCCGTTCTCGTACGCACTCAAATTCCACAGCAAACGTGAACTAGAACGCGACTACGTCGTGCCACCACTGGAAGGACTGTGGTGGGCTGAGGACATGTCTTCGTTCACGTCTGACCGCAACAAGAATGCTTGGCAGTGGACGATGATGCTTTACGTTCCCGATTGGTTGACGGCTGATGATGTCGATACTGCTCGACGCTCGGCGGAAAAGAAGCAGCCACCCAGGGCACTCGATTCCGTCCGTTTCGAAACCTTGACCGAAGGGTTGTGCGTACAGACCCTCCACCTTGGCTCTTACGACGACGAGGGCCCCGTTTTGCAACGAATGCACAACGACTTCATGACATCCCAGGGGCTCACCATGACGGGAAAGCACCACGAAATCTACTTGAGCGATCCTCGTCGCGTTGCGCCTCAAAAGCTTCGAACGATTTTGCGTCAGCCCGTCACTCGCAGGTTCGATGGGCCGGCGAAAACCCCTTAAGTCTTGACCCGAGTGGGTTCGTCTAGTTACTCAGGAGAGTGGGTCGTCGATCAGTTTACGCACGGCGTTGCGAGACAACAGCAGAGTTACCGCAAGCAAGGTCACTGACACAAAACCACCCAAAACCACGTCCCCATCAAAAACCAGGGCGATGAGTTCAAGTATCAGAATCTTGCTGCCGATCATGATCCCCCACAAGACGAGCCCGAAAAACGACTTCCCCACTTTCGATGTGTTGGCCCGAAACCGCGCCACGACTGCTTTCTTCAAAAGCAACACGATTTCAAGCACGATCTTGAGCAGAACAGCAGTCACAAGCGAGTGAGTAAACGTCTCACTAATCACGCTCGGCACGTATTCGACGGCGAGATTCAAGACCACGACATAGACGAATACGTCGACAATATCGGCAGGGTGCGCCCGTACCCAATCGCGAACTGGCTTTGGCGAGTTATGCGCATCGCTCGCAGCAGTCGGTTCGTTTCCCATATCAAGCATTATCTGTACAAGCCAAACAGTTGCGCATAGCCGCCCTGCAAACTTCTCCAAACTCTTGACGCAGAGTCGAACGAGCCGTAATCTACAACCAAATGGTTGTAGATACTCGTGCTGATGAAAACATTGACCGGATCTTCCGAGCTCTTGCGGACTCGACCCGCCGAGACATCGTGCGCCGAACACTTGCCTCGACGTATTCAGTCTCTGAACTTGCCCACGAATACGACATGAGTTTCGCCGCAGTTCAAAAGCACGTTGCTGTGCTCGAGGCCGCAGATCTCGTCCGAAAGTTTCCCAACGGGCGCGAGCGCATCGTCAAGGGGAACCCCACCACTATCCGCAAAGCACAAGAACTACTTGCGCAATTTGAACACCTATGGCGAGACCGCATTGACCGCCTCGATGCGTTCCTCGCCGAATAACGCGTCTGGCCCAATATACGGAAGGCTCATCATGCCAATCACAAGCTTTACGAGCGACATTGAATCACTGACTATGACGGTGGTCGCGGATTTCACGGCACCTGTCGAACGCCTTTGGGATGCCTATCTCAACCCGCGTTCAATCGAACAGTTTTGGGGGCCCGTCGAGTATCCGGCCACCTTTTTCCGGCACGACGGATTCGTCGGTGGCCTCAGCAACTACTGCATGACGGGCCCGAACGGCGACACGAGTCGCGGCTACTGGAAATGGACCGCCGTAGCAGAACCCAGTCGATTCGAGGTACTCGATGGTTTCGCGCTCGAGGACGGCACTCCGAACGACGCAATGCCAGAGATGCGAATGGTTTTCGAGTTCGCTGAGACCGCATTAGGGTCTCGTGTAACCACGACTACCCATTTCAATTCGGTCGAAGAAATCGAAAAAATCATCGGTATGGGCATGGAAGAGGGCCTACGTTCAGCGATGTCTCAAATCGACGCAGTGCTTGCCGACCTTGCCGAACTGGTCGGTGTGTGGGACACCGAACTGCAACTTCTCGGAACCAACCAGGCTCGAATTTCGCGCATTGTTCGTGGCCCGATCGATGCGGTTTGGCGCGCGCATACCGAACCGGAACTGCTCCGCCAATGGCAGACAGGTCCCGACGGCTGGAGCATGCCCGAATGCGAGATGAGCGCAACTGAAGGCACCTCGGTGAAGTACACGTTCCGAAACGACGAATCAGGTGAGACCTTCGGGTTTGTCGGAGAGGTAATCGAAGTCGAGACTCCGCACCGCCTCGTGTCAACAGAACGCTTCTGCACGCCTGACGACCCACAGGGCGAATCCAGTCCCGAAACACTCAATGAACTCACGCTCAACTCGTGCTCAAGCGGAACCCTGCTGACATACGTCATCACGTATCCCGACACCGATACTCGCGCCGAGATCCTCGCTACCGGCATGGTCGACGGCATGGAAGTCAGTTTTGACCGACTGGAATCTCGCATTGACACGATGTGACGGCTAAATCAAACAGAATTGTCGAGAAATACGTGCGAAATGATTGAAGCGTGAACGATCCGTTGGCAAGATCAACAAGTGATCTATTGCGTAAAGCAATCTGACAAGGCTCCCGCCATTACTCAGCCGGTACCAGTTCGGGTCCCGAACCATCGTGCGTGCATTATTGGCGCGGGTTCTTCTGGTTTGGCGGCCGCCAAGAACCTCTACCTAGCCGGCATCGATTTCGATTGCTTCGAAAAGGGCGGCGCAATCGGCGGAAACTGGGTTTTCGACAATTCGAATGGCCAGTCTGCCTGCTACGAAACACTCGAAATCAATACGTCCTGTCCGCGGATGGCGTTCTCTGATTTCCCGATGCCCAAGAACTATCCACCATACGCCAAGCACCATCAGGTCGCTGCCTATTTCGAGTCGTATCTCGACCACTTCGGCTTCCGCGACAAGATCACTTTTCACACAACGGTCACTTCGGTGAAACCTGACCCTGAAGGAGGCTGGCTCGTCACCATTGACGGACCCGATGGCATAACCACCAACCACTACGATTCAGTGCTCGTAGCAAACGGACACCACTGGGATCCTCGCTGGCCAGAACCTGCCTACCCCGGCACCTTCGACGGCGAACAAATCCACGCGCATTCCTACCGTTCTGGCGAACAGCTGGAAGGCCGCGAGGTTGTCGTGGTGGGCGCCGGCAACTCAGCGATGGACATTTCAGTTGAGGCCTCGTTCGGAGCCAAGTCGACGTACTGGTCGGTGCGGCGAGGCCAGTGGGTACTGCGCAAGATGCTTCTGGGTCGCGCGAGCGATCAGGTGGCGTTACCTGGCTGGTTGCCTTGGTGGGCCACAGCAGCGCGCCTACGATTCGGCGCGATCGTCTCAGGAGACATGACCAAGTACGGACTCCCCAAGCCACCTCACGCACCAGGCCAGTCGCACCCCGTCCAATCTGAACAGATTCGACAGCGCCTCAAGGCGGGCGCGATTGATGTGCGCCCTGGTATTGAGCGACTCGACGGCGACGGCGTTGTTTTCACTGACGGTTCACGCGTTTCAGCCGATCTGATCGTTTGGGCGACCGGCTACAAGGTGACGTTCCCGTTCTTCGATGGAGAGTTCTTGACCGCGAAAGACAACGATCTGCCGTTGTGGAAGCGCACGATTCATCCCGATCTGCCGGGCCTGTACTTCATTGGCCTGTTGCAGCCTGTCGGTGCTGTGATGCCGCTCGCCGAAGCGCAGAGCGAATGGGTTGCTGAGATCATCAGTGGCACCTACACGCCACCGTCTACACACCAGATTCGCGCTCGCATGAACGCCGACCACGAACGCAACAAGCGTCAGTTCTATTCGTCGCCCCGTCACACGATGGAGGTCGACTTCGATCACTTCATCTGGGATCTAAAGCAGGAACGCACGGCAGGCCGAGCTCGCGTTTCCGCCTAGCGCTGCAGAAGCCCGGTCCGGACTGCCTCTCATACTTGTTTGGAACGCGATTGCGTCAGTCGACGGCGATGAGAACGTCGGATGCCTTGACAACGGCATGGGCTTTTTGGCCAACTTCGAGTGCCAGATCGTCAGCCGCTTCATTGGTGATGGATGAAGTGATGATGGTGCCATCCACGTCAAGTTTGACGTGTGCAGTCGTAGCACCACGCACGACTTCGACGACGGTTCCGGTGAGAATATTGCGAGCGCTCAACTTCATTCGTGATCAATCCTTCGAGTCTGTGTAAGAGCCCTCGTATGACACGCGAACTCCGAATTTCACGTTCAACGCTACGCCTTTCTGAGGCTAACTCAAGTCGTATTTCGAGTTGAAAAGTCGGCACATTTTCAACACGACCCAGGTGCCACCCGCTGGCACTTTGAAGCCCGCAAATGCGATTGTTTTCATCACGGGTAAATCCGAAATCACACTCTTACTGCGCTGAAGATTAACGCATCTTGAACAATGTGGAGACGTTTCAAGAATAATTGACCGTCTATTTAGAACGGTCTTGACACTACGTTTTCAGTGTGAATAGATACTCTCATGACCAATTCGACTTCCATGCCCGTTGTTCCTGATCTCGCTGAACTGCGCGTCGCACTCGAATCTGCGATGCAGCGCACGATCGCTATCGCCCGCTCAGGCGGCGATCCAAAAGCCCCCGTTCCGAGTCTGAACTGGAATGCTTCCGAAACAGGCACCCACCTCATGTGGGCGCTTTTCGCTTTCGCTGGAGCCATTTCTGGCGAACCTCTCAACGCCGGATTCCCAGAGGTCTCGTGGGACAACAACATGCGTGACTATCTAGCCGTCATCAACGACCAAGCGCTGAGTGCGAGCGGCGAACGCTCCATGGAAGATGTCGCCGAAGGACTCGAACAGGCATACGAAGCACTCAAGAAGGTCATCGCGTCAAGCCCCGATCTCGAAGCGGCCGTACCCACGTCCTGGTACGGCCCTGAGCAAACGCGCACAGTTGGAACCTTGTTGGCGCTGTCGGTTACAGAAACACTCGTGCATGGCTGGGATATGGCGCGTGCGTTCAAGATCGACGGCGAGTTCACGGTCGAAGAAGCCCGCGCCGCGTTTCCCACGGTGATGAGCCAAATGCTCCCAATCCTCGTGAATCCGAACCTGCCTGACGGTTTCAAGGCCTCGTACGAAATCCGCATCCACGAAGCCACCCCCTTCGTATTGCGTATCGCTGACGGGAAAGCTGTCGCCGAAGCAGCCGGTGAACCAGTCGATTGCATCATCACCATGAACCCCCGTTATGGGCTCCTCACTGGATTCCGTCGCGTACCGCTGTGGAAGGGAATCATCGGCGGTCATACGATGGCCGCTGGCGACAAACCCTGGTTGGCTTTCAAGTTCCAGAAGATCTTTATGAGTGCATGAGTAGCGACTTAAACCCCACAGCAGCATCCCTTCTCGGGTTCCTGCACGATGCGCCGCAGTCAGGCTGGGAACTGACTGCGGCCGTGCAGGCGCAACTCGGTGGATTCTGGTCGATCTCGCGCAGCCAAGTTCATCGCGAACTCCGACGCTTAGCTGAATTGGGGTTCGCCTGTGAAGGCACGAGCGGAAAACGTGATGCGCGGCCTTATGAAATCACCGTCGCCGGGCGGCAAGCGTTTGCCGAGTGGGTCGCGAAAGGCCCCGATGCGGCGACTGTCCGGTTGCCGCTCCTGCTTTTCGTATCGCTTGGTCGCCATATCGATCCCGACGTCCTCACTGGAATTCTGAACGAACAGCGCCAGAATCAAGCCGCACTGGTTCGTGAATACAAGGCCGCACAGCGAGTGATGGTCGCTTCCGGCGTCGATTCTTTTCGGCTCGCGACTGTCGAATACGGCATCACCACGGCACGCGCGACAGTCAAATGGATCGACGACGTGCTCGCTTCAATGGAGCCGTAGCGCACGGCGCCCTTCAGTACATGAAACTAAAGCGTGGGGCTGCGAAGAAAAATCTCCGCAGCCCCACGCTTTGTTTTTGGCACTGATTTTGCGAGTAAATTCCGCTCAGTCTTTCGTGGCGAACAACGCGTTGTGAATGACTCCAGCGGCAACCGCACCTGCGATCGGCACGAGAATGAACACCCACAATTGGGTGATCGCATCTCCACCGACGAACAATGCCGGACCAATCGACCGTGCGGGGTTGACCGAGGTGTTCGTGACCGGAATGGCGACGAGGTGGATAAGCGTCAAGCTCAAACCGATGGCGAGGGGCGCGAATCCAGCAGGAGCTTTCGCATCCGTGACCCCAAGAATGACAAAAAGGAAGATCGCTGTCAGCACGAACTCGACAACGATTGCAGCCGCGAGCGAATATCCTCCCGGCGAATGTTCACCGAAGCCGTTTGTTGCGAATCCGCTTTCAACTGCCGAGAACCCCGCTTGACCGCTTGCCACAACATACAAGACGCCTGCAGCCGCAATAGCACCAGCAACCTGAACTGCAATGTAGGGGAAAACGTCGCGCCAATCGATGCGCTTTGCGGTAGCCAAACCCAAAGTGACGGCCGGGTTGAAGTGGCCTCCGGAGATGTGTCCGACTGCGTAGGCCATCACGACGACGGTCAAGCCGAAGGCGAGTGCGACTCCCAAGAATCCAATGCCGAGGTGTGTGTCACCCGACATGAAACCAGCAGCGAGTACAGCTGCACCACAACCACCAAAGACGAGTACGAAGGTGCCCAGAAATTCAGCACCGAGCTTTTGAATGAGCGTAGGCATGATCCGGTTCCTTTCAAACCTGAACGCAATCGTCCGAGCGACGGTTGCTCGTTCACACTACGTCGGTTCAATCCGCGATCTCGTCACCTTTCGCTATACGTTGGTGATTTTTCACGGAGTTGCTGACCGCGCAGCGCAGCCATCGCGTCTTTATCCCGCTCCCCCGGTCTGGCCACCACTTAGACTCTCCCTCATGATCGACGACCGGCGACAACTCATGCTCGACTTGCTTGACGGCAAGCCCGTTTCTCGTGTGCCCGTCGGGTTTTGGTGGCACTACTATTCCGTGCCTGCTCCCCTGCAGTACATC
Source organism: uncultured Aeromicrobium sp. (assembly GCA_937873005.1). Taxonomy (GTDB): domain Bacteria; phylum Actinomycetota; class Actinomycetes; order Propionibacteriales; family Nocardioidaceae; genus Aeromicrobium. The sequence goes on along the minus strand of CALMUY010000053.1, from coordinate 9,368 downwards.
CAAAGCAAGATGAAAGGGCCCTCGAAGGTCCCGCCCGAAGTCATTTGGAAGCTCTTGCCGAACAATCCGTTCAAGGGCTATGACAGTCCGAAGATTTTTGCGAACAACCTCGCTGGCCACAAACGCGACTACGCTGCGCTGAAGCCCGACTTCGTCAAGATCATGTCTGATGGTTTCTTCAGCCATCCCTCAATCGTTGACAACAAAGTCTCTTCGGTCGAAGACCTCTCTACAATCAAGCGGATCGAGCCCTCCCATCCGTGGATCCGCAAGCAGGTCGAACTGGTCAAGAATCTTGTTGAGTTTTACAACAACGAAGTGATGGCCTTTTACACGGTCTTCGCGCCGATTCAACAGTTCCGACTTTTCATCGAATACATCATCAAAGATGTTGACGGTTTTCAAACAATGCTGCTTGAACATTAGGAAGCCGTCGCACGCGCGGCCGACATCATTGCCGACGACACCATCGTGCTGCTCGAAGCACTCAAGGCTGAAACTCGAATCGATGGCATGTTCTATTCCGTGCAATCGGCCCAACGCGCTGAATGCGACCGCAGTCATCACGATGAATGGATTAAGCCGTCAGATATTCGCGTCTTGAATCGGATCAACGAGTTGTGGCCGCACAACATCCTGCATGTGTGCGGCTATGAGCACTACCAAAACGACCTCGAGTACTAAGCCGCTTACCCCGCGAGCGCCTACAACTGGGCTGTTCACACCGAAGGCGTCTCGTTGGCTGCGGGCAAGGAGATTTTCGATGGCGTTGTGATCGGCGGCTTTGACAACAACGTCGGCACACTTTTGGCGTCGGGCACGCCAGCCGAGGTCGTGGATGCCACGCACGCCACGATCGCCGAGGCGGGTCGCGACCGTTTAGTTTTGGGCGCCGACTGTACCGTTCCTGCCACGATCGGACTCGACCGTTTCGAAGTCGTTCGTCTTGCTGCTTCAGATGCTTCACGAACCACCTAATTCGTTGTTTCTTGAGACTCCGGTAGTAACCCCACGAGCCAGGGTGCATTCTTAGTTCATGGAACCGGCGAACAGTCTGCAACGCGCAGCCGATCTGGCTTTGGGCGCGGCGCTTACGGCAGCTCCCCACGCCAAACGGATCGCAACCGTCGCCGCGATCCCTGCGGTGATCACGTGGCGACTTGTGCGCAAACCACCGTTAGTTCCAGAGCGGCATGCGTTGGCGACGATTGTGCACAACCTCGAAGACCGCGGCCGCGGTGCGCGCCTTCAGCAAACGGCAGTAGTTCTCGATGGCTCCATTCAATTGTTTGACGCACTCGTGCCGATCTTGGTCACCGCCACAGTTGATCGGCTCGACATTCCTGAGTTAGTGCGCAAGACAGTTACAAAAGACACTGTTGATGCGCTGATTTCGCAGGTTGATGTTGCTGAGGTTGTGGGTCAAGTTCTCACGCCAGAACTTATTTCGGCGACGCTCGCCCAGATTGATCCGGTGGCCTTGACCGAAGAGCATCTTGACCCAGTGATGATCGAGAAACTCATTGCACTTGCCCTGCCACCAGTCATGACTGCGGCGCTCGCCAACGTAGACTTGACGGCGATTGTTCAAGAGAATGTCGATCTGATGGCGTTGACTAATGATGTTGTCGAGAGGCTCGATTTGGCTGGCATCACGAATGACGTGATCGACGAAATCGACTTGCCAGGCATCATCCGTGAATCCACGTCCGGTGTCGCAACAGAAGTCGTGCGCGGGACCCGCGCGTCGGCAGCATCTGCCGACGAAGCTATCGCAAACTTCTTCCGCGGCAGGAGAAACGACTGATGGCCAAAACTCACACGATGCTCGAATTGCAAGGTAAGCCCGCCGGCGTGGTGACGCGAACTATGGCGGGGGCGGTTGATTACGCACTCATTTGGTCGACCATCGGCTTGGGCTACGTCGGTTTCGCGGTTTTGGGTTTTCTTACGGATCCTCGTCGCTTCTCGTGGCCGTCGTTCCATGTGAGTTGGTTCGCAATCAGTGGCTTCGTGTTGATGTTCTTGTACTTGTGGTTCAGTTGGGCGACTCGAGGTAAAACCGTCGGTTCGGTGCTTTTGGGTACGCGCGTCGTCTCGGTTTCGGGCGGCAAACTCGATTTTGTGCGCGCGGGATTGCGCGCCGGGTTCGTTACTGTCTTCCCGATCGGCCTCTTCACCTGTGCAATTACACCTGGTTCGCGGTCGCTGCACGATATCCCACTCGCAACGAAAGTCGTGTACCACTATCGCGTCGATCAGGTCGCAGACGACGATGTCCATGAAGATGCGTCTGAAGCAGACGAAAGCACCGACGCGTAGTCCGTCCTGATATCTGGCGCCAGTCTTGTCTTGGCGAGCGGTTTTGACACGCTTTCTTAGTTCGGCGTGTGGCTTGTCGGCGCCGTTGCCCTGCCTAGGCATTCTCCCCTACCCCTAAGAGCACTTCTGCCAGTTTTTCAAGGGAAAAGTGATTTTTCACGGAAAGTGACCCGGCGCTTGCGAGAGACTGTAAGAGGTTCCATTCGCACTCAATTAACTGAGGTAATAATGTAAATCCACTACACCCTCCCCCCCCCCGCCGATTTCGAAGTTCTGGCTAAACCACAGGACATCGCGGTAACGGTTTATGTCGAGACGGCCCCGAACGTGGCCGACGCCGACCGAGCAAAGGTTGCGTTTAAGAGCGCCTTTGATGATGCACTCAATCAACTGGAAGATGCGGGCATCAGCCACCCGGTGCGCACCGAAATCGCTCAGTCGCGCGAGGAAATTCTCGATTCCGATATTTGGCACAAACTGTCGCGTTCACTTGCGGTGTTCGTAGCACCGGGGTTCAGCGAAGTGTTCGTGTTGCCAAACAGAATCGAAGACCATTTCGATGCCGGAACTACATTCTCTCTCGGCTTGTTGTGGCGCAGCGTCACCCAAATCCAAGAAGCTTTTGCACTCACACTGTCGGCGAACGAATGGAAGCTCTGGCACGCCACGCCGACCGCTCGCGCGACCGAACTCGCCATTTCCGGCGACTATCCGGACAGCGCATCAGACGCGACGAACCGTGGCTCAGCCGGACGGGGCGATGATCGCCTCAGCGGAGACCCCTACGACTTGTACGCGAAACGAGTTGCCGATGCAGCTCAAACGGAATTGGCTGCAATCAACCCCGCTGGCAATATCCCGTTGTTCGTTTTTGCTGAAGAACAACTGTTGGGACGTTTTGACGTGCGGAAAGAGGGACGCCACCTTGAACTCGTGCGAGGAGCCGCCGATCGACTCACTGCTGCCGAAATCGATGAGGAAATTCGTGGCCGGTTGGCCGAGGTCAACACCACAATTACCGCAGCCGAATTGGCGAACTTGGGTGAGATTGATCAGAGCCGAGTCGAACACGATTTGGCCGCAATTGCTCACCTTGCGGCACAAGGTTCGGTTGAGGCCATGTGGTTCGATATGACTCAAGACGTCTGGGGCACGCTGAATCCGGAAACGGGCGAGATCAGTTACGCACCAGATGATTCGGGAGCGTTCACACCAGGTGTGGGCGAACTGTTCGGACAAATCGCCACGCTAGTGGTAGCCAAAGGCGGTCGTGCGGTCGCGGTTCGTGGATCTGATCAGCCAGACTGGAACGGTCCTGTGGTCGCGCATTTGCGGTTCGCGCTGACCTGACAGTTGGCCGATCCAGAACCTAATATTTCAGGTTGTTCGAGTATCGGTAGGTGGTCAGCACGTGGCCACCTACCGATGGATCGGCGCGACGGCGCCAACCCAGAACGCGAAAACGATCCCCACGAATGTCACCGCGACCACGATCCAATCAAGCGTCCCCGTTTGCAGGTGACTGAGTCGCAAACGACGTCCTTCGGGATGAGTAACCGAGTGGTTCAGTCCGCGAGTTTCGAGGGCCTCAACGGTCGTCCGGACGCTGGTGGCGACATTCAAGAAGATCGGATAGAAAGCCAACACCGCGTGTTTTCCCCATCTGCTCACCGATCTCCAGCCCAGGAATCCGGGGGCTTTCGCTGGCGCGCCCCTGAGTTGGTATCCCTCCATCACGATGCTGAACTCGTCAATCAAGATCGGCAAAATGCGGAAGCCATAGCTGACGCTGAACGCCAACATCACGGGCGCTTTGAGCGCCAAGAGCGCCGATGAAAGTTTCTCGGGATCGAGAGAAACGAACGCCGCCATACTGGCGAGGGAAACGGCCCCAAGTTTGAGCGAGAGTTCCGAAAGCGCGAGGAGCGTGCCCACGTCACCGCCAACAAACCAGGCGACAACGAATACGTTGATGACCTCAACGACGAGACTCAAAACGAAAAGACCCAGTACCAGCGGGCCCACACGTGCCGCAATCACTGAAATGACGCCAAGCCCAAACAGGATCGCCAGGACGGTGATGTTGTGGGTGAACCACGGCGCACCACCAAGGAGCAGGTACCACAGCAAAACCACGCGCGGATCCATCTTGGCGAAGAGTCCACCTCGCGTCGCATATGCGGTGCGAATGAGTTCGAGCTTGATCCACTCCATCGAGAGCACATCGTGTGTCTTGCGTTCACTCATGCTTCCACCACCGCGCTCGTTCGAACAGCCTTCACGAGGTCAGCCACGTTTAAAGGCGGCGGGTCGAGCCCGAGCGCTGATCCGAGTCGCACGATCTGTGGTGGCACGAGATTCGTGCGGGCTAACAGTTCGGTGTCAGCGAACAGGTCTGCCGGCGTCAAATCGGCCGTGATGTGACCGTCTGCGAGTACCAGAACACGACTGGCCCAATCGGAAACCAAATGCATATCGTGCGTTGCAACCACTGAACAGGCGATCGAGTCACTCAACTCGTTGAGCAGATCTGTAACATCGTCTCGACTCGCAATGTCGAGGCTCGACGTGGGCTCATCCAGCAACAAAACTGACGGCCGCATTGCCAAGCCAATCGCCAACGCGGCCCTGCGCTGTTGTCCGCCCGAGAGCGTGCGCCCATCCCTATCGGCGAACTCGTTGAGCCGCACTCGCGTGAGCACTTTCTCCACCAACTCGTCGACATCGTCAGCTTTGCGACCTGCGGGGAATAGTCGAATGTCGGCTTCGATGGAATCGCGCAAGAACATCTTGGACGGCGTTTGGTACAAGTACGAAACGAGGTTAGCCATTCGTGCGGCCGAACGCGAGCGCGTGTTCACGCCGGCGACTTCAATCGTGCCTGACCGTGGCACATCTAATCCCGCCAAGATCCGCAAGAGTGTCGTCTTGCCGGCACCGTTTCCTCCCACCAGCGCAACACGATCGCCTTGATACAGATCGACGTTGAGCCCTCGCAGGATCGGCTGAGCTTTGCCGCCGACGCCCTTGCGCGAATGGTTCACTTCGCGTGCGCTGAGCACGACTTCGGAAGTATCACGCTGCGTGGCCGGAACTCGAATTGATTGCTTCCAGGCGTCTTCGCGCGTGTTCTCCCGGATGAAGTCGGCGGCTGCTTGAACACTTCGTGGCGCTTTCTTTGCACCGAGCGCTCGACACGCCACGATCACTTCAGGCGCAGGAATTCCGTGACCTTCGAGTTCTTCAGTACGGTTAACAGCATCTTCAACCGGCAGGTGCCAAACCGGGGTTCCCTCGGACATCAAGACCACGCTGCGTGCGTATTCGGCGATAAATTCGGCGTGATGTTCGATGGCAATCACCGTAATGCCGTGGGCGTTCAGTTCGGTGAGGCGTCGATATACTTCATGCGCCCTCGCTGGATCGAGCTCGGCAACTGGCTCGTCCACGATCACGACGGACGGCCGCATCGCTAGCACTGACGCCAAAGCGGTCAAGTGGGCTTGCCCACCAGAAAGTTGCCAAATAAACCGTTCCGCAAGTGCTTCAATCCCTAACGCGTCGAGGGCATCTGAGGTCCTATCATCGTAGTCCGCGAGCCCAAAGTTCAGTGGCGCGAACGCCACCTCATCGCGCACAGTTGGGCGCACGAGTTGGTTCTGGAAGTCCTGGTAGACGTAACCGACTCGGGTAGACAGTTCTGAAACGCTCGAGTTCCAGGTGTCGATTCCATCTACATGGACGGACCCGGCAAATTCGCCTTGCCAGTAATGCGGCACTAGCCCGTTGAACGTCTTACACAACGTGGTCTTGCCTGAACCGTTCCCACCCACGACCGCGACGAAGTCACCGCGCTCGATCGTGAGGTTGACGTTGCGAAGCGTGTCGGTGTCTGCGCCCGGGTAGCAAAAACTCAGGTCGCGTACTTCGATGATCGGCGTGCTCATGGTTGTTTGCGCTGTTTGCCTGCGAACACGAAAACGCCCGCCAAAAGAACAACGAAAATGGCCGCCGGCACCAGCAAGATCGCCGGACCATACGTGTCGAGCCATTCCCATTCGGCTGCGCCAAAGTCAGCACCCCACGCTTCAAGGAAGGCGAACACTGCGGACGCCGCGCCGAGCACGAACACGAGCGCAACTGTGATGCCGATTCCTGGCGTGGAGCCTTGGATGGGCTTACCCGGTTGGCGTGGCTGCATGCCCATAAGCGGTTCGATGCGTCCGTACAACTTAGGTACGAGCCACAGCGCCGGAATGACACCGAATACAATGCCCGAGAGCAGGATGTCCACGCCGAAGCCAATCACTTCAATCAGCAGCATCGATTCGGGCAGACCCTCAACGAACTCTGCATCTTCAAGGCCGAACCACACTTTAGAAAGGTCCACGATGGCCGACAGGAACTTGTCGATGACAACGATCATGATCGCACCGAACGCCACCTGGGCTTTGCTGAGCGGATTACGAATAAGTGAACCTGCGATGTAGATCGCAAGGAACATTTGGATGAAGCCTTCGATTTCACCGATGCCTGAGAAGTCACCGAGCAACAAGTCGGTGAAGATGATCTCGCCCAGCGGTGCGCCTAGTGCCACCCAGAAAGGGTTGAACAGTGCGGCAAGCACGAGTGGGATGAACACGAAATAGGCCAAGGCAATTTCTACTGGACCGATTGTGAATTCGGGAATGACCTCGACCAAGATATTTGAGAGCCCGAAAAGGGACATCGAGAGCACAAAAATCATGAGTTTCTGCGGAGTCGACAAATCTTTGCCGTTGAATGAGTTCCCGCGCAGTTCTCCAGTGCGAACCGTGGTTGTCATGCGTTTTCCTTCTTTTAGGTGGAGTGAGTTCGTTCCATCAGGGACAAAAGCTCGTGCGCATCTGTCACGACGTGGGTGGCGAGCTCATTGGTCAACGAATCGAAAAGGGCTTCCCGGTCGGTACTGCCGCCCTGCACCATGACACGACGGGCGATACCTGCGGCGCGTGCTGAGACCGCATCATTTTGGGGCTTGTCCCCGAAGAACCAACTCCGCGTCGGATCTGCTCCTGACAGCGCGATTGCCGCGTCAACGATGCTGCGCTCTGGCTTACGCGCACTGACTTCGTCAGAACACACATAGGCGCCAATCAGTTCGTTGAGTCCGTGGCGAGCACATTCTTCGCGCACGACGCGGCCGCTCATCGTGTTCGACACGACGACAACGGGAACTTCATGTGTTCGGCACCACGTCAACAGTTCGGTGATTCCGGGGCGCAAGGAGCGTTGACTTTTGACACGCGCATATTTCACCATCAGGTCAAACGCTTCTGCTTCTAAGAGCGCGCGTTGGCGGTCAGAAAGTGTTTTCCCGAAATATTCGACCCAGAAAATGTGGGGCGTGATTTCGCCGGGTTGTGCTGCCGTGCGGTCGGTCTTGAACCGCGAGTACCGTTCGCGTGCAGCGGCGATCAGATCGAGGACATCGTCGGCGGGGAGGTCTTCACCGGGGGCTGACAACTGCCGGGCGAGGGCCGTTGCAAATTCGGCTACCGGTGCTCGATCTTTGATCGCCGAGGAAATCACGCCGCCGTGATCAATAAACAGAACCGTCTGTGTTCCAGTGCGCTGTTCGCTCGCGTGTGGTGGCACATTGATGCGTTCGCTCCGGTCGACCGCCAAGGCCAGCGCCTCGGCGAGACCTTCTGGCGTCGGGAACATCGCATCGGGTGTTTCGAGGACCGCGAAGGGAGGCGAATCTGTGTGCTGCGCCTTGGTCACGATCACTGCGCCAACGCCAGCCCGACGACCCGCGACCACGTCGCGATCGAGGGTGTCTCCCACATACCAAGACTCTGACGGGGTTACGCCCAAGGCAGTCGCCGCCAACTCGATCATGCGCGGATGTGGCTTACGGATGCCAACTTCGTCGGAATACACCTGGACGCCAAAGTACTCGTCGAAACGGTGTTCGGCCATGAGTCTGCGGTGGCTGCGGCCCGAATGTGCATTCGACACGATCCCGAGTGCAATACCACGACGACGTGCTTCCTCAAGCACCTCAGGGATGCCCGGACGCACGGTGTGTGACGAAAGAGTCGTGTTCATGACGTCAAGGAGTTCGCTGGCTTCAGCAACCAGTACTTCACGTGCTGCTGCCGGAAAGTCCGAGGCGATGAAATCACGCACGATTTCGCGATGGTGCATTTCGCGAGGAGTCAGTCGCCGACTCGAGGCGTGCTTCCAGTGTTTGAGCGCGGCTAGTCCCGAATCCAGCGAGACCCGAACGTGCTCAAAATCGACGGACTGCCCGGCGCGTTCCAGCTGATCGACGATCGATTCGGCGAAACGGTCGCGGCCGTCGGGGTGCTTTGAGGTTTGAAAGATGACGCCGCCAAAGTCGAGCAGAAGCGCTTTCGGCGCTGTCGACAAGGAACGCGAAACTTGCGTGTATAAAACTGCCACGAATGAACAGTGAGCCACCTAAGTGACAAGTCGGAAGCGAGAAAGTGAACGGGCCGTGAATTGCTCTCGAACTTTGACTTCAGGCCGCGTTTACATCAAGTTTGCCTGGCGGCTGAAGGCTTGTCTTTGCGGACTATCTTGACTTGCTTCTTCAGTTCAGTGAGGAACATTTCGCGAATCGCTTTGGTGTCTTTTGCGGTCACTTCGTCGTTCGTCAACTTCACGCAGACACTCGCCCAGGCGTAGCCCATCGCTGTCGTGAGAGTGGCCGCAACGGTGGCGCTGATCGCGAGGGCCCCCACATTCGCACCCGGCACGAACTTCACCAAGTTCAAAACGACCGTCCGGCCAAGGTTGGTGGCAGCCGCAGTGGCGGCGGTGGCAGCTAGTTTCGAGTCGGTGGCCGACATGCCGTAGATGTTGGAAATCTTGGCCATCATGCCCATTTGAATGGGCACGAGGATCGCGGCGTCAGAGAACGGAATCGGGCTCGCTCCAGCTGCTGCGGCCGCAGCAGCGGCGGCAAGGGTCACGCTCTCGGCGCTCTTCCATTTGCGTTCCGCGTCAACAACTTGTGCTGCGTCTAACGCCGCTTG
>CALMUY010000052.1 GCA_937873005.1 uncultured Aeromicrobium sp. | reverse complement strand
CGTGGAGGTCTCGGCAACGCTGCGCTATCTTCCAGCAAACGTAAAGCTCCTGGCTTCGCGCTCAAAGGCGAGCCTGGCGACGAACTGTCGATCACCCTTGAACTTAAAGTGGTCGCCGATATCGGGTTGATCGGTTTCCCGTCGGCGGGCAAGTCGAGCTTGATCGCATCGCTGTCGCGTGCGCGCCCGAAAATCGCGGACTATCCGTTTACCACTCTCGTGCCGAACTTGGGCGTCGTTTCGGCTGGTGACGTCACCTTCACCGTCGCAGACGTGCCGGGACTCATCGAAGGCGCCAGCGAAGGGAAAGGCCTCGGCCATGACTTCTTGCGGCACGTTGAACGGTGTGCTGCGCTCGTGCACGTCATCGATTGCGCGACCGCCGAGCCGGGCCGCGACCCGCTCACTGATCTTGCAACGATTGAGAACGAGCTAGCCAAATATGGCGAAGCGACCGGCACCGACCTGAGTGACCGGCCGCGTTTGGTTGCACTCAACAAAACTGACGTGCCCGATGCAGCCCAGATCGCCGAGTTCGTTCGCGCTGATCTTGAAGAGATGGGTTACGAGGTTTTCGACGTGTCGGCCGCGAGCCATGTGGGCTTGAAGGCACTGTCGTTTGCGATGGCTCGCATTGTTTCTGCGCGTCGGGCCGCGACTCCTGAGCCTGAAGCGACTCGTATCGTTTTGCGTCCGCAGGCGGAAGCCGGCGTGGGCAAAGAGTTCGACATTTCCCAACGTGACGGCCAATGGGTTGTCCGCGGTGAGAAGCCACGTCGTTGGGTCCGTCAAACTGACTTCGGTAACGACGAAGCTGTCGGCTTCTTGGCTGATCGACTCAACCGCTTGGGTGTCGAAGGCGAACTGGTCAAACTCGGCGCCAAGCCTGGCGATGCGGTCCTGATTGGTGATGACACTGATTCAGTGGTGTTTGATTTCGATCCTTCGATCGAGGCCGGTGCCGAGATCTTGGGTCGCCGCGGCGAAGATCTGCGTTTCGACACGAATGAACGCCGCACCACGCGCGAGCGTCGCGAACGACTCGCGGCAAAACGCGCTTGGGAAGCAGAGAACCAGGCTGCGATTGCGGCGGGCGTCAAGTTCGAAGACATCGTTCCGTTCGATGGCGATGGCGAAGACGACACGGACGACGACTTTGATGACAACGGCGTTGAAGTCGTTGAGATGTGGGACGCTGACGAAAACTACGACGGCGAACCCGTTGCAGAAGATGAGAGTGAAGGCGAAGGGAGCGACCGCTGATGGCACGCATTGTGGTCAAGGTTGGTTCGTCTTCGCTCACCACTCCCACAGGCCATCTCGACCCCGATCGAGTCGACGAAATAGTCACGGCGGTGGTTGCCGCACGCGCGCGTGGCGATGAATTAGTCCTTGTCTCGTCTGGCGCCATTGCGGCGGGCATCGGCCCGTGGGGGTTCGACGGACGTCCCGCCGATTTGGCGAGTCAACAGGCCGCTGCGAGCGTTGGCCAAGGGGCTTTGATTGCGGCTTACGGTGAACAATTCGCGGCCAGCGGACTCATGGTGGGGCAAGTCCTCTTGACCGTTGATGATTTGACGCGCCGAACTCACTACCGTAATGCACGCCAGACGCTTAACAAGTTGGCTGAACTCGGTGTTGTACCGATCGTGAACGAAAACGACACGGTCGCAACATCCGAAATTCGGTTTGGCGACAACGACCGCTTAGCTGCGCTCGTGGCGCACGTGATCCATGCCGACAAGCTCGTCCTGCTGTCTGACGTGGACGGGCTGTACGACGGCCACCCATCCATGCCTGGCGCGAAACTTATTCCGGTTGTGCGTGCAGAAGATTCACTCGACCACGTCGACATTTCGCGCGTTGGTAGCAATGTCGGTACCGGCGGAATGGTCACGAAGGTCGAGGCAGCCAAGATCGCGACAGATGCAGGGATTCCTGTCGTGCTGACCTCGGCGGCCAACGCCCTGGCAGCAGTGCGCGGTGACGAGGTTGGCACCAGATTCGAAACCACGGGACGGCGACGTCCCGTGCGGTTGTTGTGGCTCGCGCATGCAAGCAAGACGCGTGGTGAGTTGCATCTGGACGAGGGCGCAGTGCGCGCGATCACGCAACGTCACGCCTCGCTTTTGCCAGCGGGGATCACGCACGTCACAGGTGCTTTCTCTTCGGGTGATCCGGTGGACTTGGTTGCACCGGACGGCACCGCTATCGCGCGCGGAATGGTCAGCTACGACAGTGAAGAACTGCCGGACTTGTTGGGCCGCAACACGCACGATTTGGCTGAAGAGTTCGGCGCTGAATACGAGCGCGAAGTCGTGCATCGCGACGATCTCATCGTCCTTTCCTGAACAGGGCGTAGCCAAGCATCGGAGTGCAAAGTAGCCCGGACTTAGACTGGGCCCTATGAGCAACGAAGTAGCCCAAGCAGCCGCCCGCGCCCGCGAAGCGTCCCTCATATTGGCGCAGGCAACGCGCGCCACCAAAGACGCAGCCTTGTTGGCAATGGCGGACGCTCTCGTTGCGGCGACGTCGCAGATCCTCGCCGCGAACGCCGCCGACGTCGCTGCGGCGGTTGCTGAAGGAACTCCGGGACACATGATTGACCGACTCAAACTCGACGAGTCGCGGGTTGCTGACTTTGCTCAAGGCGTGCGTGATGTGGCGAATCTGCCCGACCCCATCGGCGAAGTCGTACGCGGCTCAACATTGCCTAACGGGCTGCAACTTCAACAACTTCGTGTCCCGATGGGCGTCATCGGCATGATCTATGAAGGCCGACCCAACGTGACCGCCGACGCGGCAGCGATTTGTCTTAAAGCCGGTAGTGCTTCGCTCCTGCGCGGTTCGAAGTCAGCGCAAAACTCGAATCGTGTGATCGCCGAGACGATGCGGGAAGCCATCGCGCGTGTGGGCTTACCCGCAGACCTCATCCAAGCAATCTCGGCCGAACGGCGAGAAACATCGACTGACTTGATGACGGCTCGCGGACTCGTTGATTTGGTCATTCCGCGCGGGGGAGCGGGCCTTATTCAGGCGGTTGTTGAGAACGCGACTGTTCCGGTCATCGAAACCGGCACTGGCAACGTGCATGTGTATGTAGACGCTGACGCTGACCTGGAGATGGCGCTCAATATCGTGATGAACTCCAAGACCCATCGCAATAGCGTGTGCAATTCTGCCGAATCGCTCATCGTGCACCGCGATATTGCCGACGAATTCTTGCCAATCGTGATCTCGGCGTTGATCGATGCAGGTGTGACGATCCACGGCGACAAGGCGTTCATGGCAGCCGACGAGCGCGTCGTGCCGGCGACGGAAGAAGACTACGAAACCGAATACCTCTCGGCTGACATCGCCGCAGTGGTGGTGGACTCGCTTGACGAAGCCGTCACGCATATCAGGACGTACTCGTCGGGCCATACCGAAGCGATCGTGACCAAGTCACTCGACGCGGCCCGCAAGTTCACGGTTGCGGTTGATTCGGCAGCGGTCATGGTGAACGCCTCGACACGTTTTACCGACGGTGGAGAATTTGGCTTCGGTGCTGAAATCGGTATTTCTACCCAGAAACTGCACGCACGTGGGCCGATGGGTCTGCAAGAAATGACCACCACCAAATACATCGTCACCGGTTCGGGGCAGGTCCGCGGTGGAGTCGTGGATCCGAATGCTCCGGGTTGCGTCTGACACGACGGGTTCTGCGCTGGTAGATTGGCCCCATGTTTGAACTGATTCTCGCCGCCGAAACTGCGGCCGCTGAAAGTGCCTCCATTCCGCCGATCGTGGTTGGTGGAATTGCCTTGGGCATTCTTTTGGCGCTCTTGCTTGTCGTCGTTCAGTTTGGCCGAGGACGCGAGCACAGCTGATCATGGGTTCGGGAGGCCGTCGCATTGGCGTGATGGGCGGGACTTTCGACCCAATCCACCACGGCCACCTCGTGGCTGCGAGCGAAGTCCAGTCGCGGTTCGGCCTTGACCAAGTGCTGTTCGTGCCAACTGGCGAGCCTTGGCAAAAGTCAGGTCGGCAGGTGTCACTGGCTGAACACCGCTACCTGATGACCGTGATCGCGACGGCAGCGAACCCGCGGTTCAGTGCTAGCCGCGTTGACATCGACCGCGAGGGCGCCACCTACACGATCGATACCTTGCGGGATCTCAAAGCCCAGTTTCCGAATGACGAGTTGTTTTTCATTTCGGGTGCGGACGCAATCTCGTCGATTGTGAGTTGGCGGGACCACGAGGAACTGTTCGAATTGGCGCACTTCGTGGGTTGTACTCGGCCGGGCCATGAATTCGATCAGAACGTACTCGCGGATTTGCCGAGCGACCGCGTTTCTATCATTGAAATTCCGGCGTTGGCGATCAGCTCTACTGATTGCCGCACTCGCGTTGAACAGGGCGAACCGGTCTGGTACTTGGTGCCAGATGGCGTCGTTCAATACATCGGCAAATATGACCTTTATCGAACTGGAGTAACACCATGACTGCCACTGACAACGCTGTGCGTTTGGCGCGAGTTGCTGCCGCGGCAGCGAACGAAAAGAAAGCGGACTCGATCGTCGCATTCGACGTCTCGGAACACCTTTTCATCACTGATATTTTCCTCGTTTGTTCGGCATCGAACGCGCCGCAGATGAGCGCAGTGAAGGATGAGATCGAACGCAAGATGATTGAGATCGGCGCAAAAACTATTCGCCGTGAAGGCGAGCGCGAGGGCCGCTGGGTGCTGATGGATTACGGCGACATCGTCGTGCATATCCTGCACGAAGAAGAGCGTGCTTTCTATAGTCTTGAACGTTTGTGGAGCGACTGTCCGGCGGTCGATCTGGAGTTGGCGTGAATCGTCGCGTCATTTTGTGGCGGCACGGGCGGACTGCCTGGAACGTTGCAGGTCGAGTTCAGGGCCAAAGCGACATTCCGCTCGACGACGTCGGCGTCCAACAAGCCAGAGCTGCGGGTGCGCGGCTGGCGTCGCTGCAACCTGACCGAATCATTTCTTCAGACTTGCAGCGGGCCGCAGCCACTGCCGCCGAGTTGGGCGAACTTTGCGGAGTAACGCCGGAACTTGATTCTCGGTTTCGTGAGTTGAACTTCGGCGTGCGCGAGGGTTTGACTTGGCGTGAAGCGTGGGATCAGTTCCCGAACGAAATGCAAGCGTGGGTGGACGGCCACGAACACGTCATGCCGGGCGCTGAGACGTATCAACAGGCGGGGGAGCGGTTTGCAGCCGCGCTGACGAGCGAGTTGCCATCGCTCGGCAAAGGGCAGACGCTCGTGATCGTGGCGCACGGCGCGGTGTTGCGTACCGGGATGAACGCGTTTCTTGGTTTTCCGCTTGAGCAATGGAAGCTATTCGGCGGTTTGTCGAATTGCCATTGGGCTGTTTTGGAAGAGTGGGCGCACGAAGAGTGGGCTGAATGGCGGCTCGTGGAATGGAACACGGGCACCTTGCCTGAGCCGGTCTTGTCTGATGACGATTTGGCGTCACCGCCGAGCGAATTGGCTGATTGAGTCGCGCTGACCCTGAGTGCGACTGAGCGAAGGCGACGGGTAAACTTGTCAAAGTTCTACGGGGCATTGGCGCAGTTGGTAGCGCGCTTCCATGGCATGGAAGAGGTCAGGAGTTCGAATCTCCTATGCTCCACCCTATGTGAGAAATTCGAAGCTTCTCCCAAATGCACGCCGGTTTCGGCGATGATCGAACTTTCGGTCGTCCCCGGATCGGCGTTTTTTTGTTGTGTGGCATAGGTTTTCGCGGTGCTCACTGCTTTGGTCGGTTCGTAGCTGATGTTCTCATCTTCGTCGATCACAATTTTCTTGACGACCGCTCGCACCAAAATTTGGCGTGCAGAGGGCTCGCACTTGCGATAGAGATCACCCAAATCGGTGATGAGATCAGCAAGCTGGTCAAGTCCGTCCCGCGCCTCTGCATAGGTTGAACTGAGACTATCGAGTCGGCGCTTCACCTCGTCAAGAGCCCGAGTGATACGAGTCTGCTCAGTCTTCATGAGGTCGAGCGGGATCGCATCTGCATAGTGGGCTTGAACGAGTTTGAGGCGTTCGGCTTCAAGCTTCTCGATTTGACCTACGAGTAGCTTACGTTCGTCGTCGGTGCTTGCTTCGAGCTGGTCAAATACCTTCCCGAGCACTGCACGAGTCTGGGCTGCTTCTTCTGTGCTCAGACCATTTTGCCCAAATGTGGCCTCGACCTCACGTTCGATCCGGTCGATCATTATTGCGGAGCGCGTGCAGCCGTTCTTCTTGCGGCGGCCAGAACAGGTGAAGTATTCGTAGCGCTCGCCCTGCTTGTCTCGTGGGCACTCGATCATGAGCTTCGCGCCGCATGAGCAATACACGCTGCCCTTGAGGTAGTGGTCGTACTTCTGAGGTCGTTCACCGACATTGTTTTTCTCGCTGAGATGCATTTGCACCCGCAGCCAGGTTTCCTGATCTACGAGTGGGGTATGTGCACCCTCGTAGGTAACGCCTCTGAATACGACGGTGCCCTGGTAGTAGGGGTTCGTGAGAATCTTGTGAAGCGTGGTCGTTGACAACGGCTTTGCGGCGCGGGCTGGTGTTGGCCGCGAAGTGAGCCCGCGGGTTTCCAACGCCTTCGCGAGGGTGGAGAGAGACCAATCTCCAGTTGAGTATGCAGTGAATGCGAAACGGATCAGTTCGCTTCTCTCACGGTCTACTTCGATATCGCGTACTTCTCGGCCTTGAGCGTCGGTAGTGCGTACATTCAAATATCCAAGCGGTGCCATCATCGGAGTGCCGCCAATTGACGCCTTCTGCGTCATACCCTTCAATACCTCTTGCGCGAGGTTGAGAGAATAGAACTCGGCGATCGAAGCGAGGATGCCGTGCATGAGCATGCCAGAGGGGGTCTCGTCGATGTTCTCGGTGACCGAGACGAGGCTGATGTTCGCGGCTCGCAGTGTGGAATGGATAATCGCGTCATCGAGGCGGTTGCGTGCGAGTCGATCAACCTTGTTGATGATGCAGTATCGAACCGGGTTATTGGCAACATAGTCAAGCATCTGCTGCAGCGCTCGACGCCGGACCGTCTTCGCTGATTCACCGGGCTCAATGAACTCTTTCACGATTACGGCACCAAGCTGATCAGCCTTTCGCTGGGCAGCTTCTCGCTGGGCCGGTATCGAAAGGCCTTCTTCGAGGCCGTTTCGTGTCGCCTGATCTTTTGTGGAGACACGGAGGTAGATGATTGCTGGCACGAGATCGCCAAGGTCTCCGAGCGCATCATCTTCGGGGCTTGGCGAGCCACCGTAGGCCACCGCCATTTTTCGGAGCGTGTCTAGATCAAGGTCTGCGGGTGCGTGGGAGATCGACATGAGGTGACCGCCTTTCGGATCCAAAAATGTTGGGTCGTCTTGGTCAGCTGGCGGTCACGTAAATTATCAGAAGAGCACTCGCAATGAGTTTAGAAAGTTTGCCACTGAAGCCGTGTTTGTATTGGTGTAAGCCAAATTCTACTGCTTGGGTCTAAGTAAGTCACGCAGATGAGCACCGGCCTCACCCATCAAGTCTTCTTTGTCAGCTGCGTGCAACGCGACGCGAATAACAACCTCAGCAATTCGAGAAACATCAA
>CALMUY010000051.1 GCA_937873005.1 uncultured Aeromicrobium sp. | reverse complement strand
TACCTCGGTGAAGAAGTGACCGACGCCGTCATCACGGTCCCGGCCTACTTCAACGATCACCAGCGTCAAGCTACCAAGGAAGCCGGCGAAATCGCGGGCCTCAACGTCAGCCGCATCATCAACGAGCCCACCGCAGCGGCGCTCGCATACGGCCTCGACAAGGGTGAGGACCAGACCATCCTCATCTTCGACCTCGGTGGCGGAACGTTCGACGTTTCGCTTCTGGAAATCGGTGACGGTGTCATCGAAGTCAAGGCAACGAGTGGCGACAACCACCTCGGTGGCGACGACTGGGACGACGCGATCGTCAACTGGCTCGTCACCAGCTTCAAAGCAGCCAAGGGTGTTGACCTCACAAAAGACAAGATGGCTATGCCACGCATCCGCGAGGCAGCAGAACGCGCCAAGATCGAACTCTCGAGCTCGTCCTCGACCTCGATCAACCTGCCCTACATCACGATCATCGACGGCAACCCAGAGTTCCTCGACGAGACGTTGACGCGTGCTGAATTCGAGAAGATCACCTCTGACTTGCTCGAACGCTGCAAGGCGCCGTTCAACAACGTCATCCGAGACGCAGGCATGAGCGTCGGCGAGATCGACCACGTCGTCATGGTGGGTGGATCCACCCGCATGCCAGCGGTCACCGAACTCGTCAAGTCGCTCACCGGCGGCAAGGAGCCCAACAAGGGCGTCAACCCAGACGAAGTAGTTGCTGTCGGTGCGAGCCTCCAGGCTGGCGTACTCAAGGGCGAAGTCAAGGACGTTTTGCTCCTCGACGTCACACCGCTCAGCCTCGGTATCGAAACCAAGGGCGGCGTGATGACCAAGCTCATCGAACGCAACACCACGATCCCAACCAAGCGCTCTGAAGTGTTCACGACTGCTGACGACAACCAGCCGTCCGTGCAGATTCAGGTGTACCAGGGTGAGCGTGAAATGGCGGCCGGCAACCAGTTGCTCGCCACCTTCGAACTCACGGGTCTGCCCCCGGCGCCCCGCGGCGTTCCACAGATCGAGGTCACGTTCGATATCGACGCAAACGGCATCGTCAACGTGTCGGCGAAGGATCGCGGCACAGGCAAGGAACAGTCGATGACGATCACGGGTGGTTCGGCGTTGTCGAAGGACGACATCGACAAGATGGTCAAGGACGCTGAACAATACGCCGAAGAAGACAAGAAGCGTCGCGAAGCGGTCGAGACTCGCAACCAAGCCGAAGCGCTCGCACACAGCACCGAGAAGTTCCTCGCTGACAACGGCGAAACAATCGGCGACGACGTCAAGACTGAGGTTCAGGCTGACCTCGAGGAACTCAACGAAGCGCTCAAGGGCGACGACCTCGACGTCATCGAGGCCGCAGTCCAGAAGCTCGGTGCATCGAGTTCCAAGATGGGCGAAGCGATGTACGCCGCCGCTGCTGCTGAAGCACAGGCCGCTGAGGCTGCCGGTGGTGACGCCGACGGCGACGACGACGTTGTTGAAGCAGAGATCGTTGACGAAGACAACGGTGACGACAAGTGAGCGAGACTCCCTTCGACGAAACCGACGTCTCGAGTCAGGACGGCGCCTCCTCCCTAGCGGAGGAGGCCGCCGTCGACTCGGCAGCCAACGAAGAGTCCACGCCTGAAGTCGACAAGGTTGCTGAACTCACGGGCGATCTGCAGCGTTTGCAAGCTGAATACCTCAACTACAAGCGTCGCGTAGACCGCGAGAAAGACCTCGCGAAACAGCGTGGCCGTGATGAGGTTCTCGATTCGCTGCTCATCGTCCTCGATGACATCGATCGGGCCGCGCAACACGAAGAACTCTCCGGTGGGTTTAGGGCCGTTGCCGATGCTTTGCGTAGTGCGACGGGCAAGCACGGACTTGAGCAGTTCGGTGAAACTGGCGAAGCATTCGATCCGAACTTCCACGAAGCGATTTCCCATGCGGGCGAGTCAGCGGACGTTACCGTGACGAGTTTGGCGCAAGTGCTGCGCCAAGGCTTCAAGGTAGGCGAGCGGGTCTTGCGTCCGGCAACCGTCATCGTTGTTGATCCCGCAAGTGACTCAGCGCCGAGCGAGCCAGTCCAAGCAGCAGCGCCCGAAGCTGCTGAGTCAGCCGATTCGGCCGAATAATCCATTCATTGACCTAAGGAGTTGAGAAAGCCATGAGTACCCCGTCAGATTGGGCGAGCAAGGACTTTTATCAGATCCTTGGCGTCAAAAAGGATGCGAAGCCCGAGGAAATCAAGAAGGCATATCGCAAACTCGCACGAGACAACCATCCCGACTCGAACCCCGGCAACAAGCAAGCCGAAGAACGCTTCAAAGAAGTGTCCGAAGCCTACGGCGTCGTGGGGAACGAGGAAAAGCGCAAGCAATACGACGAACAGCGCACCTTGTTCGGCCAGTTCAAAGGTGGATTCCAAGGTGGTGCTCCCGGTGGAGTCGATTTTGACTTCAACGACTTGCTGGGTGGACTGTTTGGCCAAGGCGGACGTAGCGCGGGTCGGCGTCGACCACAACCGCGCCGCGGAGACGATCTCGAAACCTCAGCGACGATTTCGTTTGAACAGTCGATCAATGGGGTGACCCTGCCGATTCGGTTGAGTTCGGACGAACCCTGCCGTACCTGTCACGGCACGGGCGCAAAGCCAGGGACCGTTCCGAAAACATGCGCAAACTGCCACGGCAGCGGCATGCAAACCGGTACCAGCGGTGGTGTGTTTGCCATGACTGAACCGTGCACTGCGTGTCGCGGGCGGGGACTCATCGTGGAGTCGCCGTGCCCAACGTGCCACGCCTCGGGCCGCGCCCCCTCGACGCGGTCTATTTCAGTCAAGATCCCTGCCGGCGTCAAAGATGGGCAACGCATCCGCTTGCGGGGCAAAGGTAGTCCTGGCGCGAACGGCGGCCCCGTCGGCGACCTCTATGTGCTCGTTCACGTGGGCGACCACGCAGTGTTCGGACGGAAGGGCAACAGCCTCACGCTCACCGTCCCGATCACCTTCGATGAAGCGGCTCTGGGCACTCAGATCCACGTGCCCACACTCAGCGGTTCGACGGTCACGCTCAAGATTCCAGCCGGAACCCCGACGGGCCGCACTTTCCGAGTTCGCGGAAAAGCCGGAACAACGGATTCTGCGGATATGCTCGTGACAACCGAGGTTGTGGTTCCGAACACGCTCACCGAAGCAGAAAGGGCCGCAATCGAAGCCATGCGCGACGCTCGCGGAGACGACGATCCGCGCGCCGCGTTGTTCGCGAAAGTGAGGTGACGTCATGAGTGAGTTCGTGCCACCGGGCCCCGAAGCGAAAGTCTTCGTCATCAGTATCGCTGCTGAACTTTCGGGCTTGCACCCACAAACCTTGCGCACTTACGACCGGATGGGCATTGTGTCGGCTGGGCGAACGGCAGGCGGCGGCCGCCGCTACTCCGTGCGTGACATCGAACTGCTTCAAATGGTCACGCAGCTGACTGCCGAGGGACTTGGTCTCGAAGGGGTTAAGCGCGTGATCGAACTAGAAAAGCAAGTCACTCAGTTGAAGGCGCGCGTGGCGCACCTCGAGAACGAACTACTGCTCGCCTCTGCGCCACAAAACTTGCCGGCACTCTTGCCGGCACAGCAAGTGATGGTGTGGCGAGCCAACAAACGCCGCCAGTTCTAGCTCACTCGGCTCGCTAGGCGCCGACCCGGCTGAAGAGCCGACTCAGTTGACGAGTCGGTCGCGCCCTTGCCAGAACTCTTCACGCAGTTTGAACTTCTGCAACTTTCCGGTTGCGGTGCGTGCAAGTTCGTCGCGGAACTCGATTCTCTTCGGGCATTTGTATCCCGCCAACAGCGTGCGAGTGTGAGTGATGAGTTCGTCACCTGTCACGTCGCCGTCTACGACGACGAGCGCGGTGACGAGTTCACCCCACTTGTCATCGGGCACACCGATCACGGCCACCTCTCGCACCGCTGGATGCAGTGACAGGGCGTCTTCGACTTCGATCGAGGAGACGTTCTCGCCACCGGTCACGATGACGTCCTTCTTGCGGTCGGCGATGGTGAGATAACCATCTTCGAAGGTTCCGCCATCACCGGTGTGGAACCAGCCGTCCGCGAGGGCTTGGGCGCTTGCTTCGGGGTTTTCCCAGTAGGACGCGAGCACCGTGTTCGATTGAACGAGGATTTCACCTTCGTCGTCGATATGGAACGACGTGCCGATCACTGGCGTACCCGCCCGACCCAACAAGCGGGCTTGCTCTTCAGGATCAAACTCTTCCCATTCGGTGCGCATCCGGTTGATGGTGATCACCGGAGCGGTCTCGGTGAGCCCGTAAATCTGAATAAACTCCCAACCGAGTTCTTCACGTACGCGCATGATCGTTCTCGTCGGTGGTGGCGCCCCCGCGATGATGCATCGCAGATTTCCTGCGCCAGGGATGTCGCCGTCCCAGTCTTTTGCAGCTTCGAGCACCATCGCAATGACGGCGGGCGCACCACACAAGTAGGTGACCCCGTGTTCTTGGATGCGGCGCAGAATTTCGGCTCCGTCGACCTGGCGCAATATGACGTGCTTGGCGCCCATTCCGGTTGCGGTGTACACCTGCCCCCACGAGTTGCAATGGAACTGGGGCAGCGTGTGCAGGTAGACGTCGTTGTCGTTGACGCCAGAATGCCAACCGAATACGACTGCGTTCATCCACAAGTTTCGATGCGTCATCTGAACGCCTTTGGGGCGCGCAGTCGTGCCGGAGGTGTAGTTGATCGTCGCGGTCGCGTTCTCGTCGGCTTCCCATTCGCGCGGGGCGGCCGTGCTAGCCCAGATCTTGTCGTCATCTTCGCCCAAGATGAAGACGTGCTTGCAGTCAACGTGTTCGGCCATGTGCGCGAGTTCGGGGTCGAGCATGAGCACCTCGGCCCCCGAATGCTCCACGATGTATTTCACTTCGGCAGGTGCGAGTCGGAAGTTGATCGGTACCAACACGCGACCCCAACCCGAGACGCCAAAGAAAGAGACGAGCTGGCGCGCCGAGTTCTGCGTCATGATGGCGACCCGGGCACCCACTTCGATGCCGAGTTCATCAAGAGTCGCGGCCTGCGAACGTGCCTTTGCTGCCATCTGGCGATACGTGATCGGTTCCCACGGTTGCGCCGGCTGATCGGGTTCGTCGATCACCGCGATTCGATCGGGATACACCAAACTCGCCCGTTCCAGAAAGTGTCGAACCGTCATCTGGACGATCATGAAGTCTCCTCTGTTTATGTGACTCACCTCACGCCCATTCTTGCGCAGACCTAACGAAGCGCAAGTACGTAGGGCCCGCAATGTTCAGGAGAAGATCGATACCAGACTTGTCAAGACCTCCATGTGGGGGTCATTTGTGCCGAATGCGCCGTTTGGATTCTTGGAATGTGCTGGAGATCGTTTTGACTGAGACTGCACGCGTGCGATGTTCGCTCGCGCTCGGGCAACGTTCAAATTGACACAGTGTCGTGACCTTCGTGAAATCTCGGGGGGTCACGCCGCATTAATGTTTTGGGAAATCACATGGTGAAACAACGAGTTCAGAATGCACGAGGACGTCGTGCTGCCGCACTCGCGAGTGCAGCAGCGATTGTCGGCACGTCGTTCTTCGTAGGCATGCCAACAGCAATGGCCGCTCCGGACGCAATTACCGTCACGAGCCTTGGCCTCGCGGGTAACGCAGTCGCAGGCGTTTGCGAAGCAACGACAGGCGCAGGGAACTGTACCCTGCGCGGAGCGCTTGAAATTGCCAACGCTTCGACCAACCCCGACGGCGTGGAGATCACGTTTGCTTCTGCCCTTTCAGGAACGGGCAAGATCGTCACCACGGGTGGCGACGTGAACAGCATGTACACCTCTCGTGTCGGCAACCCGGCAGGCAACCTCAACGGTGCTATCGGGCAAAACGGCGCGCGTTTCCTCGTCGACTCCGATGTTCCTGTTTCCATCGACTTCACGAACCTCGACGGTATCGACGGTCAAGACTGGCACGCAACTGCAGGTTTCTACGTCAAGTCTGACGATGTGGTTCTTGAAAACCTCACGACCTTCCGTGCAGCAGAGGCAGGCATCGCCGTCGGTGGCTCTAACGTCGACATCAATGACGTTAACCTCTCGGATACCGACACGGTTTGGGGTGAAATTGGTGTCGCTTTCCTTGATGGTGCGAGCGATGTCACGCTTAACCGCGTTACATCACACAGCATGTACTGGGCCAACTACGCAGTTGACACTGCCGCCACGGTCTCGAACATTCGCTTCAACGCGGTCCGCAGTGCTGGCGTTCACGCCTGGGCACATATTGACATCGAAGACGGCGCAACGGTTAACGGCTTTGTTGTTGACAATTCTGTCTTAGGCGCTTCGTCTGAAACTTCGCCAACTCATGGCTTCTGGATGAACCCGAACATCACGGTGACTGGACTCCAGTTCACGAATTCGCAGTTCCTATCGCCTGGCCAGAACGGACTCTTCTTCGAAGGTAGTGGCCAGAACCTCACGAACACGCGCATTGTTAACTCCGAATTCACCGGTACGGGAAATAACCTGCCTGGTTATGATGCGGGCAACATCAGCCGAGTGATCGGAAACAACACAGGGACGTGGAACGGTCTTACGTTTGAAGACAACACGATCGACCAAGCGCAGGCCGTGAAATTTGGCGGTACGGTCCGCAACGCGACCTTCGTCAACAACACGTTCAGCAACGTTAATGATCCCGCATTCGCTGCACTGCATTTGGGCAACGTTTCAGAGAACATCACGGTCGCGAACAATGAGTTCGATCGGATCTGGGCTCATGACACGATTCGGGTTGAAGGCACGAGCGCCGAAAATGTTGTCATCGAAGACAACGACATTTTCAATCTCACCGCTAGCGTGAGCCGCGCTGCGATTGGTATCTACGCCAATGGCACAGGTAACCGTGTGCGCAATAACAACATGCAGCAGGACATCTCGGGTGCTCCCGGTTTGCCGGATCACGTGGACAACCATTGGGCCATCTGGAACGAAGCACAAGCGGCTACTGCAACCGACACGATCGGCTGGCAAATCACCAACAACCACATTGAAGGCTTCGGCGGTAAAGACCGTTCGCAGGCCCCAATCGTGAACAACGCGCGTGGCAAGCTTCTCGTCACTGGTAATACCTTCGGGCCGCACACTCGTGGTGGAGTTACGACGGATGTCGAGCACTCTGCTTTCTGGTTCCTCTGGAACGTACACGACTCGTTGAGCAACAACACGGTCCAGACGTTCCGCGCTGAGAATGTGGCGTTGGATGGTACGAATGCGACATTCACCGCAGTTCAGCCGGCTCCCTTGATTGGTAACAATGCCGCTGTCGGTCCCGTTACCTTGCATGTTTACTGGACGGCCGCCGACAACGCTGAGGTTTACCTCGGTGCGATCACCGACGTGAACGCTGGTGAATCGGTCTCGATCCCAGCAACCCAGACCAACGGATTCATTCGTCTCCAGACGGTGGATGCCAACGGAAACACGTCGCAGTACTCGGCACTTGACCCAGACGCGCCAAGCCAAGTTCCAGCGGCACCATCTGTTGGTGAAGTCACCGAGGACACTGCAAGTGGAACCGGAACTCCAGGCGCCAACGTCGTGGTACGGGACGAATCGGATGAAGAAGTTGCCAGTGTGGAAGTTGCACCGAACGGTGAATGGACAGTGTCTGGCCTTCAGTGTGAAACCGGATACACCGTGACGCAAGTTGTTGGCGGTATTTCCAGTGGAGAGACGGCATTCACGACTGCTACTTGCGGTAGCAATGCTGGCCCCGGAGATAACGGAGACGGCAACGGTGACGGAGACGGCGACGGTAACGGAAGCGATGCCGGTGACGATCAGAAGCTCGACGCCACGGGAATGCCGGGCGGCATCCTCGGTGGTGTGATCGCGGGAATTCTCGCGCTCATGGCGGCTGGCGCTGCGTTCGTTGCATCCCGCAACGTTGCACGCAATATCTGAGAGAAACCAAGATGCGGTGGGAGTGTGCGCTAATGCGTGCGCTCCCACCGTTCTCTTTCTGTGGTGCATCTTCGAGTGCGCATTTCGGCAACTAACAATGCGAAAGACCTGAAACTACAATGTGGAAACGTATGTTGACGTCAATCGCGGGGCTTCTAGGGATTCAGTCTGCGGAGGGGCACGCGGTGCTCATCCGCGGCTGGTCGTCCCGATCGCTTGTCAGATCCCTCCAGATCGTCATGCTCTTGGGTGCTGTGGGGTGGCAGTTCTTCATGGCGATAGTCATTTATATGGATCTTGGCCGAACTGAGTGGGACCTCATTCTGGGCCAAGTTGCGGTTGGAATCGGTGCGATACTGGCAATCCGATCAAGAGCATTCGCGTGGACTGTTCCGGTTGGAATGATGAGCCTGGGGTCGGCCAGCTTTGTTGTCTCAGGCGATTTTGTTTCAGCAACGGTATTTGCAGCATGTTGGCAAGTGAACTTAGTTCCTGCACTTCTGGTAGCGCTCGTTTTGCGACGACGTGTCTTTGCGTGGGGGGCACTGCTTACGGCGTTTGGTGCGGTCGTGTTGTTGACCGCATTGCCACAATGGGGGCTTCAGTTTGTTGTCGGATACACAATCACGCAGGTGAGCATACTGCTCGCCGTTCGTCTAGGAATCGGCATCCTGCTTACTTTGGCGGCAAACGTCGATCGTGAATCTGCAGTCCTTGAGCTGACCCACGTGAAGGATGCGCTCGCGGGTGAATCGCGATCGCGGGTAGCCGAAGAAGCGCGTCTCTTGCACGACACCGCGATCAACACACTTGGCGCGATCGCTACCACTGCCATCTGGGTGAACGATTCGGCTGTTGTTCGAGTTCAATGCCGACGCGACATTGAACTGCTTGCCGACCTCACCGCGGCCAACCCGGTTTCAACCACCGATTCTCTCGTCGGGATTTACGACTTTTCTGGCTCGAACATTGCTTGGCTGGGAGTAGACCGTGCCGAACTTGCCGCGATAGACCGTGAACTCGACGATCCTCGAGGTGCGGCCGCGATAAATAGTGCGCGAAGCGTTGGTGAACGCGTTCAAACACGCCGAGTCGTCGAACATACAAGTTAAGGTCACGCGCGATAGTCAGACGGTGAGGTTCGAAGTCCATGACGACGGGATCGGGTTGGACTCACTGGCGGCGATTGGTCGAGGAATCCAGCATTCGATTCTCGATCGCGCGAGAGATTATGGCTTTAGGGCTGAAATCACGAGTGAGTTAGGTGCCGGTACCACTGTCACAATTGAAATACCCAAATCGCGCCCCGAACCCAAGTCGAACATTCTGGAGTTCATTGCGCCGACCATGTCGGCATTTCGAACCAGCGCAGGCATCACATGGGGCGCAGGTGTCACGGTCGTGGGCCTGTTGCTCATGATTGCTGGCGCAACCAACGCAGGAAACGCATTGGTGCCGATGCTCAGTGTCATGTCGGTTGCTGTGGCCGTATCGATCTTCGCGTTTTTTGCAAACTCACGCCATTTCGCTGCCGTTTTCTTGATCGTTTGCGTTCTTGTGGTCTTCTATTTGTCGGCCGCGGCCAATGGCTTTGGTGTGTTGGGCGGTGCTCATTGGCAAGCGCTCGCACCCACAGGCCCCTTCGTGTTGCTCGTCGCGAGTCAAGTGCATCGGGCATACGTTTGGACGGCGGCTGGTGCTTGGCTTGCTGTCGTTGCGACGATGATGTCGGGTGTTTACGTGCCAAACGAATACTCGCCAACCATGATCTTTATTGCGGGTTTCACTGGCGGAATGTTCTCACTCGGCTGGGTCCTGTTTCAAAGCCTTGCGGCGCGCGTCAGTGCACAAGAAGCCGTAAATGATCAGGTCAGAATTCGTGATCAAGCTCGCGAGGATTTCGCGAAGAATGTTCAAGAGAGTTTCCGGAGGTGGGTGGACGCCGGGCTCGAATCGGCAATCGAACTCATGAGACGCATCGAAGCCGGAGAGCTCCCAATTGATGCGCCTGAAACTCGAGCAGCTTGCGCGCGAGAAGAAAAGTATTTGAGACAGTTGGTCTCCATCAGTCCGAGACTGACCTTTCTCGGCAGTGAAATGATGCCCGTTCTGCGCACCGCACGTGCTCAAGGTGTTGACCTAGATCTTCGGCTCGGCGCAGTCGATGCTCCCGATAAAGCGACGGCAGAGGCCATCGGCTCGGTAGTGAAAGTGAATGTGGAAACAGCGCAGGCTGGAGAGAAATTGACGGTCTCAGTATTCGACGTCGCTGATGGCGTGCACCTCACGATGACGGGTGCCTCGTTACAGGATCACGGGGCTTTGGGGCCGACCGCGAATCATTTTCGGCTTGGTGACCTTGACGTGTTAGAACTGACATACACTCGGAATGACGAGGTTGCTGCGCACGCGAACGCATGATCTCGCGGAGTGCACATTCGAAAGGGGGTTCACGCGTGGCCGATCGCACGCCGTTCGTGAACCAGATTGCCATTGTTGAGGACCACGTTCTCCAACGTGCGCGCGTTGAAGAACTCGTGACCCGTGATGGTAAATACCGCGTGGTTTTCAGCGGAGCTTCAACTCCCGAATTCCTTGAGTGGACGCGACGCGTTCCCCAAAATGAGCGCCCCCAGCTACTTCTGTTGGATCTTATGGTTGATCGCCAGCCAAGTGTGAGCCCGGCAATTGTTGAGGGACTCGTTAAGGCCGGACTCAAAATTCTGGTGCTGTCCGCGCTCGCCTCGCCAGCGCTCGTTCGTGACGTTATTCAAGCGGGGGTTTCTGGGATCGTCGGCAAACACGACGGAGAAGGCGACATCCTCGCCGCGATCGAGGCTGTGTTGGCGGGCGAAACCTGGATGACGCCAGATCTCGCGGCGGTCATCGCAGGCGATCCGGAGCGTCCGCGACTGAGTGTGCAAGAAGAGCGTGCCTTAGTGATGTATGCATCGGGCCTGTCGATAGAGCAGGTTGGTGAAGCGATGAACGTAAGCCGCGAAACGGCCAAACAGTATCTCGACCGAGTAAAGAAAAAGTACGCAACGATCGGCGTTCAAGTTAAGTCAAAGCTTGACTACGGCCGGGTGGCTTGGGCCGATGGATATCTCGACCCCTCACTCCCGAGTTTTTCAGCCGAAGAATAGGCCGTTGTCGCGCGCTCTTCTCGCCAAAACGGGATACGCTGCCGAAGGTAGTGAATTGCCCCGCTAAAGGAGTGCCTATGACACGCAGGATCGTTCTTGTTGCGGGTGTTTTGTGGGTTTTTCTCGACGTTGTTCGGATGTGGACTCCGTCGCTCATCACGATCTTTGGTCGTGCAGCCGAAACGCCGGCAGAACTGATTGGCGCGTTTGCACTCGCTTGCGGCGTGCTCCCACTGCTGATTTTGTGGATCACGCGGTCTGCCTACTGGCTCGAGATCGCTTTGCTGTTCGTGCTGCTCATGTCGCGAGTCATCCTGCAAATGACTGACGGCGGTCCGGCGCAGTTGTGGCTCGCTTCGATCGGCGTAATTGCCGGTATCGCGTGGTTGAGCCTCGTCTTAGGCCGTGAGTCGCGAATTGTCGCGCCGAGTTTTGCCATCGGGCTCGTGCTAGCGGTCGGAACGCACGCTGCTCTCGGTACGTTTGGGGCCGTCTGGCGACGCGACGTGTGGGGGAACATCGAACTGATCGCCTCGGTCGGGCTTGCTACGTTTGCCTGGTTTTGGATGCGACGTGGTGAAGAGCCGACGCCGGTCGCGGGATCCAAGCAACAAGCGATTGCCATCTTCCCGATGCTCCTCTTCGCGGGCGTCTATCTTGCCAACGCTGGTCGAGCGTCAACTACGTCGCCTTCGTGGGGCCTGATCGCGCTCGCACTCGGACTCGTTCTTGGCGTGGGGGTGTTGGCTTTGCCAACGTCACGCGTGAGTCTCTGGTTGGCGCGGTTCGGGCTGCTGGGCTCGTTGATCGCGTTGGCGCTCGTTGAGGTTGAGCTGAACGGAATCGCGGGCCAAATCCCCCCAATCGCAGTCCTTGCCTACATTGTCGGCGTCCCGGCGCTCGTGCATCTCTTGTCCGTCGGCGCAGCGCAGACCGAGACGAGCGACAAGAGTCGCTCGCTACTCGTTGCGAGCGGCGCAATCGTCTGGGTTGTGTTGCTCTTCGTGTATTACGCGGGCTACGACTTGGGCTACCGCGCCGACGTCGTGGTGGTTGCGGCTTCGATTGCGTTCTGGCAATGGCGGGCGGCCCGGCCCGTCAGACACTACGAGTTTTCGCGGCGCAGCGCGATTGCTTTTGGGTTGGCAGCGATCGCGATGCTGCTCGCGGCCGCATTCGGTCCATCGCTCACACTACGGCCAGTTGCCGCGACCGACCCAGACGACACTGCTCGAATCGTGGCCTACAACGTGCGGATGGGTTATGGAATGAGCGGTCGGTTTGAGGCCGCAGCAGTGGCGGACTTGTTGGCGCACGAAAACGCTGACGTCATCTTGCTGAGCGAAGTCGATCGCGGGTGGTTGCTCAACGGTGGTCAAGACCAACTGAGGATTCTGGCGAGCATGCTGGGGATGCATTCCGCGTTTGCGCCGGCCGCAGACCCCGTCTGGGGCGACGCGATATTGAGTCGGGCGCCGATCACGAACGCATCCAATTACCCATTCGCGCCGTTCGGTGCCGTGACGGGTGCGCAGGCACTCGTGGGTTCAACTCAGATCAACGGGAAGCCAATCACCGTGATTTCAACGCACCTGCAAACCGGACCCAAAGGGACGAACGACACCTACGGTCAAGCCCAAGCGTTGGCCTCCATCATGCGTCAACAGGCTGGGCTTGTTGTGATGGGCGGAGACCTCAACACGCTGCCCAGGGGTAAGGCCTGGAACGCGTTGATTGCGACTGGTTTCACCGACGCGTTCATCTCGAACCGGCCCGCCTACACCTGGTCGGCCGATGATCCCGCCGAAGAAATCGACCACCTTTTCCTTTCGCCCGCGGTGGACGGTTCAAACCCTCGCGTGGTGTCGTCGCTGGCTTCGGACCACTTGCCGGTCTTTGTCGATCTCGAGTTGAAGTGAGCCCTTTGGCTGCGCATGTTGGCGCTTTTGACGTGTGGCACGCCGCCCCCAATTCACCTGCGTAACGTGATGGAATGAACCCATGAAACGAACCCTCGCCACACTGCTCGTCGCTGCAAGTTTGCTCGCCGGGTGTTCGGGTGATGGAGACAAGTCGGCAAACGATGACTCCCCGACACCGAAGGCGAGTCAAAAAACCGCCGACGTGAGTGAGAACATCGCGACCGACGTGCTCACCTCGTTCACATGTCGGGCAGCCAGCGGAGGCCAGTGGATCGCCGGGGGCGAAATCACCAACAAGGAAACTCAAGCCCACACCTATCGAGTTACGGTGTTCCTCGGTTCAGGCGAAGGTACTGGGCACTCCGTCACTGTGGGGCCCGTTGAGCCAGAGAAGTCGACAGACTTTCGTTTCGGTTTGATCACTCCGGCTGATCCGCAGGCCACGTGTCGTGTGCAAGTGGAGATCCTCGATCCGAAGAAAGCCAAGTCGAACAAAAAGTAGGGGCCCGGTCATATGACCGAGCCCGCACCTTTGTGTGAATTTAAGCGTTTCCGCGACTGATGTCGACCATTTCTTGACGGTCAACAACCTTGACGCGTTCGCGTTCGTGTGGATGCGCTTCGCCCAAAGCCACTTCATGGGCGTCGAGTGTTTCCCAGCCTGCCCACGTCGTGAACTCGATTCCGCGTTCTTCCAGATGCTTCTCGAAAGCGGAATCTTCTGAATGCGTGGGAGGCGTCAGCGAGTCGATGTCTTCGACGAGCATCGCGATAGTCTGCGCAGCATCGGACTTGGTGTGACCGATCAGGCCTACGGGTCCGCGCTTGATCCAGCCGGTGACATACACGCCAGGGATCGGTGAACCGTCGAGGTCGATCGCGTGTCCACCGTCGTTGGGAACAACGCCGGCGGCCGCATCGAACGGAAGGCCGGCGAGTGGGTCGGAGTAGTAGCCGATCGCGCGATAGACGGCCTGCAGCGGCCAGTCTTTGAATTCGCCTGTTCCGCGCACGTTGCCGGTGCCGTCGAGTTCAGTGATTTCGGTGCGCAGACCGACGACTTTGCCGTCTTCGCCCAGAATCTCGACTGGGTTCTGGCAGAAGTGAATGTGAATGCGATGTGCTGCACCGCTGGGCTCTTTGGCCAAGTAGTTCTGTAGCACGTCAACAACAAGCTTCTGGCTCTTCGCCTTCTGGATGGCTTCCATCGAGCCGTGGTCAAACTCAAAACCCTCGGGATGAATGATGACGTCGATGTTGGGCGAATGACTCAGTTCGCGGAGTTCCATGGGTGTGAACTTCACTTGGGCTGGTCCGCGACGCGCGAAAACGTGTACGTCTTTGGTGGCGTTCTTCTTCAAGCCTTCGTAGACGTTCTCAGGAATCTCGGTGACAAGAAGTTCTTCGGCGGTTTTCGCCAAGATGCGAGCCACGTCGAGGCCCACGTTTCCGACACCGAGCACGGCGACGGATTCAGCATGTGGCTGGAAGTCCCATTCACGGCTCACATCGGGGTGGCCGTCGTACCAGTAAACGAAGTCGGCAGCCCCATAGGAACCGTCAAGGTCGATGCCGGGGATGGAGAGTTCGCGGTCACGGCGTGCGCCGGTGGCGAAAATGATGGCGTCGTAGAAGTCGCGGAGTTCTTCGAGTTTGAGGTCGGCACCGAAGTTCACGTTGCCGAAGAACCGAATGCGTTCATTCGACATGACGCGCTTGAGCGCCTTGATGATCTCTTTAATGCGCGGGTGATCGGGGGCAACGCCATATCGGATGAGACCGAAGGGCGTGGGATCGCGATCGATCACGTCGACGGAAACGTCGAGATCCTCATTCTTCGTGAGAATATCTGCGGCGTAAACGCCAGCGGGTCCAGCGCCAATGACGGCGATCCGCAAGTGCCTGCTCATGTGATGACTCCTGTTAGTCACGTTTTCGTGTCAGCCTCGGCGCGATGAATCGTCTAAGGCACAACCT
Organism: uncultured Aeromicrobium sp.; assembly: GCA_937873005.1. Lineage (GTDB taxonomy): Bacteria > Actinomycetota > Actinomycetes > Propionibacteriales > Nocardioidaceae > Aeromicrobium. Next base: position 12,111 of record CALMUY010000051.1, on the reverse strand, counting down.
CCAGATTACTGGAATTACACAAGAAACGAATAGTCGTCCACGTTGTGAAATTGACCTCCTCAAGCACCTGCGACGTGGATACTGGGCCGTTGCCGACTAGGTTGGTAGAGGAAAGAAGTCTTTATGAAACATTCCCGCTGCTAGGAACCACTTGATGCACACTTCTCGCGCGCTCGCGCACTCTGCTCTGCTCACACTCCTCGCTACCGGTGCGCTGTCGGCATGCAGTACTGCCGACAACGCCAAGCCGTCTGAGGAAGCGGGGGCGAAGACAGCGTTTGTCGCCGGAGAGTACCGGGCGACAGGCCAGTACCCAACGCCAGGCGGGTTGCAGGGGATCGGCGTGACTCTAACTCTCGATGAGAAGGGCATCGTCACGAAGCTCGAGGTGGACCCGAAGGCTGAGACTGGCAATTCGGTTCAGTTCCAGGGCAAGTTCGCGAGCGGCATCAGGGCCGAAGTCGTCGGCAAGCCGATTACCGAACTGGACGTCGACAAAGTTTCCGGTTCATCACTCACTAGTAAAGGCTTCAATCAAGCCGTCGCAAAAATTATTGAAAAGGCACAAGCATGACGACACGTTGGCAGTTTGACGCAATCGGCACTCAATGGGTGATCGAGTCGGCTGAGTCGATCAGCAAAGAAACCAAACTCGCCGTGTGGCAACGCATTGAAGAGTTCGACAAGACCTGGTCGCGTTTCCGTGCTGACTCGGCGGTGTCGCAATTGCGTTCGGAAGGTTCAGCAGACTTGGGTGCAGATGCTGCCGAACTTCTTGGCATTTACGACGAACTGTATGGGGCAACCGTCGGCGCCGTGAGTCCACTTGTTGGCGGGTCGATGGAACAACTCGGATACGACGCTGAACTGAGTTTTGAACCCAAAGGCGATGCGGTTGCCGCACCGAACTGGACCGATTGCGCGCTCGAAGGTTCGATCTTGCATTCGCCAGTGCCCGTCGTACTAGACGTGGGGGCCGTGGGTAAGGGTTTCCTGGCCGGCAAGGTTGCCGACCTGATCGACGTGCCGTGTGTGGTTGACGCGGGTGGAGACATCGTGAACCGTTCAGGCGGGATGCTCAAGATCGCCATGGAAGACCCGCGGGACGCGAACTCTGCGGTTGGAGTTGTCGAAATTCCAAGCGGTTGGGCGATGGCGGGCTCGGCCGTGAACCGCCGCACGTGGGGTGCCGGCTTGCATCACATCATCGACGCGCGCACGGGCGCGCCAGCAACGTCTGTTGTTGCCTCGTGGGCGGCGGCTCCCGACCCGGGCATGGCCGACGGCCTTGCTACCGCTGCATTCTTCGTTGACGTGGAAACGCTCGGCCGTTTCGAGGGCTGGACGCTCGCGCTCGATCAGAAGTTCTGGGCCGACGCCTACAACTTCCCAGGCGAACTCTTCAGCTAGTCATGCTTGCCACCATCAAAGAACTCTCAATGCCGAGAGTTGTGATCGGTGCGTTGGGTTTCCTCGTGCTCGTGGCGTTTGGCGCGAGTTTTCTTGGCGGTTTGGACCGGTCGGTTTTTTCGACGCGCGCGATGCTTGGCTCGCTTGCGGTACTACTCGCCACGTCGGTAGCGATGTCCTTAGTGCTGGGTCGAGTTTTTAGGTCGTATCCATCACGCTCGTCGGCGCTCATCACCGGACTGATCTTGTGGTTTCTGTATTGGCCTCAACAGTCGCCGAACGGTCTCGCGTGGCTCGCATTGATCGCCGCACTAGCCCAAGCTTCCAAATACCTCATTGCTTGGCGGGGACGCCACATCGTCAACCCGGTGGCGGCAGGAGTGCTGTTGTCGGTCGCTGTTGGTGCCGGATTGGGCGTCGAAGATTTTCCGCGCACCTCGTGGTGGGTGGCTAGTGAAGCAATGTTCTGGCCCGTGCTGCTGGCGACAGCGGTCGTCTTGTGGCGCACGGGCCGAGCACAATTGTGGTTGTACTTCCTCGCGGCAGCCGGCACGTGGACGGTCATGGCTTTGATCGATATCAACACGCTGGTAGGGATCGACATCACCGTGTTCGACGCGATCCAGCTCGCATTTTTCGCTTACCCAATTGTCTTCTTTGCGGGATTCATGCTCACCGAACCGCTCACTTTGCCGTCTCGAAACGTGCCTCAAGTTGTTGCCGTTTTCGTCGCAGCGGCCGTCGCCACCATCGGATCGGTCGGCGGATATATCGGGTTCGAGGTTCCGGGGTTCATTCTGGACTCAGCTTGGGAATGGGCGCTCGTCGCGACGGGGGTTATTGCTTTCGCTACCCGCCAATCGTCGGCGGTCGTTGTTCTGCGCGAACGGCTGGCAATCGAAGGCGACGCGATTGCCTACCGGTGGGAATTGAAGCGGCCGATCACCTTTACCCCCGGCCAATATGTAGAACTCGATATCGCGCATTCCAAGCCAGACCGTCGAGGCCGGCGCCGAGCCTTCAGCCCCGTTTCTGTGCCGGGCGAACCGCTAGAAATCGCGACGCGTCATCCCGAACCCGCATCGAGTTACAAGCGTGCTCTTGCCAGCATGCAACCGGGCGATCGGGCGCGCGTCACCTCGGTGCACGGTGGTTTCGTGTGGCCGAAGCGCGGGCCGATCCTGTTGATCGGTGCAGGCATTGGCGTTACGCCGTTCATCTCTCAACTGGCCCAAGAGCCAGAACGCGATGTTGTTGTGATCGTGGGTGTGAGGGAAGAAGGATTGCCGTATCTGGAGCGTTTGCGAGAGCTCGCGCCAGACGTGCATGCATTGCCGATCGACGAGTTAACGGTCGACACGATTCGTGAACTCGTCCCGGATTTGGCGGCCCGCCACGCGTTCATTTCGGGACGTCCGGATTTCGTAGCGGAGATCAGTGCCGGGCTGTACCGGAAGGCAAAGAAGATCCACACCGACTACTTCTGGGGTTCTTAACCAAGACTTGCCTGACGGCCGCGACCGCCGACCCGTCACAATAGATAAGAGCCTTTTGTCGATCGAGCGGAGTGAACGTGCGTATTGCTCTGCTGTCGTACCGCAGTAAACAGCACAGTGGCGGCCAAGGCGTCTACGTCCGGCACCTCAGTGCGGGCCTCGCCACGCTGGGCCATGAGGTGACGATCTTCTCGGGCCAGCCGTACCCCGAAGATCTGCATCCGGACGTCACGCTCGTGAAAGTGCCGAGCCTTGACTTGTATCGCGACGAAGACCCGTTCCGCACACCCAAGTTGCGCGAGTTCCGCGACTGGATCGACGTGCTCGAATACGGCACGATGGCGACGGCCGGATTCCCCGAGCCACTCACCTACAGTCTGCGTGCCCGCCGGCTCGATCTTTCGGGTTTCGATATCGTCCACGACAACCAATGTCTCGGATATGGCTTGTTGTCGATTCTGAAACGCCAACCATTCGTGGCCACGATTCACCACCCGATTAGCCGCGACCGCAAAGTTGATTTGGCGGCTGCGAATTGGCGCCGCAAATGGAGTATGTATCGCTGGTACGGCTTCGTGAAGATGCAGGCCCGAGTTGCGCGTCGGATTCCGACCTTGCTGGGTGTTTCCACCGTGTCGGCGCAAGACGCGATTGACGATTTCAAACTTGGCAACGAACAATTCAATGTGGTGCCGTTGGGCGTTGACACCGATTTGTATGCGCCTACTCGCGAGCGTGTTCCGAACCGGATCGTGGTGGTGGCCAGCGCGGACAAGCCGCTCAAGGGCTTGCGTTATTTTCTCGATGCAGCCGCCAAAGTACGCACCGAGATCGATATTGACGTGCAACTCGTGTCGAACCTCGATCCTGAGGGGCGCACGGTTCGCCGTATCGCGAAGGGTGACCTCGCGGGTGCCGTGACGGTTCACAGCGGCATTAGCGATGAAGAACTCGCCGATTTGATCGCCTCGGCCCAAGTGATGGCGATCCCGTCGCTGTATGAAGGGTTTTCGCTGCCGGCGGTTGAAGGTTTGGCGTGTGGCACGCCGCTCGTGGCGAGTGCTGCGGGTGCGTTGCCCGAAACAGTTGGCGACGCGGGTGTACTCGTTACACCGCGTGATGTGGAAGCACTGGCCACAGAGATGAAGCGGTTCCTCACCGACTCTGACCACTGGGTTGATTATTCGGCGCGTGGCCGTCAGCGCGCGCTCGACAAATACAGTTGGGTGGCGGTCGCTCGTTCGACCGTCGAGGTTTACCAAAAAGAAATTGCACGTTGGGCTGCGGCCGCATCGAAAGGCACTCACCATGTTGACCGTTGATTTTGATCGCCTTCGAGTGGGTCGTGGCACGAAGTTCATCGACGTGGGTGCCGGTGCTGGCCGTCACTCTTATGAGGCCTTACGCCGCGGCGCGGATGTGATTGCGTTCGATCTCGACGAGGTTGAACTCAAAGCCGTCGACGACATGTTTGGTGCGATGGAACTCGAAGGCGAGATCCCGCCGGGTGGTCGCGGCCAAGTCGAGGTGGGCAACATTCTCGACATCCCGCATCCGGACGGCAGCTTTGATGTGGTGTTGGCCTCCGAGATTTTGGAGCACGTCCCTGAAGACGTGCAGGCGATCAGTGAACTCGTGCGTATTCTGGCGCCGGGTGGAACGCTCGCGGTCACCGTTCCCGCATGGTTCCCGGAGTGGGTGTGTTGGGCGTTGTCGGACGAGTACCACGCCAACGAGGGCGGACACATCCGCATCTACAAGGCCGACGAGCTGCAAGCCAAACTCGAAGACGCTGGGCTCGAGTTCACTCACAAGCATCACGCCCATGCGCTGCATTCGCCGTTCTGGTGGCTCAAATGTGCGGTGGGTGTGGAGCAGGATCAAAACCCGGCGGTTAAGGCCTATCACCAATTATTGGTGTGGGACATGATGAAGGCCCCCAAGTTGACGCGCTGGAGCGAGAAGGCACTCAACCCGTTGATCGGCAAGAGCGTCGCCTTGTATTTCCGCAAGCCGTTCTGAGTTCGCGTGTTAACTGCTGAGCAAGTTAATTCGACTGCTCGCTGGATCGCCAGCGTGCAGGAAGCCAACGGCGCAATCCCGTGGTTCGATGGCGGGCATCTCGACCCGTGGGATCACACGCAGGCCGCGATGGGTTTGGCAGCGGCCGGCTTTGGAGCCGAGGCAGTTCGGGCCTACGACTGGTTGCGTGATGCTCAGCGTCCGGACGGTTCGTGGGCGATCAAGTATTGGCCACACGAGGGCGACCGGATCGACGACGCGGGCACCGACGCGAACTACACCGCCTACATTGCGACGGGCGTGGAACATGCGGCGCGGCTGGGTTTGGATGTCGAGCACCTGTGGCCGACGGTGGATGCGGCTCTCGAATGCGTGCTGGCAATGCGCACCGAGGTGGGCTTGGTTCCCTGGGCACGCAACGACAAAGGCAATCTAGCTGACGAAGTGTTGTTGACCTCCAGTTCGAGCATCGCCATGAGTCTGCGTCGCGGCTACGATCTTGCGCAACGCTGGGGTCACGAACGTGATCATTGGCTGGATGCGGCGCTCGTGATAGAGCAAGCCATTTGCGATAAGCCAGAACTGTTTGCGCCGAAAGAGCGCTTCTCGATGGACTGGTATTACCCGATTTTGTGCGGAATTTTGAGCGGGGACGTAGCGCAGGAGCGCCTTGCCGAGCGGTGGGATGAGTTCGTGGTTCCGGGCAAGGGCATTCGTTGCGTGACGGTCAATACGTGGGTGACGGGCGGCGAAACCTGCGAGTTTGTGCTGGCGCTGGAGGCTTTGGGCCGCGGCGCTGAGGCGCGGGCCGCATTCGCTGATATCCAGCACCTGCGCGACGAAGACGGCACGTGGTGGACCGGGCTCGAATACGAGTTGGACGAGCGTTGGCCGCTTGAGTCCTCCACGTGGACGGCAGGCACCGCGATCCTCGCGTGGGACGCGCTCACTCGCGCCACTCCGGCCGCCACCATCTTCCACCGCTGAATCGGGCAGCCCCTGACCCCCTCGCTTGGGAAGATCGGCCCCTTGAAACGCACATTTGTTGATCGCGATCCTGGCTTGCTGAGACCGTGGATTGCCAAGGACGAGGCGCTGCTTCGATTCTGGCTTGTTGGCGGAGGAGTGCCTTCCGCATCGCTAGGCCAAGTTGCTGAAATTGCGGACCAGTTCGGTGATGGGCATGTCTACCTGACCTCGCGGGCCAACCTGCAAATACGCGGGCTTCCGCACGATGACGGCAGCGGCGGCGTCGCGCACCGGAGTCTGGATGTGGGCCTCGTGGCACTTGATGAATCGACAGCACAGATCCGAGTCGGCTCTCACGTGTGGGGCGAAACGGTTTTGCTGAAGCAGTTGCCGTTTGGGTCGATCGCTCAACGCGATGGAAGACGTGCTCGCCATGTTGAGGTGGTCGACGGTTCCCTCACGTTGGGCGCGGCGAATCGTTTGGCGCAACTTTCTGAGGTGCTGATTGTGACCCAATGGCGCAGCATCATCGCACCAGACTGTGCTGCGTGACGCTAAGCGCCGTATTGTTCGAGGGTTTCGGCGAGTGAGCGCTCAAGCAACTGGCGCAGCACGCCGTGATCCACATTGCTGAGCCGCGTGACATACAGGCAGGCTTTGCTGGCTTGATGCTTGCCTAGTTGCTCGAGTAGATCAGTCCAACGCTCGGCAAATCCGGTACTCAGGTAGATGGTGTGTTTCGTTGAGTTCGACGCGAAACCCAGTGGCGGAGCGATTCCGCTGTGACCAGTGTCGTAGCGGTACTCGTATTGGCCGAAGCCAATAATCCGGCCGGCCCACACCACAGGTTCAGCCCCGGAAACCTCGCGATGCAGGGCGAGCAGTTCGTCCGCCTCGGCCCGCCGCGGCCCAGTAACTCGATCAAGCACCTCGGTCACACTGACATCGGAAGGTGACATTGCGGGAGCCTTGTTCGTCGCCATGCGGTTCCTCCAAGTAGTGAACGGCTCAGTTTCTGTGACGAGCCTAAACCGAACGGACGGGGGACTGCCAGACTAGAGCCATGACTGCGCTGCCACCTGACCTTGCCGAACTCGCTGACTCCGTGAAGGGATTCCTTCCCGAAGGTGAAGCCGCTGCCTTGCGGGCCGCCGCGGCCAGTTACCTGCAGCCTGGCGGCATCGGCGTTGAGATCGGCACCTACTGCGGCAAGTCCACCATTCATCTCGGCCACGTTGCCCGCGAAACCGGCGCCACGCTGGTCACGGTCGATCACCATCGCGGCTCCGAAGAACACCAAGTGGGTTGGGAATATCACGACACTTCGCTCGTGGATCCCGAAATTGGCGTCTTCGACACGATGCCAACGTTCCGCCGTGCCATATTTGATGCTGGCCTTGAAGACGTAGTCGTGCCGATCGTGGGACGTTCGGTGACCGTCGCCAAACTTTGGGGACGCGAGGTCGATTTCGTGTTCATCGATGGCGGCCACACCGAAGAGGCCGCACAAAACGACTACGAGGGCTGGGCGCGTTGGGTTCGCCCCGGCGGTGCCCTATTTATCCATGACGTGTTCCCCGATCCCAACGACGGAGGGCAAGCCCCGTTCCATATCTATCAGCGCGCACTCGCCGAGGGCTTCGAGGAAGCTTCGGTCCACGACTCGCTGCGTGTGTTGCAGCGCCGTAGTTAACGCGCGAGATAGGCCAAACTGCGAGAACGAATCGTCTGTTGTGTTTATGGTGTTTGCGCGTACTATGGAAGCATGGCGGCGAATCTCCTCACGACCTCGCAAGTGGCGCACGAACTGGGCGTCTCGCGCCAGCACGTCGTCAATATGTGTGAACGCGGTGAACTGGCGTTCGTGATGGTCGGGAGCCACCGCCGAATCCCGCAGTCAGCGATTGGGCGCGTCTCGTTGCGCCCTGAGCAAGTGAGGTCATTGTGGCTTCACCGTGCGGTGTTGGGTCATTTGGCGGTTGATCCAAGTGGCGTGCTAGCGCATGCGCAAGAGAATCTCGAGCGCTGGCGAGGCGTTCATCGCGCCGACTCGGTGGCCACCCGCTATCTAGATAGGTGGCAAGTGATCATCGAACAAGGGCCCGAAGCCACAGCGGTTGCATTGACTGACACCTCGGCTGAAGGCTGCGAAATGCGAGTGAATTCCCCGTTTGCCGGCGTGCTGTCGACGAGCGAGCGCAAAGCCATTATGGAAGTAAATAAGCTAAACAAAGAACCAGAAACAAGTGTGGCGTAGTGAACCGCCAACAACTTGCGCACGTCTTGCGTGCTGCGTGCGAGATTACGGGTGACGCGCGAGTGCTGGTGGTCGGGTCGCAAGCAATTCTGGGGAGCTTTGACGAAGACAATCTCCCGAGCTCCGCGACTGCCTCCCTCGAAGCGGACATTGCATTCTTTGACGACCAAAGCCGAGGCAAGGCTGATGCAGTTGAAGGAGCGATTGGCGAGTTTTCTGCATTCCACCAAATGAATGGATACTACGCCGAAGGCATCCATATCGATACGGTCGTTTTGCCAAAGGGTTGGGAAGATCGTGTTGCGGGGTGGACCCTAGTGTCATCCCAACCGGCAGAACCGTTGTTCTTGGATGTACATGATCTTGGGATTGCGAAACTCATGGCGGGGCGGGAGAAAGACCTCGAGTTCGTGGGCGCCCTCATAGACTGCGGGATGCTTAACTTGGGGGTTCTCGTTGAGCGCTGCGAGTTGCTTCCGGAGGATGCGCACTCGGAGGCAGTCGGACGTGTGCGAAGTTACTTGCGGTCACGAGCCGATTCCAGCGTTGAAGAGTCTCCAGACGTTAAGCCGAGTTCCGGGTGAGGTGCAAGTGCCGAGCACGCTCACCGAGGGTTTCGAAGACGTTTCGGTGCACGAATCGCTGCGTGTGCTGCAGCGCACACAGAAATTTTAAGTTGATAGGAATGGACTCAACTTTCTTGATGTTGACTAAGGTGTAGGCGAGCATCAACAAAGGAGTACGCATGGACCTCTCGAACTTCACGACCCGCGCACAGCAAGCGTTGACCACCGCGGTCAGCGCTGCCTCAGTCGCGGGCAACCCCGCAATCGAACCCATCCACGTCCTCAATGTCCTGCTTGATCAAGAGGGCGGCACCACCGTCCCACTGCTCACGGCCGCCGGCGTTGATGCTCAGCGCGTGCGAAGCGAAGCCGCACGCGTTGCCGGCCAACTTCCGCGAGCCAGTGGCGAATCAGTGGGTAAAGCGTCGCCGTCGCGCGCCTTCCTCGCCATGGTCGAAGCCGCGATCTCGGTGGGTCGCGAACGCGGAGATGAGTTCATCAGCAGCGAGAACCTCGTGGTGGCTATCGCCACCGTTGACGGCCCGGCAAAGAAACTCCTCGAAGAAGCGGGGGCGAACGCCGATGCACTCCTGGGCGCATTCAGCGCAGTCCGTGGTTCGGCTCGAGTCACCTCGGCCGACGCCGAAGATGCCTACCAATCACTTGAAAAGTACGGTATCGACCTCACCGCGCTCGCCCGCGAAGGCAAACTCGACCCAGTGATCGGACGCGACGCTGAAATTCGTCGCGTCGTGCAGGTACTGAGTCGCCGTACCAAAAACAACCCCGTGCTCATTGGTGAACCAGGCGTCGGCAAGACGGCCGTCGTCGAAGGGCTCGCCCAGCGCATCATCAGCGGCGACGTGCCCGAATCACTGCGCGGCCGCCGCCTCATCAGCCTCGACCTCGGAGCGATGGTCGCGGGCGCAAAATACCGTGGTGAATTTGAAGAACGACTCAAGGCCGTACTTGCCGAAATCAAAGAATCTGAAGGCCAAGTCGTCACCTTCATCGACGAACTACACACCGTGGTCGGTGCTGGCGCGACGGGCGATTCGGCGATGGATGCGGGCAACATGCTTAAACCCATGCTGGCCCGTGGCGAACTGCGGATGATCGGCGCAACAACCCTCGATGAATACCGTGAATCGATTGAAAAAGACGCGGCACTTGAGCGTCGCTTCCAGCAAGTGCTCGTCGGTGAACCGAGCGTTGAAGACACCATCGCGATTTTGCGTGGGCTGAAAGAAAAGTACGAAGCGCACCACAAGGTCGAGATCGCCGACTCGGCACTCGTTGCGGCTGCGACGCTTTCGCACCGCTACATCACGTCACGCCAACTGCCCGACAAGGCGATCGATCTGATCGACGAATCCAGCAGTCGTTTGCGCATGGAGATCGATTCGAGCCCTGAAGAAATCGATGAACTGCGCCGGGCCGCCGACCGGCTCAAGATGGAAGAACTCCACCTCGAGAAGGAAACAGATCCGGCCAGTCTCGAACGCCTCGCTGCTTTGCGACAAGAACTGGCCGACAAGCAAGAGTCGCTGCGTGCCCTCGAACAACGGTGGGAAGCAGAGAAGCAAAGCCTCAACGCGGTGGGTGAAATCAAAGAACGAATCGACGAGATCCGCACTTCCGCCGAGAAGGCCGAACGCGAAGGCGACTGGGGTACAGCGTCGCGATTGCTGTACGGCGAACTGCCCGAACTCAATGCGCAGCTTGAAGTAGCGCAAGCGAACGAAGCGAACACCTCGGACGCCGAACGTATGGTGCACGAACAAGTGACTGCTGATGACATCGCTGAAGTCGTGGCCTCCTGGACGGGCATCCCGACAGGTCGGCTGCTGGAAGGCGAAACCGAGAAGCTGCTCCATATGGAAGACGAGCTCGGCAAACGACTCATTGGCCAAAAGGACGCCGTGCGTGCCGTGTCCGATGCGGTGCGCCGAGCACGCGCCGGGATTTCAGACCCGAACCGGCCGACCGGCTCGTTCCTGTTCCTCGGTCCTACAGGTGTTGGCAAGACCGAACTTGCCAAGTCGCTCGCGGACTTCTTGTTCGATGACGAACGCGCCATGGTGCGAATCGACATGAGCGAATACGCCGAGAAGCACAGCGTTTCACGGCTCGTCGGTGCGCCTCCCGGATACGTCGGCTACGACGAGGGTGGGCAACTCACCGAAGCAGTACGCCGCCGCCCCTACACCGTGGTGTTGCTCGACGAAGTCGAAAAGGCGCACCCGGAAGTGTTCGACATCCTCTTGCAGGTGCTCGACGACGGTCGCCTTACTGATGGGCAAGGTCGGACAGTCGACTTCCGCAACGTGCTGTTGATTCTGACGTCGAATCTCGGTTCGCAGTTCCTCGTCGATGCGGAACTCTCGGCCGAAGGTAAGAACGCAGCTGTGATGAGTGTCGTGCGGTCATCGTTCAAACCCGAGTTCTTGAACCGACTTGATGAAGTAGTTATGTTCGATGCACTCGGCGTGGACGACTTGACCCACATTGTCGATTTGCAATTGTCGGCTTTGGCGCACCGGCTCGAACACCGCCGCATCGTTCTGAACGTGAGCGACGATGCCAAGCGGTGGCTGGCTGAAAAGGGCTGGGACCCGGCCTATGGTGCGCGGCCATTACGCCGCCTCATCCAGCAAGCCATTGGCGACCGGCTCGCCAAGGAACTCTTGTCGGGTTCGGTGCGCGATGGCGATACAGTCAGCGTCTCGCTCGACCTCGATGGGAAAGAGTTGACCCTAACGAGCGCATGAGTACTGACGACTGCTAGCAGTTCGTAGCCAAGCATGGCCCCTTGCTTCGGCAGGGGGCCACGCTTGTGTGATCCCCGATAGTGCTTGTTTGGTCGTATCTGGTTCGATTGTTGTTATGTCCGCACCTCGTCCTCGCAGTGTCACGTTGGCGAGCATCTACGCTGGCCTCACGGCCGTCGTGATGCTCATGAGCTTCATGGACTTGGCGACCAACTGGGGGTCCCTTGAGGTGCAGCGGACACTCGAAACAGCGTTGGAAGGCGCATCGATGCCCGAAGGCATCACCGTCGCAACCCTCTTGCCGTACGTTCGCACCGCAGCCATCATCGGCTCGTTCTTTGCGCTCATGGGCCTGATATTTGCTGTCTTTACCGCCCGTGGCGATCGCGGATCGCGAATCGGCTTGACCGTTCTGTGCGGATTGGGACTCGTTGTATTTATGGCCAGTGGTGTTGCCGGCCTGATCCCTGCAGTGCTCGCCATGATGGTGTTGATGCTCTTGTGGAGCAAGCCATCGCGTGAATGGTTCGCACTCGTCAACAGCACTGAACCCTTGGATCTGGCCGGGCACGGCGCCAGCGGCTCGGGCACAGGAGGCATCAGGGCGACGCGCGCCCTCA
>CALMUY010000050.1 GCA_937873005.1 uncultured Aeromicrobium sp. | reverse complement strand
AGCCGAAGATCGTGCGCGGGTATCGAGTTCGCTCGATATCGATCACGGCGTTGACATCAGCAGGTTCCTCGCCGACATTGACGACTTGAAGCCGCCTGCGCTTACTCGCCGAGTCATTGCACCAGCGGTTTACAACGCCAAGCCCGTGCGCGGTGCGAAAACCAACGCGGCCAGTGTGGCAGGCGGCGTTCGCGTCGCATCAGCGCTCGAGCAAGGTTCCGGCAAGAGCATCTGGTTGAGTCCGACCGTGCCGATCGATGCAGTCACCGTGAACGGCCAATTGCAGTTAGCGCTCGACACCTCTCGAGACGCAATAGTTCGACCGACCCTTCGATACCTTGACGCCCATGGCAAAGCACTCGCCAAACCCATTTTCCCCGCCAACGTCGTCGCGACATCCACACCGCCTGCGGGTGCCGTCAGCTGCAATTTTGGCCTTCGGTTCAACAACACCGGAACGGCGATCGTCCACGCTTGGAGCCTCGGAGACGAACACATCCAGGCACTCGTGCCGGCGTCTGGTCGTCGAACGCTGATCCTCAGCACCCACTACCCAAGTTACGAACACAAATACCGCTTTGGTTTTCTGCATTCGCGCGTGAAAAGCTACCTCGATAGTGGGCTGGTTCCGGATGTCTTTTTGCTCAATCCGCGGTCTCCGGCCGGTTTCGCCGAGTATGAGGGCGTCGAAACCCGAACTGGTGCGGCACAGGACTTCCAAGCCCAAGTGGAGAACGGCAACTACGACACCATCGCCGTTCACTTCATGAATGCCGAAATCTGGACTGCGTTGCAGCCTTTTGTCGACACTCATCGCATCGTCGTCTGGATTCATGGGGCCGAGATTCAGGCGTGGACTCGCCGCGCGTTTAACTACAGCACCGAAGCCGAAATTGAGAAAGCTCAACGCGCTTCAGACGCACGTCTCTCGTTGTGGAACACGATTCTCGATAATCCACCGCGAAACTTCACGATCGTACCCGTCTCGCAAACACTGCTTGAGTCCTCTGAACAAGACCTTGATCGAAGCATCAACGCCGAGCATGTACGAATTGTTCACAATCCGATCGACACGGACCTTTTCTCATACCAAGAAAAGCCAATCGAACAACGCCTGAAGATTCTGTCTATCCGGCCCTACGCTGCCCGAACCTACGCGAACGACTTATCGGTTGAAGCAGTGCTCAACCTGTCGCAGGAGTCCTGGTTCGATCAGTTGCACTTCCGTTTCGTAGGCGATGGCCCACTGTTTGAAGAAACTCTGGCGCCTATTCGCCACTTCTCAAACGTCACGATCGAGAAGACGTTCCTCTCCCAATCAGAAATCGCCCAACTGCATGCCGAGTATGGGGTTTTCCTCGTGCCAACGCGGATGGACTCGCAAGGCGTTTCCCGAGACGAAGCGATGTCGTCTGGGCTTGTCCCCATCACGACGAACGTCGCTGCGGTTCCGGAGTTTGTGGATGAGTCCGAGGGATATCTGGCGCCCGAGGAAGACAGCGCGGCGCTCGCAGATGCGATTCGCGATTTGTATGCCCGCCCCGAAGTGTTCGCGGCAAAGTCAAAAGCCGCGGCCGAACGGGTACGACGCCAAGCAGATGCCCGGCTGACGATTCCGCAAGAGATCGAACTGCTACGTCCGCACAACGAACACTG
>CALMUY010000049.1 GCA_937873005.1 uncultured Aeromicrobium sp. | reverse complement strand
CCTCGAACCGTACTCGGATGGTTTGCGAGATCGCATCTGGTGGGGCGCAGGTTCGGCTAGTACTGCGCAGTGGGCAGCTACCTTGGGCATGAACCTGATGAGTTCAACGCTCGTCACGGAAGCCACAGGTGAGCCGTTCCATGTGTTGCAGCGCAAACAGATCGATGCCTATCGAGAGGCTTACCGCAAAGCCGGACACGAGCGCACGCCTCGCGTTTCAGTGAGCCGCAGTGTGTTCCCGCTCATTACACAGCAAGACGATGGCTCCTTCGGTTTCCGTGCAGGCCAGGGGCGAGACCGGACCGGCACCATTGATGGCATGCGGTCGACCTTCGGCAAGACTTATGCTGACCCGCCGGACCGACTTATCGAACAACTGCGTGCTGATGAAGCCGTGATGGCTGCGGACACCCTCATGTTGACGATCCCGAATCAGTTAGGCGTTGCGTATAACACTCACATTTTGGAGTCATTCGCGAAGCACGTTGCGCCCGGTCTCGGCTGGAAATCAAACACAGAAGGTCCTGTTCAGGGTTACGCGATCTGAGACCAACGTTCTTTGGGTGTAGATAGTGTGAAGACACTATGAGTACGACTCCGCAGCACCCCAGCGTTCGCCCCTATCAGGCTGGCGACGCTGCAACCACACTGAGGATTTTCACGACAGCGATCACAACGACTGCTGCGGCTGACTACTCGCAAGAGCAAGTCCAAGCCTGGGCCCAACCGGGCCAGCGCGATGCCGTCGAGTGGCACCTCGCCATGCGCAAGCGGGATAGCTTTGTCGCCACTGCAAATGGTGAGGTCGTTGGGTTTTCCGATGTCGATGAGCATGGATACATCGACATGATTTTTGTAGACCCCCAACACCAGAAACAAGGAGTTGCGCACGCTCTTCTGGAGGAGGCGGAAAGGCGAGCAAACGAACTCCACGCGACGAGCCTTACCGCCGATGTCAGCATTACTGCTCGACCGTTCTTCGAGAGACATGGATTCTCGATCGAGCGCCGACAGGAGCCGGTCAAACTAGGAGTAAAGCTTGTCAACTATCGAATGCGCAAGTTGCTGAACGAAGAGCACATTTAGGTCCGAACCAGTTGGGCGTTGCGTATAACGCTCACATTTTGGAGTCATTCGCGAAGCACGTTGCGCCCGGTCTTGGCTGGAAATCGAACACAGAAGGTCCAGCCGACGGGGAGCGTTTCTAGTCCGCGCTCGAGGCGAAATCCTCAGTTCGCCCATCTACGGTTTGGCTGTGGTTTCCACCACGTTGCCGTACGCCAAAGCCATTCCAAAGGTCCATAGAAGAAGTAGCGTGACCAGACCTTGCTGAACGCCCACTGGATGGGAACGATCACGGCGGCGACGTAGAGGCCGTACATACTTTGGAACGCGAAGTACTGCGCATCGAGCAGGTGGCCGATGAGAAGCACCAGGGCTGTCGCGCTTAGGTAGTTCGTGAACGCCATCCGCCCCATTGCTGCGAAAAGGAACTCGAGCACGCGGGCAATGTTGGGCGCTTTCATCGCAAGAGTGATGGCGATCACGAGTGCGAACATGGTGAGCACGCCTGCGACGCGGCCTGGTTTGGAGAAAGAACCGATGCCGATGTCCGGTAGTTGGAAGTAAACAGCGATCACTGCAAGAAAAGTAAAGAGAGCAAGAAGAGTCGCTGCCAACCGGTTGTTCTTTTGAAGCACGGGAACGAAGTCGTAGCGAGTCATTGCGGCGCCGGTGAGGAATAACCCGGGCAGTTTGAGTGGGCCGTCGATTGGCGCTGTAACGATGACAAGCAAAATTCCGGTGAGCGCGGCAAAATGCCGTGGCGCGAGGGAGGCGGGCAACAAGACAATGAGTCCGCCAATCGCGTAAAACATCAGCACTTCGCCCGGGTAGACCAAGAAATGCAGGATGCCAACAATCAGAAGAAAGAAAAGTCGGCGAGCCATTACTAAGCGAGGACGTTCGGTGTGCTGGGCGGCCGATCGCAAAAAGAGTTCGAAACTCATGCCAAAGAGCAGCGCAAAGAGAGGCATCATCCGAGCCGACAGAACCAAATCAGTGAAATAATCGGCGCTAGTAATCTGCTTGGCTGGGTTTTCGTTCAACTGGTATCCCCATTGCGCGATTGCCCCCACATTTACCGGCAGAATGCCGATAATTGCGATCCCTCGCAGCACATCAATTGTGGCGATACGTTGTTGAGGTGCAGTACTAGCTGTGGGGTCTTGCATGCCTTTTCCGTTTTTCGAGTTGGTCCTTTTCAGCAGTCAGCAGGGCTAGGAGCCTATTGGGTTATCTGCGTGCAGCAATAGTCGGATTCGCTCCAACACGACCGGCATATCAGGTTCAAAACCACGAGGACTCTCAGAATGCTCCTGCCAGTACCGCTGGTGAACACTAGACCAATAGGCGAGCGTTCTATCGCCCTCCCCTTCAGCGTGTGCGTGTTCTTGCGAC
>CALMUY010000048.1 GCA_937873005.1 uncultured Aeromicrobium sp. | reverse complement strand
CGGACTTCGCATGGGCGTGGATCGTACGTTTCGTGGTCGGGCTCGCGAACGCCATCGCGACGCTCTATCTGCTCTACTTCCTTCAAGACGCTGTCGGTCTCAAGGACCCCGAAGGCGGCATGTTCATTCTGATCACGCTCTATACGGTCGTGGTTTCTGCTGCCGCTGTTGGGTTCGGGGTGCTGTCTGACAAGTTGGGTATTCGCCGCGAGTTCGTGGCCGTCTCAGGCTTCATCATGTTAATCGCGAGCGTCCTGTTGGCATTCTGGCAAACCTGGCCCGGGGCGCTCGTCGCCGCCGCGATCCTTGGTCTCGGCTACGGCATCTTCATGGCCGTCGATCTCGCTATCGTCACCGAAGTTCTCCCCAACAAATCCGGCTTCGCCAAAGACATGGGAGTTATCAACATCGCCAACGCGAGTCCCCAGGTGTTGGCCCCCGTGATTGCGGCACCCATCGTCGTATCCGCCGGCGGATACATGGCGCTCTACTTGTTGAGCGGTGCACTCGGCGTGCTCGGAACGATCTTGGTGTTCCGCATCAAAGGCGTGCGCTGACCCGTTCGCAGGTGCTGACCGCGTCTAGAGCGGCAGTTTGGGTTGCGGTGGGGCGAACCCTGGATCGACCCCGTCAAACAGGCTCGACACCGATTCGCCTGCGTGGATGCGTGCGATCGCTTCGGCAAACAGTGGCGCGATTGAACGCACTTGTAGTTCCGGCCAGTCTTCGGGTTCTGGCACCGTGTTCGTGGTGACCACTTCGGTGATCATCGGATGGTCCCGCAGCCGCTCAACGGCTTTTCCTGCGAATAAGCCGTGGGTACACGCCACCGACGCCTCGGTGACGCCTTCGAGTTGCAGTCGATCCATAAGTTCGATGATTGAACCGCCCGTCGCGATTTCGTCGTCGAGCACGATGGCGCGCTTCCCCGCCACGTCGCCCACGATGGCGTCGATCACGACTTTGTCGTCGGCTTTGCGTTGTTTACTGCCAGCCGCGACGGGCAAGCCGAGCAGCCTGGCGAATTGCGATGCTGTCTTGGCGTTGCCGAGGTCGGGAGACACGACAACGGCGTTGCTGAGGTCTTGTGCCCGATAGTGCTCAGCGAGTTCACCGATCGCCGTCAAGTGATCGACCGGCACAGAGAAGAACCCGTGCACTTGCGGCGCGTGCAGCGTCATCGTGACAACGCGCCCGACGCCCGCAGCCGAGAGCATGTCGGCCACGAGTTTGCCGCCGATAGAAATACGCGACGCGTCTTTTTTGTCTGAGCGCGCATAGGCGTAGTGCGGAATGACTGCGGTGATGGAGGCGGCCGACGCACCGCGAGCCGCGTCGATCATGAGGAGCAACTCCATCAAGTGATCTTGCGTCGGTTTCACGAGCGGCTGAACGATGTAGACGTCACGGCGGCGACAGTTCGCATGCAACTGCACTTGCAGGCAGTCGTTGCTAAATCGGACCGTTTCTGACGGCGAAACAGCGACGCCGAGGTTGTTACAAATCTCGGCGGTCAGCTCGGGGTGGGCACTCCCAGAAAAAACGACAATGTCATTCACGAATTGAAGGCTAGCCGATGTTGGGGCTTTATGCCCAGAGTTGCCCGTCGAGTCTGTCTTCGGCTTCATCGAGAGTGCCTTCATAGGCGCCCGTTGAGAGGTATTTCCAGCCACCGTCGGCGATCACGAAACAGATATCGGCACTCTCGCCGGCCTTTGCTGCTTTGTTCGCTTGCGCGATCGCAGCATGCAGGATCGCGCCGGTCGAGATCCCTGCGAACAGGCCTTCGTGGTCGATTAGTTCGCGCACACGACGCACCGCATCACGCGGGCCGACAGAGAACCGCGAGTCGATCAAGGTTGCGTCGTAGAGTTCGGGCACGAAGCCTTCGTCGAGGTTGCGCAGGCCGTACACGAGTTCGCCGTAGCGGGGCTCTGCGGCCACGATGCGCACCTCGGGTTTGTGTTCG
>CALMUY010000047.1 GCA_937873005.1 uncultured Aeromicrobium sp. | reverse complement strand
GCAGCGTTTTGAGCTTGTGCCTTGTCATTCGAAGCGATCGCAAAATCTACAGAAATAGCCGCAATGCCAAGCAGAGCCACCAAAAGGATCGACACGAGTACGAGCGTAGCTCCTCTTTCACGTCTGGTACGCCGAATTATGGGCAGGCGCAACCCCTTCATTACATACATACGGCCGTCGCTCTCGCTCCGATATTGAAACTGTTTCCAAACATACCGGTGATCGCAGGCTTCACCGCAGAAATTGTAACCGTAACCGTATTTTTCTGGCTCGACTCAATTGTCGGGCAGCCTGTCGTAACCACCACGTTTGATGGGTCCCGAACGACAATGTCGATAGGGGTACCTGCCGGCAACGTCACAACACCTCGCGCCGCATCTTGCGCTTGACCAATATTGCGATGCAAAGAATAGTGACGTGCGGAAGCCATTGCGGCGTTGTTCAATTGCGTACGATAGTTATACGCGAAACCAAACTCAACAATTCCCATGATCAAGGCGAGCAGAATTGGAACGACGAGCGCAAATTCAACTGCTGCCGCGCCGCTTTCTCTGTTATTACGCCTGTTCACAGTTCGTTCCTTTCACGGAAGTCGAGCAATTCGGTTTCATCTGATGCCTTCGGGGTCGCGTTAAGTTCTACATTCTTATGCAGAACACACGCGACCCCGAAAGGGCTAGCGAATCAGATCTTCAGCGATCCGGAGATGCGCGACCAGAAGCTGTTCAGGTTGCCACCGAAGAGAGTCAAGCCACCGATGATGACGAGAGCAATGAAGGCAATGATGAGTGCATATTCAGTTGCCGTTGCGCCTTCTTCTTTGCGAGCTGGCAGCATGGATGAGAGTGCTACATAAAACTTCAACATTAGGTTCTCCTTTATTTTGCTAGTTTGAAACACTGGCCTCAAGGAGACCAACTGTATGAACAGAGACTAGCCGTTCGATCATTTCACTGACCAGTCATTTTCGACAAAATAGTTAGTTTGACTTACATATGGCTCATTTTGACTAAGATGCATCGCCCTAAGCTTTCCGAAACTTCAATACAAGTTGCAGTCCTCAGTTGGGGCCACGTAGCAGGTTGCCTCGTGGTCTGCGGGAATGACAATTTCAAGGCTACCGCGGTACCGCCTGTTGTTTAACCATTCGACCCAGCCAGCCGTCTCCTATTCGACGTATGCGATGGCCTTATGTTGACCGTTGTGAAAAATTGTCGTGCGAATAGATCCGGACTCGCAGAGTCAGTTAATCGATTCCACAAGCGCGATTTTGTACGCATCATCGGCCGTCCCAAGTTGATGGCGCGATCCCACCAAGTGCGAGTTTTTCAGTAATGTCCTAGGACGTGTTCTGAAGTTCCGCATCAGAACTTGCCCACATCTGGCAAGTGGCAGCCAGGTGCCCTCAGACGTTCATGTTTCTCAAAACATTCCGCACTCGTGCGTCCATCCCGAACACCAGCACCCCGATCTCGCCTGACACCCACCGCCGCAGCGACGTCCCCGCGACGCCAACTTAATGTGCACCGCAGCACGCGGTTTACTCTTCGAGCGATACACCGCCCAATATTCCAGCATGAGCGGCACAGCACCCTCTTTCACAACAGGATCAACATGCTTCGGCATAACGCAATCCTGTGCCCAAATGGAAACGGCTTCAAACTAGACACGATTCATCAGAGCACCGTACGAATGTCTCAGATTCCTGCCAAACTGCCACCGAGGCTCTGCAATGCGAGACTGAGGAAGTCGCCGAAAAAAGTAAGGGCTGCAATCAGTGCAAAAACGATCACAGTGATCATGAGAGCGTACTCGACTGCAGTTGCCCCCCGCTCAAACTTCCGCAAACACCTCAGGAAGCTGATTCCTCGAGCTCTCATTTTTGCCTCATTAATCTCGGAAAATCGGGGTTTGAAGAAACTGTATACCAGAATATCCTCTGTCACACTGGCTCTAATTTCTCATTTTATGACGCAGTTGACCGTAACAAGCAACGATGCATCGACCCCTTGCTCTACGCTATGCCTAGTTGTTGAAATTGCCACTGCAAAGGTGAACTGCGTTGCGAATCGTGTCCCCACGAGTGTCTCTATTGATCCTAGCAGGCTTGGCTTTGCTCATTATGTGGGGCGCGATCGCCGGCCAATCGGTCCGAGAGACGCCTGCATCGGCGAATCCTGAAGAGTCCGATTTCTTCCTTTATGTGGCAATCGCCGAGCGGGTCGTCGATGGCGAAAGCTACTACGAGGCGGCCGTCAAGGAGCAGGAACTTCGCGGTTATCCAGTTTCCCCAGCCAGCACGATTCGCACCCCGACCACCACATTGCTGGTTACCTCATTAGGGCCAAAAGTCGCATTTGGCGTGATGCTCACGCTCATTTCGATTGTACTTATCATGTCCATCGTCGCATTCGAACGAATTTCGCAAACGCGAATGCAATGGTGGGCCTCAATACTCCTGCTCGCAGCCGCAATCTCGCTCTTCGCTCAATCAGCTGTCTACTTTCAAGAAACATGGGCGCTGCTTTTCATGTATCTGAGCCTCCATACGCGCAAACGTTCAGCAACTCTCGCGATCGGCTTTGCCGTTCTCGCCTTCGCCTTCCGCGAGTTGGCATTACCGTTTCTTTTTGCCATGGCGCTATTTGAATTCATCAATCGGAATAAGAAAACCGCATTTGGTTGGGTGGCCGCCGCTGCAATGTGCCTCGGGAGTTACTTGTTCCACGTTGCTGCCGTAAACAGGGCCGTCGAAGCGTTCGGAATTGGTACGGTCATCGAATCAGACGGCTGGTTTGCTCTGGGCGGTTGGCCTTTTATCGTCGGAAGTGTTCGGAGCGTAACAGCTCTCAGCGCGTTACCGTTATGGGTATCAGTATTAATTGTGCCGCTCTCATTGCTCGGATGGTCCATGCTGAAGTCTGAGACCGGCGCGCGGTTTACGTTCGCGATCTTGGGGTTCGTTCTTCCGTTCCTCTTCATTGGAAGGCCCAACAACAACTACTGGGGATTGCTTTACGCCGCACTTCTCTTGCCAGGTTTAGCATTTAGTTGGCCAGCCCTGAAGTCTCTCGTGCTTTCGGCAACGAGAGCGTTAAAACCATTGGCCCGAGATGCAGGCCCGGAAGATTCGGCCTAGTCCCTGTGATTTTCAGTCG
>CALMUY010000046.1 GCA_937873005.1 uncultured Aeromicrobium sp. | reverse complement strand
AGTAGGCGAGGGCGCAGTAGCGCCCAACCCAACCCAGCCCGTTCGTGGTGAGCCCGTCAAACCATGAACCCATAAGAAGTCGTAGGGTGGGTTTCAACCCACCCAAATTGATACCAGCGAAGAGTGCTCGTGGCAACGTTGGCTGATCCCCACCACGCGCCGACAGCCATAGTCTCGGCCAACCACTTCTTACGACAAACTCGTGACGCGCCATCAAGCGATCTCGACTAAGCCCCGTTGTAAGCCCGCTCCAGCGCCGCCACATCCAGCTTCACCATCGTCATCATGGCGTCCATCACGGCCTTCACCTTCTTGGGGTCGTTATCGCGGATCAGCTCGGTAAATCGCCTCGGCACAATTTGCCACGAGAGGCCAAACGGGTCCTTGATCCAGCCGCACGCCGTGGGCGTTGCGCCTGCCTTCAGCAGCTTGTCCCAGTAGTCATCCACTTCCGCCTGATCCACGCAGTCCACGTAGAGCGATACACCCTCCGAGAAGCTGAAGTACGAACCGCCGTTGTAGCCCATGAAGCGCTGACCGCCGACGACGAACTCAGCAGAACTGATCGGGCCATCCGCACCCGTGCGGGCGACGTTGAGCACCGCCGAGCCCGGAAACGTCGCCGTGTAGAACTTGATCGCCGCTTCCAGCTGATCGTTGAACATCAGGAAGGGGGTTACTTTGTTCATGGGGGTTTTTTCTCTGTACATGCGACGATTGCGCTAGTGTGGAGGTCACCGGCGCTGTGCGGCTTTATCGCGCAGCGTCGGGTGGACCGCAGGGTTATGCGTCGCTTGTGCACCTACCTATCAGACGCAACTCTATGCCGGGCTGCCAGCAGAACAGCCAACGTAGCCTTGGCGTCGTCAAGCGCTCGGTGTGTCGGCACCGCTGCCCCTACGTGCTGCGCCAGCGTAGCCAGTTTGTACGAGGCAAGCGATGGCCAGGCCTGCCTCGCCAACGGCAGCGTGTCGTGGACTGGGTTGACGAACTTCACCCCGGTCTGACCCGCCGCCTTCTTGATGAACACTTGATCGAACGGTGCGTTGTGGAAAAAGACCGGATGCGTACCTACAAACGCTGCGAACGCCTTCATCGCATCAGCTGGTCGCTGACCTTCGCGGTCAATGGCATCCTGCGTGATTCCCGTTAACCGAGTAATTTCGGCTGGAACGAGCCGTGATGCACGCACTAGTGTCGAGAACTCGTCGGCTATGCCGCCTTCTGGTGTCACGAGTATGGCGGCGAACTCGATCACCTCATCGGTATTGGCGCTTAATCCGGTGGTTTCGAGGTCGGCCACGATAAACGGCTGGCGTGTTGCAGCCCAAGCCCCGTCTAGCATCGTGGCGAGTTCGGTCACGTAGGCCTGACGTTTGGCAACACGCTCTTGCGATTCCTTGAAGTAACCGATGTTTCGTCTGACTAGCTCGTTCAGCCACTCCTGCATTGTCCTCTGACGCAGGCCCAGAGATTTCGCGTTGTTGTTGGAACTGCGCAGTTCACTCCAGCAGTAGCGGGCCACGGCATTGCGCCGTATGTGCGGCCACCGTGCATCGAATGACTCATGTTCGGCAGGTTCGCCGAAGGCCTCGACAAGCCACTTTACGTCGGTCTTGGACAGCGATTCGATGCATTGGTAACCCATGGCCACGAAGTCAAGCTTGATCGGACGAAGTTCATTGATATCGACGAAGCGAGCCATGTAATGCGGCTGGGCACCTTCAAACTTCAGTGATGCCGAGAGATCCGCAACGACGCACATACAGTAAAGTGCCTTTAACAGTTCTGGGCATGGCTCTTTGGCTTTGCGGCGTTCCCGGATGAGCACGCGCAATTCCTTTGCTATCGCACCTGCGCTGTGCGGCCCCCACTCCTGCGCGGCTTGCAACTGTTCAAGCTTGGCGATTTCGACCGAGACGAAGGGAAGCACCCACGCATAAGCCTTTTCCGGGCTCTCGCGTCGTCGGCGTCTATGTGTGTCTTCATTCCACCACTGATCGGCGGCTTCGAGCACAGGTGGGTCGGTGGTTAGTACGAAGGCGTACTCGAGGACGCGCTCCGCGACCTCGGCATCCGATACCTGAACTGACGGGCCGGCCGGGCCTGTAATCGTGACAGTGATGCCCGCATCCATTCGTGACTGAACCACTGCTGCGGGAACAGTCACGGGAGTAGGCGTTGGGCCACCGGTGAGCTTTGAAAACAGCTTGTCGAACAGGCCCATACCGGCTGCATCTCCTCAAATTCGCGAATGCATTCGATTCGACGCATAACGCGCTTTATGCGCGCATCGCGCGTATAACTTTTTAATAGTGCATCTCGCGATTTGCACGTTCATGCGTCAAGTCATTGATTGTCTGTGGTGTTGCAAGTTATACCTCCGCGTGATCGGTATAACAACGCGCACATCCATCAAGTCCGCGTATGCCCACGGGGGGGTTCGTAGCCGGCAACGCCGAACGATCAGAAATCGGGCCGATGGGTTCGCGGTGGGGTCGCCCTGAGCAGTACGGTGGTGGAGCGCACGCACGGTAGAGTGGCTGGTATCAATTTGGGTGCGCTGAAAGCGCACCCTACGTTCGGCACGGATTCGTGGTTCGACAGGCTCACCACGAACGGCGTACAGCGTGATCACCACGAACAGTGACGCGCCGCGCTATGCTTCACAAAACACTTCCCGCGCCGCCCCATGCCTGCCACTACCGACCTCTGTGATGCCAACGAAGCCAAGCTTGCCGACGGCACGCTGCGTGTGCTGGCGCCCAACTTTCACCGCTACGGCAAGCACACGATGTTTGCTGGCCGGGTGAAGA
>CALMUY010000045.1 GCA_937873005.1 uncultured Aeromicrobium sp. | reverse complement strand
TGCCGCAATCATGCCCGTCGATGCTGTTGACGCGTTCACCGACCTCGATGCGAACGACGAAGGTGACGTTTCCGGTGTCGCGTTCGACCCGCAAGATCCCAGCATCTTGTGGGTAGCAATGAACAAGGGCCGCCTCTTCAAGATGAAGAAAGCCGGCGATCAATACGAAGTACTCCCTGAATGGGACGGCGGCGTCAAGGTTCGCTTCACCGACGGCGCAGGCGAACTAGACGCCGAAGGTGTAACGGTCGGCCCCGATGGCGCTATCTACCTCACGTCCGAACGCGATAACGCTCGCGCGAAGAGCGTCTCGGCGAACAAGATCGCTCGCTACGACGTCAGCGGAGTGACAGCATCAACCACCGAACTCGTCGCCACTCACCAGTGGGACGTCAACGATTCGGTCGTGACTGGCACGAATCTCGGCCTCGAAGGCATCACTTTCGTGCCCGATGCGTTCTTGGTGAACTCGGGCTGGAAGGTCAACGGCACAACATACAAAGCCAGCGACTACGACACGCCCGGCTTGTTTGTCACCGCAGTTGAAGGAACCGGAAATCTCCACTTCTTCTCGCTGCCCGCTGGCGGAGCACCTGTCGAAGTGAAGGTTGAGCACTCGGGATTCCCGTGGTCGATGGACGTTGCTTACGACGCCGACCGCGCCATGTTGTGGGCGCTCTGCGACGACAGTTGTGGAGGCGTTTACAACACGCTGAAAGTCACGAACGGCAACTTCGCTGTCACGAATTCGTACTCACGCCCGGCAGACATGCCGAACCTCAACAACGAAGGCATGGCGATCGCGCCGTGGAGTACCGCTGTTGACGGCAAAGTGGAAGTGGTCTGGGCTGACGACGGTGACACCGACGGGCACTCGCTTCGCGCCGGACAGTTGGAACTCGCGCCAGAAACTGTGACGCCTGTGGAAAAAGCCGATCCCCGCGTAACGGCAGCCGCCGCAACAATCGCCTACGGCAAAGCCGGAACCGTTCAGGTTCGGGTAAGCCCAACGAATGCCACCGGAACCGTTGAAGTCAAGCGCGGGTCAACCGTTCTAGGCACGGCAACCGTCACGAACGGATCCGCGGCCGTGACCGTGGGCGCGCGCACGCTGACACCGGGTACCCACACGCTGAGCGTCGTGTACTTAGGTGACGACAACACGAAATCAGCAACTCGTGGGGTCACGTTGACGATCGCGAAAGCGACGTCCAAGGTGAGCGCCGTTTCGATCTCCACCAGCAAGCCCAAGGTGCGCAAGACGAAACTCGTGATCAGCATGCGGGTCACGTCGAATACGGGAGTACCAGCCACCGGGAAGGTACGCGTGAAGATCGGCTCCAAGACTTACAGCGGCACGCTCAAGAACGGGGTCGCAAAGGTCAAGCTCCCGAAGCAAAAGTCACGCGGTACGAAAAAGGTGACGATTAGCTATTCGGGGTCGAGCACCGTGAGCAAGTCGAGCACCGTGGTCAAGCGCGTTCGCTGGCGTTGAGCGTCACCCGAACGCGATGGGGCGTCGGTTCAGAACCCTCTCGGGTCTGAACCGGCGCCCTTGTTCGTTTCACGACCGATCTGGATCTGGGCCAACGAAGCACCAGAGAAACCGCGCTAGCCTGAAGCCATGTCGCGCTCCCGAATTGGCTGGATCCTCGTGGCGATCCAGTTCGCACTGATGATCACCCTTCTAGTCGTGCCGTGGCGTAGGCCCGAACCGGTCTCGCTCATCATCGGCATTGCCGTGCTGGTCGGCGCTCTCACGCTAGGTGTACTCAGTTTTCGGGCGCTGGGCTCTGCCCTCACTGCGAACCCTGTTCCCCGAGAAAAAGCAAGTCTGGTCACGACGGACGTCTACGCACAGGTGCGACACCCGATCTATACTGCCGTCTTGCTCGCTGCGGGCGGATTCACGCTAGCGGTGGGCAGCATGTGGACGCTGCTAGTCGCTATCGGGTTGGCGCTGTTCTTGTTCAGCAAGTCGCGCTGGGAGGATCGACTGCTTGCACGAAAGTTCGGTACCGAATGGGATGAATGGGCCACCCGCACCGGCGCCCTTGTGCCAAAAATTCGCCACTAGAAACCGCTGTGCAACCGGCAAACAACTATTGTTTACCTATCGTCACCGTGGCGATCTCACGTGAGGAGACTTGATGTCTGAATTGCTCGAAATTGAACAAACCTACGAACTCAAGCGAGAAGCCGCCGCCGTGAAGCTGCGTGAACTCGCAGACTCGCTTTCTCGCCACAACGAAGTCGAGTTCATTTACCACGGCAAGCGCATCACGGTTGATATTCCCGATGACGTCGAACTTGAAATCGATCTCGAAATTGAAGATGGAGACAACGAAATCGAAGTCAAGATTTCTTGGTGACAACCACGCCTAACGTCTAAGGCGCCTGCGATTCGCTTTGTGCGGGTCGCGGGCGCTTTTGCTTATGTCATTCACCTCCCCCGCGACACAAAATCCGCGAAAATTGGCCCATGAGCCACGAGCGCCTATCCCTCCAACACACGTTCGATACAGGTTTTCCGTTTCTCGCGTTCTTCATCGGCTATCACTTTTTTGACGTTGGCGTCGGTTCAGCCGTCGCTCTCGCAGTCGCTTGTCTCATCGCCGTGTTCCGAGTCCGTCGCGGTGAACGTATCGTCGCGGTTGCGCTGGGTGTCGTTGCCGTCGCTGTCAGTGCCGCGCTCGCCATCTGGGCCGGTGAAGGTCGCACGTTCTTTGCCCCCGGCGTTCTCGTGAACGTGATCGGATTGATCGTGACGCTAACGTCGCTGCTTGCACGCCGACCGGTTACCGGCATCGTTGGAAAGTACCTGAAACGCGAGGGCGCCGACTGGTACACGAGCGAACGCCGGTACCGGGTACACCAACGCATCACGTGGTTCTGGGTCGCCTTGTGGGTGTGGCATTTGGGCGTACTCATTCCGCTGTACGCCTACGTCAACGTCGGGGCGCTCGCGTTCGTCACAACGTTCATCCTCAAACCGTCTGTGCCGCTGTGGCTCATCATCAGCTTGATGTGGGGCGCACGCACCCGTAAGGCGGATGCCCAAGCAGACGCCGCGCGACTCGCCAACGACAACTCCGACTCAGCGGGGGGCCATTCGTAGCGCCCCATCCATGCGGATGGTTTCGCCGTTGAGGTAGTCGTGTGCAGCAATCATTGTCACCAGTTGTGCATATTCGCTGGGTTGGCCGAGCCGATGCGGGAACGGCACACCCGAAGCAAGTGTTGCCCGGAACTCTTCGCTCACGGTGGCGAGCATCGGGGTTTCGATGATGCCCGGCGCGATCGTATTGACCCGAATGCCGTATTGCGCCAAGTCGCGAGCCGCCGGCAGCGTCATTCCAACCACTCCGCCCTTGCTGGCCGAGTACGCGATTTGGCCAATTTGCCCGTCAAAGGCAGCGATTGAAGCCGTGTTCACGATGACGCCACGCTGACCGTGGTCAAGCTCTTGGGTTTGAGCAATCGCTTCGGCCGCGATCGCCATGACGGTGAATGTGCCGACAAGGTTGATGTGAACAACTTTGCTGAACAATTCAAGATCGTGCACGCCTTTGCGCCCCAGAATGCGCGCCGACGGCCCAATGCCTGCGCAGTTCACGACGGTGCGCAGAGGGCCCGATTCAGCGGCCTGCGCCACGGCAGCACGCACCTGTTCACCATCGGTGACATCGGTAGGGACGTAGGTGACACCGTCAACGGCCGGGGCCGCTTCGATTGCGGTTGGTAGGTCG
>CALMUY010000044.1 GCA_937873005.1 uncultured Aeromicrobium sp. | reverse complement strand
GAAAGAGAGCAACGTTGTGACGGTTGATCCCGACACATGCACGAACTTGACTCAGGAAAGTAGCGCGTCGACAAACTCAACGGCATCGAACGGCGCCAAATCGTCTGGGCCTTCGCCAAGCCCGACAAATTTCACAGGGACACGCAATTCGCGTTGCACAGCGATCACGATTCCGCCCTTGGCCGTGCCATCGAGCTTGGTGAGGACGATTCCCGTCACATCGGTTACCTCGGAAAAGACTCGTGCTTGCGCCAAGCCGTTCTGACCTGTCGTCGCATCGATCACCAGCAACACTTCGGTGATAGTGGCTTGCTTTTCGATAACACGCTTGATCTTGCCCAGTTCGTCCATCAGTCCCGACTTCGTGTGAAGTCGGCCGGCAGTATCAACGAGCACGACATCGGCACCGTCTTCGATACCTTGCTTGACTGCATCAAACCCGACACTCGCAGGGTCACCGCCTTCGGGGCCCCGCACGGTCAAGGCGCCCACTCGCTCTCCCCAGGTTTGCAATTGGTCGGCAGCGGCGGCGCGGAACGTATCGGCCGCGCCGAGCACAACCTTATGCCCGTCCGCAACGAGGACGCGAGCGATTCGCCCAACTGATGTGGTCTTGCCCGTGCCGTTGACGCCAACAACCAACACGACTCCGGGCTTGCCGTCAGCGCCCGCAATATTAAGTGAACGGTCGAGCGTCGGATCGACCATCGCGATGAGTTCGTCACGCAAAATACTCCGCGCCGATTCGGGCGAATTGGTGCCATCGGCTGCCAAGTGGAGGCGGAGTTTGTCAACAAGTTCGGTTGTGGGGCCAACTCCCACATCTGCAGCTAGCAGCGTGTCCTCGATAGCTTCCCATTGATCTTCATCGAGTGTGCCTGCGCCGAGCAGATTCAATAGTCCACGACCGAGCGACGACTGGCTCCGGGCGAGGCGTTCACGCAAGCGAACTAAGCGGCCACGTGGCGCCTCCGGAACCTCGGCCGTAACGGGACTCTCATCTGTGGCGGTCGGCGCACGCGGCGGTTCGCCCTCTACCAGATCGCCTTGTTTGACCGGTGCGTCAATCGCCTGCTGATCTCGAGTTCCAATCTGGCGACGGCTCTGCGTGACGATCAGCGCAACTGCGCCAGCGACACCGCCGACAACAACGACTGCACTGACAAGAACGATGAAGAGAAAAGTGAGATCCACGGATTTACCTTATCTCTGGCGGTGTTTTCCCCAACGCCCTATCGCGCGATGCTTGAGTGCTTACCTAAGACGACCGTTTCTTGCGCTTTTGCCAAGACCTCGTCTTGATGGCTGATTACCACGATGCTCCTGGCCGGCTCTCCGCCTTCATGTGTAAGAGACAGCACGTCATCAATGAGTGCTTGAGCCGTGGGCTCGTCGAGATGCTCGGTGGGCTCATCCAGAATCCAAACCCGATGACCGCTCAGCAAGAGTCGCGCCACACACAGTCGTTGACGTTCACCGCCCGACAACTTTCCGCCACCCTCGCCAACTGGTGCGTCAAGACCGCGCGGCAACTCACGAACGAAATTAGCGAGTCGAACCCGCTCCAAGGCCTGCCACAGATCCTCGTCGCTTGCTTCGGGATTCCCGATGCGTAGGTTCTCTTTGATCGTGGTGTCGAAAACGATCTCGTCTTGCCCCACGTAACCGATGCGCGTGCGAACATCGCTCGCTCGCATCTTGGCAACGTCTTGGCTACCCAGCGAGATGCTCCCGGACATCGGTTCGATCAGCCGCAGCAGCGTCCAAGCGAGCGTGGATTTCCCGGTACCGCTTGGTGCCGAGATCCCAACAACTTCGCCTGGGCGGACCGTGAAAGTACACGGCTCGATGAGCGGGGTATCCCAACCACACACCAACTGATCGACAGACAGCGTC
>CALMUY010000043.1 GCA_937873005.1 uncultured Aeromicrobium sp. | reverse complement strand
AAGTGAACGGATTGGCGCGACGATAACCCTGGGCCGCCGCGCGTGACCGCCGTGGACGAGGTCACGGAGCACTGCCAACCTTCGACCCACTGTGTCGGCTCGTGGGGAAAGCCGTTCGTGCGGGAGCGTCTCCCACGGCAAGAACACAGCGACGTGCTCGGGCGGCATGAGCGCGCCGAGCGCCTCGCTGAGGTCTTCGGCCTGACGTACCGTCGGTGTCGCCACCACGACAACCGATTCTTCACGCACCAGGGCGGCGGCAATAAACGGATGGGTCGCCGTGGTGGTGCTCAAAGTTGCCTGAGGAATGCCAGCAGACAGGCTGGCTACGACTTCGGCAATGTGGTGTTCGCTCGCAACGCGCGCGGCTAATTCGGGGTGCGCCATAACTAAACCAGCCTAGCGAGAATGGCCAAGGGCCGACCGAGCGCGTTGGCGCTCACCTCGGTTTGGGCTAGTTCGCTTCCTTGACGACGAGATCGTCCACCCGGAACACTTGGTTCCCTGCAGCAGCCCCACTCGAGACATACCACGAGAATCCGACTCCGCCCGTCTGTTGGTGTGCCGTTGTTGAGTCGGTGGTTTGCAGGCGCCATGCGGCCGGTTCCGATTCACCGGCTCGCCACACTTTTGCCCGGATCTGGGTGGGCGAGGTTCCTACCGCCTGCACACGAACCGTGTACTGGTCGCCTGCCTTGTGAGTGAACCCGGTGAGCACTTCGCGCGCAAGGTTCTTGCTGGTTCCGTTGGTCACCGAGTCGAGGTCGAGGCGAACGGTGTTGTTTGAAGCGAATACTAGGCGCGCGCGATAGCCGTTTGAGAACGCCGAAGTACGCGCCCAGATATCGAGGTAGGTGCCACTTCCGCTCGCCGTGTTTTCGAACGCGAACGTCGTCGTTAGGTCGCTCGAACTCGTGCTCTTGCCGGTCAAGATGGCGTCTCGAGTCAAGCCCTTCGAGACAAGGACCTTGCCTGATTGACCATCAACCGAGAATCCTTGGGCCCCATTGCGCAGCGACCACGATCCGCCGACTTCGGCCGCCCCCCAACCGTTTGCGAGTGTGCGAGCGAAACTATCGCTGAGCAACCCAACCGGTTGCGGTTCTGGTTCTGGTTGCGGTTCTGGTTCTGGTTGCGGTTCTGGTTCTGGTTCTGGTTGCGGTTCTGGTTCTGGTTGCGGCTCTGGTTCTGGTTCTGGGGTCGCGACTACCGATGGGTCTTTCACGACCAGATCGTCAAGTTCGAGAACCTGCACGGCACCAGAGACTCGAGACGACTGGTAGAAGCGCAGTCCCGTGGTTCCCGCGGTTTGTAGTGCGGTCGCCGAGTCAGTTGTTTCGACCAGCCAAGCAGTAGGTTCTGTCGAACTCGCCGCCCAGACTTTGGCGCCGATCCGTGTCGGCGAAACTCCCGAAACATCTAGTTTGACCCTGAAATCCCGCCCGGGTTCCACAACTGCGCTTGGGACAACCGCGGAAGCCACCGTTGTTGTGGTTCCCGAGATTCGTTGAATGTCGAGCCTGAGCGTCTTAGCGGAGTTAGCGACGATTTTCGCCCGGTAGGAAGCGTTCGCGACTCTACGTCCTACAACTTCAATGTGGGTATCTCCAACACTCGCAGGTGCCGAACCGACGCGGAACGTGAGTGTTGATTCTGTAGACGCGAGTGGTGTGTGTGATAACGCGGCCTCGCGAGTAGATCCCGCAAGCATGTTCACACGGCCTTTGCCTCCAGTCACCGAAAACTGTTGACTGCCGCCAGTAAGCGCCCAGATTCCACCCTTATTGGCAGTACCCCATCCGTTCGCCACAGTTCGGTTGAAATTATCTTCCGCGACGACGGCGGGCACTGGCTCAGGCTCAGGTTCGGGTTCTGGTTCTGGCTCGGGTATTGGCGTGCCCCCCGCGCCGGTTCGGAATGACCACGTCTGACTCGTCGCGGTTTCGCCACCAACTTTTGCCGTCGCGTACCACTCGTAGTCGGTGTTCGGCTCGAGTGAGAGCGCCGGGGTGCTTGCTTGCTGTCCAGCCGCAACGCTTGTCTCATGCACCTTAGAAAAAGCACCTGGCGTGCTCATGGTGAACGGAATCTCGAACTGACTGTTCGCGTCGGTTTCAAAGGCCTTGAGGCTCGGCGAATAGGTGCGGGCAAGGATCCGATTCTGGCTCGGCTGGAAGGTGTAATACCGAAGCCAACCCTGGCCGCCTTCGGCGCGACCCTGGAAGTTTGAAAGCGCTAATTGAACGTCATCACCGCAGGAATTCTTCTTTGTGGAATAGGCTTCACCCTCGGTGCCAACGGTGTTGTGCCCATTGATGACCATGAAAACTCGACAATTGGGGGCGATGAGTTTCTCGTAGATGGCGCGCGGATCGTTTCCACCCGGACGGTATACCGATGTGCTGAAGTCACCATTGACGTGAATCATGTTGTGAGTAACAACAAGCACTTTTCGATCTGGGTGAGCCGCGATGACTCGGTTGCCCCAGGCAATAACGTCATCTGGAGCATTGAACTCGATATTGAGCACGAGCAATTTGTTCGCGCCTTGGTCCACCCGCACATAGGAATTCTGCATCTTCCTATTGCGGGCATCGGGACCGAACTGGTTCTGTCCGTAGTAGCCGCCAAAAATCACGTTCGGCGCCGACCAATTCGTAAATTTGGAAACAGGAAAGTACTTGTCGTAGAGAGTCGCGTCTCCCGTTGACACATTCATGTCGTGGTTGCCGGTAATCACGGTCCACGGGATCTTGGCAGTTGTGAGTCTATTCATCGCATCAGCTGCACGTTGAAATTGCAGTTCCACGTCGGGGAGGCCCGCGACATCACCTAAGTGGGAGACCAAAATCGTGTTGAGCTGCGATTTAGATGAGACGATCCAGTCGGTCTGCGCGGAGTAGTGCTTCACATTGGCTGCAGCACTCACATAGTTTTGCGTGTCGGGAAGCGCCACGATGGTGAAATCGCTCGCGTTCGATTGCGTGCCGGCTTTCTTGCGCACGTAGAACTCGGCGTTCGCGTTCCGTCCACTAGCGTCGTTGAATCGAGCCGTCAGTTTGGCGTTCGTCGCAATGCCTTGGGCATTAACTGCTGGAGTAAGCAGTTCAGGTTGAGCAGGAGGTGCCGCGCTTGCCGACGTCACGAGCCCGCACACGAGCAGGATTGCAGTAGCAAGACCGAGAATTGGTCGAGGAAGTGTATTCATGTTGCGCCTCACCGAGAAGACCGAAACCGTTTCGGTCAAGCGTCAATTCTCTCGCAATTCTCAAGCCGACACACCAACATGTCCAACCTCATTAGCCTCGCTAGTCACACCAGTCACATGAGTCACACATTCGGTATGACATAGCCAACTACCGAACAGTTTTGTCTAAGCCGCGATCTTGCGCAGAGATCCAACCGGGCACATCATCTCGCTTAAAAGCAGCCCACATTTTCTCGGCCTCGGCACTGTCGATTCGAACAACGCTTTGTTTACCTTCCATCCCCGTTCCCGAGACCGGGATCGTGGCAAAGTACAAGTCATCATTACGAAGCATACGCAGCGAGAAAGCCAACGAACGCATCTGTCCGGGCCGCCAACCCTCATCAATCTCGACATTTGACGTCACCGAATCCAGCACTCGGTACACCGTGATTGGGTTTGAGAGAGTGCCAGCAGAAAGTGTCTTCGAGGCCAGTTCGCGGATCACATTTTGATGCCGCTTCACACGGTCGAGGTCGCCTCCGGGCAACCCGACGCGCTGGCGCACGTACAGCAGTGCTTCTTCCCCATCGAGTTTGTGAGTGCCCGCAACCCAACGCTTTTTGCGATAAGGATCGTACGTAGTTTTCGGAATCTTGACGGTAATGCCGCCGAGTGCGTCGGTGAGGTCCTTGAAACCGCCCCAATCAACCACAGCAACGTGATCAATTCGCACGCCGCTCATGTTTTCCACGGTCTGAACCGCAAGCGCTGTTCCGCCCAGTGAGAAAGCTGAGTTGATCTTGCCTTTTCCGTGCCCGGGAATCTCAACCCACGAGTCACGAGGAATCGAAATGACCGAGACCGACTTACGATCCGCGGCGACGCGAGCCACCATCATCGTGTCGCTTCGTTCCCCTTTGATCTTTCCCGAGGCCCGCTTGTCGCTGCCCAAAAGCAACACAGTCACGGCATTAGGATCAGTCTCTGGAGCAATCGTAGGACGTCCAGCTTCTGCGGGCATTGCATCCGATAAAGGCGACATCTGGCTGAAAAGACGGTCCTGGACAACCCACACGATGCCGGCACCGAGTAAAGCGAGCACGAGGAGCCCGATCAGTGTGCGCTTCACCCATCGGCGTGGCTTCTTCGCTTGAGTCTCATCCATTTCATTGCTCACAGTCATCAGAATAGTCTCGCATTGCAAGCACTTGTTGGTCTTTCATTGAAAGCGAATCAGGGATTGCTCACACCGTAGACGTCGCGAACCAAGTAGGCTCATATCCGTATCGAAAGAGGTCTCCCAGTGAGTCAGCATCCCGGGTTCGGTGAAAACCTTAC
Organism: uncultured Aeromicrobium sp.; assembly: GCA_937873005.1. Taxonomy (GTDB): domain Bacteria; phylum Actinomycetota; class Actinomycetes; order Propionibacteriales; family Nocardioidaceae; genus Aeromicrobium. The sequence continues at coordinate 805 of CALMUY010000043.1, read as the reverse complement.
GGCGCTTCGCAGCGCACAAAAACCATCACGCGGCACCGCCGCCTATTCAAGGCTCGTGAACCGGCCACTCGGCCGAATCGTCGCAGCATGGGCGCACTCCGTCGGGATATCCCCCAACCAAGCCACATTCGTGAGCGCCGTCTTTTCCGGAAGCGCCATCGCACTCATCGCGCTCGTCAAACCCACGTGGTGGCTTGGATTTGTGATTGCCTTCCTCCTCGCCGGCGGGTACGTGTGGGATTCCGTCGACGGTCAACTTGCCCGCCTTCGTGGCGGTGGCTCGAAGTCAGGCGAATGGCTCGACCATACGATCGACTGCTTCAAAACGTTGACGCTGCATCTGGCCGTACTCATTTCGTGGTTTCTTTTTGCCGAAAGCGACAACGACGCTTGGCTGCTCGCGCCCATCGCGTTCACAATTATCGCGGCAGCCACCTATTTTGGCCTGATTCTGATGCCAACGTTGCGTCCCACCACGACAACTGACCCGTCCACATTGCCACCGGAAAACCCGTTGCGGATGTTCCTTATTCTGCCGACTGACTACGGTTTTCAATGCCTGCTCTTCGTGCTGAGCGGTTGGTGGCTGGGGTTCGCAATCACTTATTCGACAGTCGCGGCACTATGCGGACTGGCGCTCGCAGCGGCCTTGCGCAAATGGTGGCGCGAACTGCGTGAACTTGACGGAGCGCCAGCATGAAAATTGCCATGATCGGAACTCGCGGTGTCCCTGCGCGCTACGGCGGGGGTGAGGCCGCGGGCGCGGGAAACGGGGCAAGGGGGGGGCGGGGGGGAGGGGGAAGGG
>CALMUY010000042.1 GCA_937873005.1 uncultured Aeromicrobium sp. | reverse complement strand
GATCGGCGCGGTTTTGTTTTTATCGATGTCAATGCGGGACGGCAGTTAGCCGAACTGCACGCCCAGGTACGTCAGAAGCGCACCAAGAATCGCGAAAGCGAGGGCGATACCGAAACCAGCAAGCGGCACCCAAAACAAGCGTTTGCGTTGGCTGAACCGAATTATGAGCCACACGATGGAACCGATGAATGCCAGCCAGGGGCCGACAATTGCGATGAGCATGCCCGTGACAGCAACGCCCAAGGAACAGGTGTCATCGGTACAACTGTCGGTGAGAAAAGCCAACATCATGCCAAAAAACGTCAACGCAACACATGCAGCTGCAAATAGCAGCATGAACACCGCGACGCTTATGCCATCTGCGACGGCATGAGTGCGCTGGGACGGCGCAGGCGGTGTGAACCCATCCATGCCGAAAAGTGTAGATCGGTTCTGGTGCACGAGATAGCAAGAAAAATGCGCGGCCGACCCCGCTAGCGGATGATGCCGCGACTGCGTGCTTCTGCGACAGCGGACGTGCGCGAGGTGGCATCGAGTTTCGTAAAGATGTGAACGAGGTGTGACTTCACCGTGGATTCCGAAATATGCAGCGAGCGAGCGATATCGGCGTTCGTCGCGCCGTCGGCAACGAGCGAAATCACGCTTTGTTCCCGCGGGCTGAGCACGTTCTGGGTGTTTCTCATCCGACCGAGCAGGCGCGAAGCGATGGTAGGGCCGAGCGCACTCTCGCCCGCCGCTGCGGCCCGAATTGCGGCCAGCAATTCATGTGGGGGAGCGTCCTTGAGCAGATACCCGGCAGCGCCCGCCTCCACGGCACCGAGAATATCCATATCGGTGTCGTAGTTCGTCAAAACCAAGACGTGAGGTGCTGATGGCAACTGTTGGATCCGGGTCGTCGCGTCGACGCCGGTTTCGTCCGTGCCGAACTGCAAATCCATCAGGATCACATCTGGTGTCAGACTGTCCGCGAGTTCGAATGCCGCCGATGGCGTGCTCGCTTCACCCACGATGTCGAGGTCCGCTTCTGAATCGATGACGGCCCGCAAGCCTGCTCGAACGATCGGATGATCGTCGGCAATCACAATGCGAATCATGCTTCCTCCGTAGCGGTCGCCAGGGGTAGTTCGATCGTCAATGTGCTACCAGAACCAACCTGCGACGCGATGTCGAGGGTGCCGTTAAGTTGTTCGACGCGTTCGCGTGTAGCGGCGAGGCCGAAAGACACGTGACTCGATCCGGCATAGCTGTCGCCGATAGCGTCTGGATCGAATCCTCGGCCGTCGTCACGAATTTGCACCGTGACTGATTCGGGCCCCGCAGTTACCGTAATCGTGGCTTCACTCGCTTGAGCGTGCTGGACAACATTCGCGAGCGCACCTTGCGCGATACGCAAAATCGCGGTTTGTACATGCATGGGCACACCAGAGCAATCATTCGTCATAATGCTGACAGTCAACGATTCTGGGATCCAACCGGTCGTCGCCAACCTTCGCAGCGCACCGGCGAGACCATCGGTTTCGAGGGCGACGGGGGTGAGTTCATTGATGAAGCGTCGCGCTTCGCTCAATGTAGATGCTGCCGTTTCGCGGGCGAGGCGCACGTGTTCAATGCCCGAGCCGTCAGGGTCAGCACGTTCGGCCGCGTGGAGCAGCATTTGGATGCCAGAAAGCCCTTGCGCAATCGTGTCGTGAATTTCGCGAGACAGTCGTGCCCGTTCAGCCAGCACTCCAGATTCGTGTTGAGTTGCGGCAAGTTCGCGTTCGGTGGCCAACAACTCGGTCATGAGGGACTCGCGTGCTTGAGATTCGTGCACGAGTGATTCGTAACCAAGACCCACCAAGACGGCAACCGCCGCGCCAATCAGGGGTCCAGCGACACCGCCGATGTCGAAACCGTTGTGGAAACCCAGCGCCGCGACCGCGAGCAGTGCAGTAACGGCCACGCCAGTGATTCCCCACCAACGCCCAAACAGGTGCAAGTACAGGAAGAACAACGGGAACGCGAGGTAGGCGGCGTCGGGGGCGAACCAGACCAGTCCAAACCAGATGAACGTGAGCCCAAGCAACCACAAGCGCGCCGACGTGAGATTTCGAGTGTGTGGAGCGAATTTCGCCATCACGATGCCGGCGCAATATCCGAGAGCTAACAGTGCGGTCAACGTCAAGGTGAGCGCCGTGTTGGGGGATTCGTTGAGCAGTGTGCGCACCGCAACGAGTGAAACGAGCGCAGCAAAAAGTGCATGGAGTCCGAGACGTAGCCCCGTGAACATGGAAGGCGAGGGCGAATGAGTCATGGGATTTCACCCTACGGCCCGATAACTGTCCAAGCATCAATCAAAAGGTTGATTCGCGCGAGCAAGCGCAAGGCGCTAACGATAGTGTGAGGTTCTGGTGCGCGTCCCGACTTGATGTGGGGGCACGTGAATTCGTCACAGCCAGAACCAGTTTGAGGGGTACTCCATGAGTAATCCTTATGCCAGCCAGATTCCGGGAACGCCGACTGATTTTGAGGCCGTCGCTGATCGGAATGCCCCGTTGCGCGGTGCCTCGATCGTTGATGCCACGAAGCGCTACTTCACGAAGACGATTCAGTTCAGCGGCCGAGCGAGCCGCTCCGAGTTTTGGTGGGCATACCTCGTCGTTAACGTTGCTTATTTCATTGCGAGTTTTTCAGTCGTTTTGAGCGTGGTTGTTTTGCCACTATTCATTCCGATGATCGCGTTAACTGCTCGCAGGCTGCATGACATCGGCAAATCAGGCTGGTTGCAGCTGATTTTCTATATTTCCTACATCCCGATGATCGGAACGATCATTTTTGTTGCGATCGCAGTGATGAAAGCCAGTGATGCAGGAATCACCCTCAAACAACTTGAGGAAGCCGATATCGACGAGCCTGCGTGGAACCTGCTGTGGCAAGTCACGTCTACTGACGTGCTGATCGCACTGGGCTTCCTGTTCGTCGCCATCGTTATCGGCTTGATCACGTTCGTGATGTGGCTCATTTGGATGATCGCTGAGCCTAAGCCCGCAGGCGATCGTTTCGGACCTCACGGCTTTACGTACCTGCAAGGGGCCCCTCTAGTGCAGTCAGCACCGCCAGCGCCGCACGTGGTCGTTGAACCAGTCGAACCCCACGATCCGCGTTGGCCGCAGTATCCCGATGGATCGCACAGCGCAGG
>CALMUY010000041.1 GCA_937873005.1 uncultured Aeromicrobium sp. | reverse complement strand
ATCGACGGGATGGTTTGGCACCTCGATGTCGGCTCGTCGCATCCTGGGGCTGGAGCAGGTCCCAAGGGTTGGGCTGTTCGCCCATTAAAGCGGCACGCGAGCTGGGTTTAGAACGTCGTGAGACAGTTCGGTCTCTATCCGCCGCGCGCGTAGGAAACTTGAGAAGGGCTGCCCCTAGTACGAGAGGACCGGGGTGGACGAACCTCTGGTGTGCCAGTTGTTCCGCCAGGAGCACGGCTGGTTGGCTACGTTCGGAAGTGATAACCGCTGAAAGCATCTAAGCGGGAAGTACGCTTCAAGATAAGGTTTCCCACTGGTTTACCAGGTAAGGCCCCCAGCAGACCACTGGGTTGATAGGCCGGAAGTAGAAGTGTGGCAACACATGGAGCTGACCGGTACTAATAGGCCGAGGGCTTGTTTCTAACATGAGATTCTGCGCGTCCACTGTGAGGTTCCCGAGATATGATCGGGAACCAAGGAAAAGCTTGGTTTTGATATCTCAATAGAGTTTCGGCGACCATGGCGAAGGGGAAACACCCGGCTACATTCCGAACCCGGAAGTTAAGCCCTTCTGCGCCGATGGTACTGCACTGGAGATGGTGTGGGAGAGTAGGACGTCGCCGGACAATTATTAAGCGCGAGGCCGCTCCTTTGTTGGAGCGGCCTCGCTGCATTTTCGGAACAATTTGCATCTTGTACTTGATGCGGCAAGGATTAGTCACTATGGCTGGAAACTCGCGTTCAGATCGCGGATCGAACTCAGATCGTTCTCGTAACAACGACTCGCGTGGTAGTGCCCGTGGGGGCAGTTCACGGGGTAACTCGGGTTCGGGGCAAGGTTCCCGTTCTGGTGGTGGTTATCAAGGCCGTCGCGATGGTGATGGCCGCGCAAGTCGTGAGGGCGGCAAGCCAGGCGGTGAACGCGGCGATTCACGCGGCACCCGTTCTGGTGGTGGTTATCAAGGCCGTCGCGACGATCGACCCGAACGTAGTGCCGAACAACAGGTCTATGACGGCCCGCCCATCCCAGATGACGTTAGTTCGAAAGACCTCGACAAGTTCGCTCGTGCAGAACTTCAAAATATTCCCGAGAAGCTCGCAGAAAAGGTTGCACGTCACCTTGTGATGGCTGGCACTTTGTTGCACGAGGATCCAGATTTGGCGCATAAGCATGCACTCGCGGCTCGCGCACGGGCGATGCGAAACGGTCTCGTGCGCGAAGCAGTCGGCGAAACGGCTTACGCACGAGGTTCGTGGGCTGAAGCTCTCAGCGAGTTCCGTGCCGCTCGTCGTATGAACGGTCGCAATACCTATGTTCCGATGATGGCCGACTGCGAACGTGCACTCGGCCGTCCCGAAAAGGCACTCGAGTTTGATCGTGCCGAAGTTCGTAACAAACTCGATGAAATGGGCAATATCGAATTGACCATCGTGCTTGCAGGAGCGCGGCGCGATCTCGGCCAGGTTGAAGCAGCGCTGCAAATGCTTGAGACCGAGCCACTCAACGCCAAGTCGCGTGCAGACTGGTTGCCTCGTTTGCGGTACGCCTACGCCGATACTCTGCTCGCGGCAGGTCGCAAGGCAGAGGCTATTGAATGGTTCCATCGTGTTGTCGCCGTCGACCCTGAACAAGTCACTGACGCCGATGAACGTTTGGCAGGCCTCGAAAAGTAGGGTTTATTCCCGCACTTGTTGAGTTAGGTCCAGCGATGTTGAGTGTTGCGCCGTCCACTGGGGTAATTTCTGAGTTCGATTCCCTCTTTCTTGATTTAGACGGAGTTGTATATCGTTCCGGCGAAGCCGTACCCAAGGCAGTTGATGCGCTCAATTTGGCTACAGACCGTGGGGCGCAAATTCGGTTCTTGACCAATAACGCCTCGCGCACGCCCGCTCAAGTGGCTGAGCAACTTGTCGCTCTCGGGTTGCACGCAGACGTCGACATGGTTGTTACCTCCGCTCAGGCGGTCGCACAACTGCTCGCCTCGCACTTCCCATCGGGATCTTCGATCTTTACGGTCGGTGATGTGGGTCTTGAGAACGCGTTGCGTGAATCGGGGCTGTATCCCACGCGGTCAGCCGATGCTGATCCCGTCGCAGTCGTTCAAGGGCATTCCCCGCACACAAACTGGGGCGAATTGGCGCAAGCGGGATATCTGATCGAGTCAGGTATTCCGTGGTACGCATGCAACGAAGATCTTTCGATTCCGACGGCCCAAGGTCTAGCACCCGGAAATGGCGCATTCGTCGCGCTCCTCGCGACGTTGACAGATGAAACTCCGTTAGTGGCAGGTAAACCAGAACCAGCCCTATTCAACACCGCGGCCGCCACCGTCCGTGGCACGATTCTCATGATCGGTGATCGTCTCGATACGGACATCGAAGGCGGGAAACGGGCCGGGATTCCCAGCGCTTGGGTCAACACTGGCGTCCACTCGTTTTCCGATGTGATGACTGCTCCCGCGAGGCAACGTCCCGATTTCATCCTCAACGATCTCGCTGGTTTGTTTCGACCTCAACATCATGTGCAGGTGTCCGATGATGTCGCGCGGTGCGGCAATGCGGTCGCGCGCGTTGTTGACGGTGTTGTTTGCGTAGAACAGAGCAGTGACATACCAGAAGACGAACTCCGCGCGATCGTGGCGTTGGCGTGGCATATTCGGGATGTTGCCGACACGAACCAAGCACATGGTGAAAGAATCGAGACATGACAAACCCGAAGATCGATGAGGCACTTGAAAGTCTGCTTGAACTCGATGAACTCGACGTTCGGGAACACCGCGACGTTTACGAAAACATCCACGCTGAACTCCGTCGTCAACTTCAATCCGCTGACGAACCCGCAACCCGGTAAAGGTAGTGAGTCGTCGAGTCCGCTTGGATGCCGAACTAGTTCGTCGTGGACTTGCTCGGTCACGTGAGCAAGCCAGCGAACTCATTAGCCAAGGACACGTCAAAGTCGCAGGGATGGTTGCGCACAAACCCGCCACCCAAATCACGACGGATCAACCGATCGTAGTCTCTGAAGTCGAGACGTCGAAGTGGGTTTCGCGAGGCGCATACAAATTGCTTGGTTCATTAGACGTGTTCGAGCCGATGGGTCTAAATGTGCAAGGCAAAGTAGTACTCGATGCGGGTGCTTCTACGGGCGGTTTCTCACACGTGTTGCTCGAACGAGGGGTGAAACGCATCCACGCGGTTGACGTGGGCTATGGGCAGTTGGCGTGGCAACTCCAACAAGACCCAAGAATTCATCAAATGGACAGGACAAACGTTCGAAGCCTGACTACTGAAGAACTCGGTGAAGCAGTCGACCTCGTCGTTTCAGACCTATCGTTCATTTCACTGACCACCGTCATGGCCGCACTAGCCCGGGTCTGTGAATTAACGGGTGACATGGTGCTCATGATTAAGCCACAGTTTGAAGTCGGAAAAGAAAACCTAGGAAAGAACGGTGTCGTTCGTGAACCTGAATTGCATTCGTTCGCGATCGAGAAAGTAACGAAGTCAGCGGCCGAACACGGCTGGGGGACCCACGCACTTGCGCCAAGTCCGCTTCCCGGTCCAGCAGGAAACATCGAATATTTTTGTTGGTTGAGAACAGACACGGCGCCGCCGAGTCTAGAGTCAATTGCAGCGGTTGTATCAGCGCGACCGCAGAAAGTGGAGGGTGTCGTCTCATGAGGCAGGTCCTATTGACCTTGCACAGTGCTCGTCCACGTGCCACAAAAGCAGCGGCAGACTTCGCTGCGCAAATTCAGTCAGCTGGAATCGAAGTTCACGTCCTGGAATCAGAGGCCGCGGCCCTTGCAGACGCAGGCGCGTCCAACATCGTGTCTGTGCCGAGCGCACCAGGAATAGCCGACACATATGAACTTGCAGTCGTCTTTGGTGGAGACGGAACCATCTTGCGTGCTGCTGAATTGTGCCGAGGCACACAAACGCCCATCCTCGGCGTCAACCTTGGCCACGTCGGATTCTTGGCCGAAGCCGAAGAAGACGATGTACACGAAGTGGCCGCGCGCGTCATCGCAGGCGACCTCGCCGTTGAGGAACGACTGACCATTGACGTTGACGTGTTCGTGAACGGACAGAAGGTCGCCACCAATTGGGCACTCAATGAAGCGTCCGTTGAAAAGGCAGCCCGAGAGCGCATGCTCGAAGTCATCGTTGAAATCGACGAACGGCCGGTTTCACGCTGGGGTTGCGACGGCGTCGTATGCGCCACACCAACAGGTTCAACTGCCTACAATTTCAGCGCGGGTGGCCCAGTTGTATGGCCCGAAGTTCAGGCGCTCTTGATGGTGCCGATCAGTGCGCATGCGTTGTTCTCTCGCCCCATGGTGGTGTCTCCAGAATCCCGACTTGCGATTGAAGTCATCGGTGAGAACACGACAGGGATCCTCTGGTGCGACGGCCGTCGAGCAGCTGAATTACCGATCGGTGCGCGAGTCGAGGTGCGCAGAGGCAGCGAACCAGTACGTTTGGCACGGCTGCATACATCCCCGTTCACCGACCGGCTTGTACGTAAATTCGATTTGCCCGTCGCAGGATGGCGCGGCACAGCTGAACGACGTCAGGGCGAATAATGTGGCAAAGCCTGCGACTTGACTCACTCGGCGTAATCGCGCAAGCAGAACTAGATTTCTCGCCAGGCCTTACCGTTATCACCGGCGAAACAGGCGCAGGCAAGACCATGGTGGTGACGGCACTGGGCTTGCTCCGCGGCGAACGCGCCAATCTCTCAACCATCAGAGTGGGACAAAAATCAGCACGAATCGAAGCGAGCATCAGTGACGTCTCCGATGACGTACGAGAACTCGTCACGGACGCTGGGGGAGAGGTCGACGACGAACTGTGGTTGGCGCGAGTACTCTCAGCAAACGGGCGCAGCAGAGCAGTGGCAGGTGGTGCTTCGGTGCCGGCTGGTCTCCTAGCAAAAGTGACAGACCGGCTCGTTGCTGTCCACGGTCAGTCAGATCAGCAACGTCTCGTTCAGTCAGATCAGCAACGTCGGGCCCTGGACCGATTCGCTGGAGACAAACTAGCGGCATTGCTCCGCGAGTACGAAACGCAGTGGGAGGGATATCAATCTGCGCGTTCCAAACTCGAAACGTGGACGACTCATTCATCCCAGCGGATGCAACGATTCGACCTGTTGACGTTTGGACTTAACGAGATTAACGCCGTTCAACCTCAAGAGAACGAAGACGAAGATCTAGCTCGCGAAGAAGACCGACTCGCTCATGCCGAAGGACTGGCCGGCGGTGCATTGTCAGCAGCGCACCTCATGACAGACGCTGACATATCAGTTCACACGCTCCTCAACGACGTTGCAACGGCACTCGATGGGGTATCAGGTCACGATGCACAACTCGATGACCTTGCGAAACGCGTCAATACTCTTCGCATCGAGGCCGACGATATTGCGTCCGAATTGCATGCCTATGGCACTGGTATCGACGTGGACCCACAACGGTTAAGTGTGGTTCAAGCGAGACGGTCAGAATTGATCGGCCTGCAAAGAAAATATGGCAGCACCCTCGGGGAAGTCCTCGAATGGGCCCGCAAAGCCGACGCGGAAGTTCAAGAGCTCGACATGGGCGAAGAAGCACTCGAAGCGCTTCGCACCGAAGTTGACGAGCACGAACGAATCGTCAATGAAAGTGCAGCGAAACTGACTGAGATTCGAGTTGATGCAGCGAGGCGTCTCGGTGCCGCGATTGAAACAGAACTGAAAGACCTTGCACTCGAACGCGCCACAATGAATATCGACGTGGCCGATGTTCCGTTAACGAGGTACGGTCAAGATCGCGTCACGTTCATGTTCTCGGCCAACAGCGGCAGCGATCCGCAACCGGTTGGCCAAGCCGCAAGCGGTGGTGAATTATCGCGACTGATGCTCGCGATCGAAGTAGTCCTAGCTGATCGAAATCCCGTCCCGACACTCGTGTTTGACGAAGTTGATGCGGGCATCGGTGGGCGTACTGCTGTTGAGGTTGGGCGTAAATTGGCCAAACTGGCGAATCACACTCAAATCATTGTGGTCACGCATCTGCCGCAGGTTGCTGCGTTCGCTGATCAGCATTACGTGGTCACAAAGAACGACAATGGAGACGTGACGCAAAGCAGTGTCTATGCCGTGAGCGACACAGATCGGGTTGAAGAGTTGGCACGGATGCTTTCCGGTCTAGAAAACTCGAAAACGGCACTCGCACACGCTCGTGAGTTGCTTTCGACAGCCCAAACCCGATAGCTGGCCTTCGTCGTTGTCGAGCGGCACGCCTCCAAAATATTTGCACGATTGCGTGCAAATATGAGAAACATCATGGCAGTTTTCAAGAAGCGCACGAAGCACGAAGAGCAAGGCGCCGGAGTACACGGTCCAGTCCGTCTCGTGTCATCGTTAGGTGATCTCTCTGGTGTGCGAGCTGGCGACATTGTCGTCATTGAACAAGAAGACATCGATATCGATTCGGCACAGAAGTTCGTTTCGCTGAATATCGCAGCCTTAGTCAACTCTTTTGCTTCGGTGACGGGGCAAGAACCTGCAAAGGGCGCCGCACACCTCGTCGAAAGCGGTGTCTTGCTGCTCGATGAAGTTGGCACCGGAGTCTGGTCGACGTTGCGCAATGGCGACTTGGTTCGTATTGATGGAAACGAAATTCATCGAGACGACGAAGTGCTAGCCACGGGCGTTTTGCAAACAGCGGCGCGAGTCGCTGAGCGTCAATCTGAAGCCACCTCCGGGATTTCGAACCGACTGGATTCGGTTGTGACTAACGCGGCCGATCTTGTCCGCCGCGAACGTGCAATGTTAATTGACGGTGAACGGATTCCACGCCTCGCGACGCCGATTCAAGGCCGTCCGGTCGTTCTCGTGGCGGCCCACGATGACGCGAAGCAGCAGTTGCGTCAATTGCGGAAATTCATCGTCGACCACGACCCCGTGATCATCGCGATCTCTGAAGGCGCGGACGTTGTCCAAAAGGCCGGGTATGGAATTGATGTACTAATGGGGCACGCCGAAGAGCTTGCGCAGTCGGCCATTACTAAGTCCAAGGAAATCGTTCTCGTTTCTTCTGATGGGCGCTGGGAACGCCCAGAGCGCTTCGAGAAACACGGCACACAGCCTGTATTGTTCACTGCTCCGGGGAATGCGGAGAATTTGGCGATCTTGCTGGCTGATCATCATGACGCGGCCGCCGTCATCTTGGTGGGCTATGACAGCGGCATCACCGAACTTACCGGGCATGATCCTGTCGACGTAGCGGGTAATTTGGTGGCGCGACTCAGCGCAAACACGAAGATCATCGACGCTCGAGCGGTCGAGTATTTCGCTCGCCGGCGGATTGGCATCTGGGTTCCGCTCTTGCTTCTCTTGATGGGCTGCCTGGCGGTCTATGTCGCCCTTGATTTTGCTAGTACAGGTGAACCCATCGTGGATTGGTTCACACTGTCAACCGATTCACTCCTCTCAACAACGCAAGGAACAAGCGCGTGATCAACTTCCGCTATCACATCGTCTCGCTCGCAGCCGTACTGTTTGCTTTAGCCGCTGGTGTTGTGCTCGGTGCTGGCATTTTTCAGGAAAAGGTCGTTGCTGAGGCAAAAGAGTCAATTGATTCTGATATCAGTCCACAACTTGTCGGCTTTGACGCAGGCTTTGCATCGTTGGCTGCCGAAGACCTCATCAAGGATTCGTTGAAGGGCAAGACGGTTTTACTTGTTTCGTTGCCCAATGCTCGCGAGTCTGAAGTCACTGATGTTGCGGAAAACCTCGACCTCGCTGGCGCTGATGTCACGGGTCATATTCGATTCACATCTGACTTGCTTTCTCCGGCCAAGAAGCAATTTGTAGAAGGGGTTGCGGCCCAGGCCAATACAGGCGCTACCGCTACTGGCGAAAGTTACGACATCGTAGGCTCTGCCCTCGCTGCGGCCTACCTTGATCCAAAGTCACGGGAAGCGGGCGATGTCGCAAACCGAATTCGTTCGGCTTTCGTTGAAGGAAAGCTGATTGAGAATGTCGAAGAGCCTGGCCGAAAGGCGCAGTACGCATTGATTATGGCTGGCGCGCCGAGATCCAGCGACGCAAAACATGGCGATGTTCTCGCGCTCTTGGCCGACGGGCTCGATGATGGATCCAATGGTGTTGTCATCGCAGGACCCGTGTCATCTGGGGAAAAAGGATCGATTCGAACGGTCCGATCCAGTGACGTGGCCCCGCGCATCAGCACAGTCGATGTCACTGACTTGGCTAGCGGGCGAGTTACGGTCGTACTTGCGCTTGTGAGTGAATCGAAGGGCAAAGGCGGGTCGTGGGGAACTACGCGCTCAGCGGATGGCCCAGTTCCGCACTAGCGTCTGCTTGTTCCAGTCGCGCGACGTGGCTGCCCGAAGATTTTCCGAGTCGCGACTGAGTTTGCGCGGTCGTCTTGCTAGACTGGAATCCCGTGGAGCCAGTTTGGGTTTTCCTCCTTCGAGGGAGCCAAACACGACGTTCTATTTCGCCTTAAAACCACGGGAGTCACATTGACAACACGAGCGGTCAGTAAGCATATTTTCGTCACTGGTGGCGTTGTTTCGTCTTTAGGAAAAGGCCTGACTGCTTCGAGCCTGGGTCGGCTATTAAAGTCGCGCGGCTTGAGGGTCACGATGCAAAAGCTTGACCCATATCTGAACGTTGATCCCGGCACGATGAATCCGTTCCAGCACGGTGAAGTTTTCGTCACCAATGACGGGGGCGAAACCGACCTCGATATTGGTCACTACGAGCGTTTCCTCGATGAAGACATGGTGTCTCGAGCCAACGTCACGACAGGTCAGGTTTATTCAGACGTCATCGCACGCGAGCGTCGAGGCGACTATCTCGGCGATACCGTCCAGGTGATTCCACACATCACCAACGAGATTAAAGACCGCATGTACTCGATGGAGTCGCCAGAGATTGATGTCGTGATCCACGAGATCGGCGGTACCGTCGGCGATATCGAGAGCCAACCGTTCTTAGAGGCAGCCCGTCAAGTTCGCCACGAGATTGGCCGTGAGAATGTCTTCTTCTTGCATGTGTCGCTCGTTCCCTTTATTGGCCCGTCAGGGGAATTGAAGACAAAGCCAACACAACACTCAGTAGCCGCGCTTCGTTCGATTGGTATCCAACCCGATGCAATCGTCTGCCGTTCTGACCGTGCAATTCCAGATGGCGTGAAGCGCAAGATTTCCCTCATGTGTGACGTCGAAGATGAGGCTGTCGTGACGGCGAGTGACTCGCCCTCGATTTACGACATCCCGAAAGTCTTGCACTCCGAAGGACTCGACGCATACGTTGTCCGTCGCTTGGATCTGCCGTTCCGAGATGTCGATTGGACTGTGTGGAACGCGCTCCTGGAGCGAGTCAAGAACCCAGAACACGATGTGACTATTGCGCTTGTCGGTAAGTACATCGACTTGCCCGATGCTTATCTTTCGGTGGGCGAAGCGATTCGTGCGGGCGGTTTCGCGAATAACGCCAAGGTCCATCTTCGGTGGGTTCCCTCAGACGACTGCGATACTCCCGAAGGTGCGAAGAAGGCACTCGGAGACGTCGACGGAATTTGTGTGCCTGGTGGGTTCGGAATCCGTGGAATCGATGGCAAAATCGGCGCATTGACGTTCGCTCGCGAACAAAAAATCCCAGTGCTTGGATTGTGCTTGGGGATGCAATGCATGGTGATCGAGTACGCACGAAAAGTGGCGCAGATTTCCGATGCTAGTTCGACTGAGTTTGATCCCGAGGCAGCGCACCCGGTGATTGCGACCATGGCGGAACAGCACGCCTTTGTTGAAGGCGCCGGTGACCTCGGAGGCACGATGCGTTTGGGTTCGTACGAGGCCGCGCTCAGTGCTGGCAGTTTGGCCGCCGAATTGTATGGCAGCACGCTCGTTGACGAACGCCATCGCCATAGGTACGAATTCAACAACGCATACAAGACGCAGCTCGAAGAAGCAGGTCTGGTCTTCAGCGGAACCTCGCCTGACGGCAGCCTCGTCGAGTTCGTAGAACTTCGCCGCGACGAGCACCCGTTCTATATTGCGACGCAAGCTCACCCTGAACTTAAGTCGCGTCCTACGCGCCCGCACCCATTGTTTGCAGGGCTCGTGGGCGCGAGCCTCAAGCGCAAGCTCGAAATGCAACTTCCCGTGGAGAACACGTGAGGCAACATGCCGATTTCACCGGAGTGGTGACCGATTCGGTGGCCAATAGGCCAGCTGGTTGGCCCGTTTCGAAGTCGACTGTCGGTTTTGAAAATGACTATCTTCGAGTCACAGTTGACACGATCGAAGACACCGCAGGTGACGAACATTCGCGGGTTGTTGTTCGTCCCAGAGGTGCCGTTGCGGTTGTGGCGGTTGATAGTCGGGGCCGAATACTTTTGGTGCAACAATTTCGACACGCAGTCCAGAAATACACAGTGGAAATCCCTGCCGGAATCTTGGACCTAGAAGGCGAATCAAAGCGTGACGCCGCTGCCCGTGAACTTGCGGAAGAAGCAGATGTGCAGGCCCTCGAATGGTCACACCTGCTTAACCTCAATACAACGCCAGGGTTCTGCAGCGAAGAAATCGACGTTTTCCTTGCTCGTGAGTTGTCAGCGGTGCCACTAGACCAGCGCACGGTACGTGAAGCCGAAGAAGCAGACATGAAGCACTGGTGGATACCGCTTGACCGTGCAATTCAGGCTATCTACTCCGGTGATATTACGGATGGTAAAACAGTTGCCGCGATATTTGCCGTAGCGCAGTCGCGGTAGGACCTGCTATGAGCGCAATTGAAGTCAACATAGCCGACTACATGTCGCATTTATCCGTTGAGCGAGGGCTTTCGGAAAACACGTTGAATTCCTACCGGCGGGATTTGTCGCGCTATCAAACTTTTCTCACTGAGGTAGGGCGGAAGACGCCTCAAGCCATTACCGAAACGGACATTGTCGATTTCGGTAGTTATCTCAAGACAGGCGATGAGAACCACCCTGCGCTCGGCAAATCGAGTGTTGCACGCGCCCTCGTCACTGTTCGTGGCTTCCACAAGTTCTTGTTGCGCGAGCGAACAGTGACACTTGACGTGTCTAAGGCTGTCAAGCCGCCCCGCCCAGATGCGCGATTGCCAAAGGCACTGAGCGTTGATGAAGTAGAGCGCATTCTCGCAGCCGCAAGTGCACCGAATACTCCACTCTCGGTACGTGATCGGGCCCTTCTCGAAGTGCTTTACGGAACTGGTGCACGAATTTCGGAGACTGTTGGCCTCGACATCGACGACATTGATTTCGAACAAGCCGCTGTGAAACTGACCGGAAAAGGCAGTAAACAACGAATTGTCCCACTGGGGAAGTATGCGATTGAAGCGCTGAGAAACTACCTCGACGAGTCGCGGCCATTATTTGTCACAGGGGGAGCCGATCATTCGGCCGTATTCCTGAATTCCAGGGGAGGCCGTCTCTCTCGCCAAAGCGCTTGGGCGGTTTTGACAAAGGCAGCCGCAGACGCCGAAGTCTCGTCTGAGGTGTCTCCGCACGTCTTGCGACACTCCTATGCGACTCACTTGCTTGAGGGGGGAGCAGACGTCCGCGTCGTTCAAGAACTGTTGGGACATGCCTCAGTCACAACGACTCAGATTTACACGATGGTGACGATCGATCGGCTTCGCGAAACTTATGCCACGTCCCACCCCCGTGCACGTCATTGACAGGTAGAGTGGCGGTCAAAGGTTTGGCGGGGGGGTGGCCCCCTCGGGCGATCTCAATCAATCCCCAAAAGGCTGGGGGTTGTGGAGAAAATAGTCCCATCCGGCGCGGTGTCGCCACCCTCGGTATACCTAAATCAAGCCGCAAAGGACTGCGATGAGCGAAGAATTCGGACCAACCGGACGACCTGCTGTAGTGCTTGACGATCCAGGTCCCCGAAAGTCGAATGGTCCGGCCGTTGTGATCGCCATGTGTAACCAGAAGGGCGGCGTCGGAAAAACAACCACCACGGTCAGTTTGGGTGCTGCATTGGCAGAACTTGGACGCAAGGTTCTTCTTGTCGACTTTGATCCGCAAGGATCGATGACGGTGGGTTTGGGATATAACGCGCACGAACTCGAACAGAGTATTTATCACGTCTTGATGGATCGCGAAATTTCGCTTAAAGACATCATCTTGCCGACGAGTGTTGAGGGCCTTGATTTGGCGCCGGCCAACATCGACTTGTCTGCCGCTGAAATGCGACTCGTCACCGAAGTTGGACGCGAGCAAGCGCTTGCTCGCGCAATTCATACGGTGAACCGTGATTACGATGTCATCTTGATCGACTGCCAACCGTCTCTTGGCCTTCTTACCGTCAACGCATTGACGGCGTCGAATGGCGTGATAATCCCACTCGAATGCGAGTATTTTGCGCTCCGTGGCGTCGCGCTTCTCAACGAGACGATCGAGAAGGTGCGTGAACGCACGAACTTCAATCTCGAGATCATCGGGCTACTAGGCACCATGTACGACGGTAGAACTTTGCATGGTCGTGAAGTCTTACGTACGCTCGTTGACGGTTGGGGAGACAAGGTTTTCCACACGGTTATCCGGCGTACGGTGAAGTTCTCGGACTCCACCGTTGCGGGTGAGCCGATTACGGTTTTTGCGACAAATTCACCAGGCGCCAAGGCCTACCGCGATCTTGCCAAAGAGGTGCTTCAGCGGTGTCCAGACGCGTAAATCTTCCCGGTGCTGAAGAACTCTTCCGGTCGACCGTACCGGCGCGCGGAGCGGTCGAAGGTTCGCCAACGGCAAGTGGTGAACCGGGGCCTGTCGCGAGCGGCAGGATTAAACACGACGAGAAGATGACGGTTTACCTGACATCTGAAGAGCTCCTCGCGATCGAGCAAGCACGACTCACCCTTAAGTCCATGGTTGGTCGGAAGATTGACCGAGGCCGTATTGTCAGGGCTGCTTTGGCATTGGCGCTTGAGGATCTTGAAGCTAACGGTGACTCAAGCGAAATTGTTGGTCGGCTGAGTGAATGACACATTGCCGGCGATAGACGCGGCGCTGCCGGATGACAAGGGTTTTTCCGTCTCTCTCGGTAACTTCGAGGGCCCGTTTGATTTGCTTCTGCAGTTGATCTCAAAGCATCAGCTTGACATCACTGAAGTGGCCTTGTCAGTTGTGACCACTGAGTTCATTAGTTACACCCGCAGTATCGAAGACAATCTCGAAGAAACGACGCAATTCTTGCTGGTTGCTGCGACACTTCTGGACTTGAAAACCTCGCGGCTGCTTCCGCAGACCGAAGTTGAGGACGAAGAAGATCTGGCACTCCTCGAGGCAAGGGATCTCTTGTTTGCCCGGCTCATGCAGTACCGCGCGTTTAAACAAGTCGCAACGATCCTGTCAGATTTGTGGGAAACTCAGGGCGCTTATCACGCCCGAGCTGCGCGTTTGGAAGAGCGTTTTGCGCAAGCATTACCGGAAATCGAAATTTCGATTTCACCCGAACGTCTGGCCGAAATCGCAGCGGCGGCACTCGCGCCTAAGCTTCCCCCAGTTCTCTCTTTGGCACACCTTCACGCGCCCGCTGTAAGTGTTCGTGAACAGGCGCACCTTGTGGTGGATCGGCTCCGCCGCGATCGTGTCATGACGTTCCGGTCGCTCACATCCGATGCAACCGACGTGATGACCAAAGTTGCACGCTTCCTTGCCGTGCTCGAACTGTTCCGCGAAGGTCAGATCTCGTTTGATCAAGTCACCCCACTCGGCGAATTGACCATCTCCTGGACGGGGACTGACGAAGGGGACATCGATGTAGGAGACGAGTTCGACATCGTCGACGATAGTCAAGAAGTTCTCACGGACGATGAAACCGACACGCAATTAGATTCGTCGCCCGACGACGACGCCGATAGTACAAATCTTGAGAAGCAGGACGTGAGTGATGACTGAAGCGCAAACGCCGGAGGACACCCTCATCGATGTGCCTGAGAACGATGAGGATGTCCTCATCGATGAGGAAGTGCTGCCCAGCGCACTTGAAGCGATTCTGATGGTAGTTGAGGAGCCAATCGAAGCAATCGCTTTAGCACAAACAGTTCGCCATCCGGTTGCGATTGTTGAA
>CALMUY010000040.1 GCA_937873005.1 uncultured Aeromicrobium sp. | reverse complement strand
TCTCAACCGAGAGCCGCAACCCGCATAGGAGCGGCAGAAAACCCAGGGCGCTTCAGTTTTCGTTGTAGCACTGTTTGCCGTCTTTGCCATCGTTTTGGGGCCCGTGATTGTGGCGATTGGGATCTGGGCGCCACGATACGTCTCACGCCATCGAATGGACGTTCATCCCGGCGGCGTTACGGTTTACAAGGCCTTTGGGTCTACAACATTTGAGAACTCTGCCGCGACGCTCAAGTATCACGCGAAGGGTCTTGTTCGCGCGCATTTCCTCATTGACCGTGTTACGGGGGCTAGAGCTATGGTGTGGCACCTCGAAGGAAGCGCACAATACGATTTTGGCTATTCAGAAGGCGCCTTGGGAAATATCGTGGAATTGGAAGAGCCAGATTCTCGAGTTCGATCGCTAATGCCGCTCACAGTTACGCAACCCGTACTGATCTCGGTGCTTTTTCTCTGGTACGTGTGTACGATCGCCGCAGTTGCAGCGATTCTCACGACCTGAGCGTGAATCAGTATGTATACCTCATGGTGCGATGTCAGGTGGTCTTATGAATGATGACGAGTCGCGAGGCCACGAGTCACGGCTTGTCTCGGTGCTGTCAGTCATCGTGGTGGGGATCGGACTCACGGTGCTTTTCGCGGCGAGCCTCGTGCTGTCATTCGCGTGGTTCAGCGACTTGCCTGTACGAGTAGTTCACGTCGCGTGGCTTGTCGTTTTAATTGGCGCTGTCATGGTCGTTTTTGGTGCTTGGCGCGATGCGCGAAGCACGGGGACTGGTGTTTGGGAATCGTTCAAAGCGGTGCTGAAGGAAATCTTCTTCTATTTCTTCATGATCTTTTGAACTAGGCGTTTAGTGCCTTAGCGAAAGGCTAGCCATCAAGCAACCGATGAGTACTTGTGCAAAAAAAACGAGACACAGAAGGTTCGTGGGCTCAACGAGACCGGCAAAAGAAAACCCCCGCGGAACTGAATCTCAGTCCCACGGGGGTTTCTGGTTGAGCTAATGAAGTACTCAGCGCATCAGATGCCGCGGAAGCGGTTGATGTCGTCGATGTGCTTCGCGCGCTTCTCTGGGTTGCGAACACCCAAGCCCTCTTCAGGTGCCAGAACCAGCACGCCCACCTTGCCTTGGTGCTTGTTGTGGTGCACGTCGAGCGCAGCCTGTGCGGTTTCAGCCAAGGGGTAGACTTTCGAAACCGTCGGGTGAATGAGGCCCTTGTCGATCAAGCGGTTCGCTTCGAACGCTTCGCGGTAGTTAGCGAAGTGCGAGCTCTTGATGTTCTTCAAGTTCATCCAGAGGTAACGGTTGTCGTACTGGTGCATGTAGCCCGAAGTCGACGCGCACGTGATGATCGTGCCGCCCTTACGAGTGACGTAAACCGAAGCACCGAAGGTCTCACGGCCGGGGTGCTCGAACACGATGTCTGGGTCTTCGCCACCGGTGAGTTCGCGGATCTTCTTACCGAAACGCTGCCATTCCTTCGGATCTTGGGTGTTCTCGTCCTTCCAGAACTTGTAGCCCTCAGCCGAACGATCGATGATGTGTTCTGCGCCAAGCGAACGCACGATTTCAGCCTTATCAGGGCTGGAAACCACACATACGGGGATTGCTCCGCCGTTGAGTGCCATCTGGGTTGCGTAGGAGCCGAGGCCGCCCGAAGCGCCCCAGATCAACACAACGTCGCCCTGCTTCATGTGAGCGCCGTTCTTGGAAACCAACTGACGGTAGGCCGTCGAGTTCACGAGGCCGGGGCTGGCTGCTTCTTCCCACGTGAGGTGGTCAGGCTTAGGCATGAGCTGGTTCGACTTAACGATCGCCAACTGTGCCAAGCCGCCGAAGTTCGTCTCAAAGCCCCAAATGCGCTGCTGCGGATCCATCATGGTGTCGTCGTGGCCATCGGGGCTTTCAAGTTCCACCGAAAGGCAGTGAGCGACAACTTCGTTGCCTGGCTTCCAAGCGTTAACGCCAGGGCCAGTGCGCAAAACAACGCCGGCGAGGTCCGAGCCAACAATGTGGTACGGCAGATCGTGACGCTTGGTGTATTCGGAAAGCTTGCCGTATCGCTCAAGGAAACGGAACGTGGAAACTGGCTCGAAGATCGACGTCCAGACCGTGTTGTAGTTGATAGCACTGGCCATCACAGCAACGAGCGCTTCACCGGGGGCGAGTTCCGGAAGGGGCACGTCGTCGAGGTGGAGGCTCTTGCGAGGATCCTTTTCCCGGCTAGGGATGCCGTCGAACATGTTCTCTTCGTCTTTATGAACCGTAATAGCCTTAAACGTTGAGGGGAGTTCGAGGTTCTCGTATACCTCTGGGGATGTTTCGCCCGCCAAAATGGCGTCAAGAATGTGTTGCACGATTGTCCTTCGATGATCGGGGGATTAGACAGATGCTACCGAGAGCAGACCTGTGCCAGATACGGCAACCTGCCTCACGGTGATTCGCAGGTGGTAAATCAGTGTGCTGTCGCGGATGGTTCGACGAGCTCCACGAGAACTCCACCGGCATCTTTTGGATGCACGAAGTTCACGCGGCTATTGGATGTCCCGTTCTTGGGAGTTTCGTACAGCAACCGAACGCCACGGTCACGCAAGGTGGCCGAAACAGCGTCGATATCGGTGACCCGGTATGCCAACTGTTGGATGCCTTGACCGTTGCGATCGATGAACTTTGCGATCGTCGAATCTTCGGAGAGGGGCGCCAGCAGTTGAATACAGCTGCCCGAATCGCCCACGGCGAGCATGGCTTCACGCACACCTTGTTCTTCGTTGACTTCTTCGTGGATCGACTCAAGGCCGAACACGCGAGAGTAAAACTCCAACGCATCGTCAAGGTCAGGTACGGCAATGCCGACATGGTCAATAGCCACCAAAAGGTGACCGGGTACAAGCGAGTTGCTAGTCATAAGGTGAAACACTAATAGACGCGTGCCCTTGGCACTACCGCAGTCGCGGCAATAGCGGTGAGATCCTTACCACGCTTCGGGTTCAACCATGGCGCGGTACAGTGACCAATACTGCTTTGTAACTCATAGGAGAAACACATGACTCAGTCCGTCATCGTCGCGGGAGCACGTACTCCCGTAGGTCGCCTCTTGGGTGGCCTCAAGACCCTTTCCGGTTCCGATCTCGGTGGAATCGCGATCAAGGGCGCCCTCGAGAAGGCCGGCATCACTGGCGACCAAGTTGAATACGTCATCATGGGCCAGGTCCTCGGAGCCGGAGCAGGCCAGGTTCCTGCACGCCAGGCTTCCGTCAAGGGCGGCATCCCAATGAACGTTCCTGCGGTGACAGTCAATAAGGTATGCCTTTCGGGTATCACCGCTATCGCCATGGCCGATCAGATGATCCGCGCAGGTGAATACGACATCGTCGTGGCAGGTGGCCAAGAGTCCATGACTCAAGCGCCGCACATCCTCAAGGGGTCGCGCGAAGGCACGAAGTACGGCAAGACCACAATGCTCGACCACATGGAATATGACGGACTGTGGGACGCGCTCACTGATCAAGCTATGGGCTCGCTCACCGAAACTCGTAACGCAGCTACGGATTCGCTGACGCGTGATGAACAAGACGCTTTTGGCGCTCGTTCACACCAACTCGCTGCTGCCGCCCATGCTAATGGCCTTTTCGCAGACGAAATCATTCCCGTCGAAATCCCACAGCGCAAGGGCGACCCGAAGGTCGTTTCCGCTGACGAAGGCGTCCGAGGCGACACCACGGCCGAATCGCTCGGCAAGTTGCGTCCGGCGTTCTCGAAGGAAGGCACGATCACGGCAGGCACTGCTAGCCAGATCTCAGACGGTGCTTGTGCACTCGTCATCATGAGCAAGGCCAAGGCTGAAGAACTCGGCCTGACTTGGATCGCAGAAATCGGTGCTCACGGCAACGTTGCTGGCCCGGATTCCACTCTCCAAGAACAGCCTGCGAACGCCATCATCAAGGCAGCCCAAAAAGAAGGCATCGATGTTGCAGACATCGATCTGTTCGAACTGAACGAAGCCTTCGCAGCCGTCGGCATCGTGTCGGCTCAGAAGATGGGTGTGTCCGAAGATCGCGTCAACGTCAACGGCGGCGCCATCAGCATCGGCCACCCCATCGGCATGAGCGGTGCGCGCATCGTCTTGCACTTGGCACTTGAACTCGGACGCCGTGGCGGCGGCACCGGCGCTGCAGCCCTGTGTGGCGGCGGCGGACAAGGTGACGCCTTGATCATCCGCGTGCCGAAGGCTTGAGTCCTCGTCAACGTGATGTAACGGACCTGGTCTCCCGCGCGATTGCGGGGGAGACCAGGTCCATCGCACGTCTGATTTCGCTCGTCGAAAGCGAATCGGGTCAATTGCGAGAAGTGAGCGAACTGCTCACTGGGCACCTTGGCAAGGCTCACACCATTGGGCTGACGGGTTCGCCAGGTGTCGGAAAGTCGACCACCACATCCGCGCTCGTGACCGAACTGCGCGCGCGAGGAAAGACCGTCGCAGTTTTAGCGGTCGATCCGTCCTCACCATTTAGTGGTGGAGCCTTGCTTGGCGACCGCATCCGCATGCAGGAACACACCACCGACCCCAACGTTTACATTCGCTCGATGGCGAGCCGTGGCCATTTGGGCGGTCTGTCGTGGGCGACACCGCATGCTGTTCACGTCCTCGACGCGGCTGGTTTTGACGTGATTTTGATCGAGACGGTCGGCGTCGGCCAATCTGAAATCGAAATCTCGGAGTTGGCCGATACGAGCCTCGTGATCCTCGCGCCCGGCATGGGCGACGGCATTCAAGCCGCAAAAGCTGGAATCCTTGAGATCGGCGACGTTTTCTGCGTCAACAAGTCAGATCGCGACGGAGCTGAAACCACGCGCCGCCAACTGCGTAACGGGCTGTCGATGACGGCACGCGCCGACAACTGGAAACCACCAATCGAGATGACGGTGGCAACCGACGGCCTAGGAATCGACAAAATCGCCGATCGTATCGACGAACACTACGCACATTTGCTTGAGTCTGGTGGTTTGCAATCACGGCGAGTAGCGCGCGCCGCCCGTGAGATTCAAGCCATCGCGATCGCAGAGATCATGCGAGGCATCGACGTTTCAGCAAGCACACTGATGGAGTCGCTGGCCAAGAAGGTCACTTCAGGCCAGTTAGACCCCTTTGCCGCTGCCGACGCGGTTCTCGACCACGTGCGCTGAATTTCGCGGCACGCAATCCGGGCGAGCCTCCGCAATTCCGCGGATCTCGTGCGATATACAAGGTGACGTGCTTAAAAAGCTGTTAGCGCTGTTCCTGATCGGGTTCGTCATCTACTTCTTGATGACGTCCCCCTCAAGCGCAGCCGACGCGGTCCGGGGGATTAGCAGCGCCATCGGTGTTGCGTTCAAACAAGTAGGTGTCTTCGTTACCTCCCTTGTTGGGTAGTTTCATGTTCGACGCCGTCACGTCTTTGAACATGAAGCGAGTGCAGCGTCACCTACTCGCAGTTGAAGACGAACACGTCATTGACCTCGTCGAAAAGCATCCCATCGCCTACTTCAAATCCAGCGTCTGGTTTCTTGGCGCTGTTGCAGTTTGGGCGATCGCAGGGTGGCTTTATCCCACGTTCACCAGTTTCCTCGTCTTAGTTGGGTTCGGGCTCCTCGGCAAAGGTCTCTACGACATTTTCGCGACCATGATGGACGTCTTCGTCATCACGAACATGCGAGTGTTTCGAATTTCGGGGGTCCTCACGGTGCAAATTGCGACGATGCCGATCACGCGAATTCTTGATATCACGGTTTACAAGCCGCTGGCTGGTCGAATTATCGGCTATGGTCACTTCATTTTCGAGTCCGCTGCTCAAGCGCAGGGGTTGCGCGATATCAAATACATTGGCCGGCCCGACGAGCGCGATCTGACCATCCAACGCGTCGTACAACGAGCTGGTTTGCGCGGGCGAATGTCGAGTCTTGAATCCGATACTTAAACTGGCTGCATGAATTTTTCCCGCCCAGGCGCCGTGGATTTGTCAGCGTTGGCCGCACGGGCCGCGACTCCCGCGACTCAGGATCCCGAAGGCGTCTTCGTCGTTGACGTTGATGAGAACAACTTCCAAGCAATCGTTGAATCAACGATGACGCAGTTGGTGGTTCTGAGCATTTGGTCGGCTCGTTCGCCGCAAAGCACCGACTTCAACAACCTCTTGACTCAAGCAACCAAGCCTTACGGTGGAGCGTTGCAATTGGCGCGGGTCAATGTGGACGCGAACCCGTCGATCGCGCAAGCGTTGCAAGTGCAAGGCGTTCCAGTTGTCATGGGGCTTGTGCAAGGGCGACCTGTTCCGTTGTTCCAAGGCGTGGTCGAAGCTGACGAAATCAAGCGCTACTTTGACGAACTTGTCCGGCTCGCCCAAGAAAACGGCCTTACCGGTCGCGTTGCACCAAGCGGGGGAGACGAGGCGCAAGAGCCCGAGGTTGATCCGCGCTTTGAAGCGGCCGACACCGCCTACGCCGAAGGTAACCTCGATCTTGCGATTGCCGAGTACGAGAAACTCAAGGTGCAATATCCCGCCGATCAAGAAGTCGCCGAACGTCTCGCAGGCGTCAAATTATTCGCCCGCACCGCTACCGCCGACCTCAACGAAGCGCGCCGAAACGCGGCAGACAACCCCGACGACATCGACGCTCAACTCCTCGTCGCCGACCTGGACGTCAACGGTGGCCATGTCGAGGATGCGTTTTCGCGACTGCTCGACCTCATGGGACGTGTACAAGACAAGACACGAGTCCGCGACCACTTGCTCGAGTTGTTTATCGTCGTTGGCGTTACTGATCCGCGCGTAGGCACCGCTCGACGGGCTTTGGCAGCGGCCCTGTACTGAGTCTCGCAAACAAACAGTTGAGGCGCCTCGCTCAGGCCCGCTTTCACCCAAGCCGGGCTTACTCGGGCTGGGTGGGCGCTTCGCGATAGGGCGTGAGCGTGCCAGCTTCGTAGGCGGTCAAGAGTTCAATCGTGGCCCCGGTGGCGTGTTCGCGTGCGGCGTCAAGGTCGCACCAATGAACGTTGGCGATCTCGCTCTTTTGTAAAACCATGCGGTCGACGGCAGTCGAGTCGATCTGGCCGAGATCGAACACGAAAAGACACGCGTCATCCCAAGCGCGCCACGGCGGAAGCCAATTCATCGTCACGAGGTCGTGCACCTCGAAAGTTGCACCGAGTTCTTCTTCGAGTTCACGGACGAGGCCTGTCGCTGGCGATTCGCCAACTTCGATGACCCCGCCGGGCAAATCCCATTCGTTCTTGTACGTCAATTGGCACAGCAAATATTCGCCGCGTTCATTGCGGATCAGCCCCTGCCCGATGACGCGTTTACGTGGCAATCCCGCGTTCAAGATCGCCACGAATCCTTCTTTGCTCATGACGTCCGGGTCAGTGGCGAGTCGAGCAAGTAAGAGCTCGGTTGGCTTGGGTGTTGGCTGGCGCAAAACGCCTTCTTTGCGCATGCCTGAAATCGAAGCTGCGCGCCAATCCGACTCGTTGCCTTCCATGATGCGCGTCTCAACGCGGTCCCAACCCAATTCGGAAAATGCGTAGCCGTTGGCAAGCGCGATGGCCTGACTCATGACGAACGCGTTCGCCGACTCAACGAAGTTCCAGCGCACGGAACCTTCAGTCTTGCCGCGTTTGCCTGGACTGGGCGCGAGCGCGATCGTGCCGATGCGCTTATCGTGTTCGAATACTGCGAACCCGTGAAACTCTGTCGATCCCGATGTGGGGCGCAGTTCGATTGCTCCGGCAGTCAGGTTGTCAGTCACAAACATGAGGCTACATCGCGCACGCGTGGTTCGGCGTGATGCAATGGCCACGTGATCTTGCGTGAAGCCCTGCCCGCCGATGTCGACCGGATGGTCGAGTTGGTGCACGAACTTGCACTCTATGAACGTGCTCCCGAACAATGCCATCTCACCTCCGAGCAACTACATGAGCGCCTATTCGGTGAATCTCCGGCCGTGTTCGGCCATGTGGCAGAAATCGACGGCCAGGTGGTGGGCATCTGCATCTGGTTCTTGAACTTCTCTACCTGGGACGGCGTTCACGGTATCTATCTCGAAGACCTGTATGTCACGCCCGAAGCGCGGGGGAGAGGCATCGGCAAGGCCAGCCTGCAATTGTTGGCCCGCATCTGTATCGAGCGGGGCTATTCGCGCTTGCAATGGCAAGTCTTGGACTGGAACACGCCCTCAATTCAGTTCTATGAATCATTGGGTTCGGTCGATCTTGCTGAATGGCGCACACATCGGCTAAGCGGAGACGCGCTTGTTGCGCTTGCTCAATCTGCGGACTGACCAAACCGACATAACCTATGCTCGGGTCGAGAAAAGAGGAGAACACTATGGGTGAATTTGCACGGCTAGAAGTTGAAAATGGCGTCGGAACGATTCGACTCGACCGCCCAAAAATGAATGCTTTGGATGCGCAGTTGCAACGCGAACTCATTGAGGTTGCGCGCGAAGCCGATCGGCGTGACGATGTCGCTGCCGTGGTGATTTATGGTGGCGAACGCGTTTTCGCTGCCGGCGCGGACATCAAAGAGATGGCGTCGATGGGCTACACAGACATGCTGTCGCACGGACATTTGCTGCAAGAGTTCACTCGCGAAATCGCCCGGATCGGTAAGCCCACGGTTTCGGCTATCACAGGTTTTGCGCTCGGTGGTGGACTTGAACTCGCCCTCGCTACGGATGTGCGTTTCTGCGCCGACAACGCCAAACTCGGCCAGCCAGAAATCTTGCTGGGCATCATCCCTGGCGCTGGAGGTACGCAACGCCTTGCCCGCCTTGTTGGACCCTCGAAAGCCAAAGACTTGATCTACACCGGCCGCTTTGTCGGTGCCGACGAAGCGCTCGCGATTGGGCTTGTTGATCAAACCCATGGCGCCGAAGACGTGTATGCGAAGGCTGTCGAGTGGGCGAGCCAATTTGTTGGTGCGGCAAGTGTCGCGCTGCGGGTTGCTAAAGACGTCATCGATCGCGGACTCGAAGTCGACTTGCAAACGGGACTAGAAATCGAACGAGTCGGCTTCACCGGACTCTTTGCGACCCAAGATCAGGCGCTTGGCATGGCCTCGTTCATGGAACACGGCCCAGGGAAGGCCACCTTCACGGGCCGTTGAGATACCGCTGGTATTTCAACGTGATCATTCCCACAACACCGAGTGGTTCCCTTGGCGGCAAATCAGGGTAGCCTAAATCCAAATATGGGACGCTTTCGTCGCGTGACATCAAGCGCGGCTAAAGTGGTCTCACACAGGTAGGTCTTCAATCCGAGGCCTGCATTCCGAACAGAATTCACAGGAGGGTCCTCGTGACCAAGATTGTTGTCGCTGTGAAGTACGTGCCCGACGCAACTGCAGATCGCACGTTCGAATCCGATAACACCGTCGATCGTGAAAACGTAGACGGTTTGCTTTCCGAACTTGACGAATATGCGGTCGAGCAAGCACTTCAGGTAGTTGAAGCAGGAGACGGCGAAGTAACCGTACTCACTGTTGGCCCTGACGATGCTGCTGACGCTGTTCGCAAGGCACTGCAGATGGGCGCCGACGCAGGCGTTCACGTTGTAGATGACGCGATTGCTGGATCCGACGCCTTTGCAACCTCGCTCGTACTCGCAAAAGCTATTGAAAAGCTCGACTATGACCTCGTGTTCTTCGGCATGGCTTCGACCGACGCCGGCATGGGTGTAGTTCCTACCCTCGTAGCCGAACGCCTCGGACTTCCTGCCGTGACGTTCGCGAGCGAAGTGACCGTTAACGGTGACACCGTGAGCATCCGTCGCGACGGCGACGCCGCATCCCAGACGATCGAAGCCACTGGCAAGGTTGTCGTTTCGGTCACCGACCAAACCGGCGAAGCTCGCTACCCGTCATTCAAGGGCATCATGGCCGCCAAGAAGAAGAACGTTGACGAATGCGCGCTCGCTGACCTCGGCATCGACGCTTCTGAAGTTGGCCTCGACAACGCATGGACGGGTGTTGAATCCAATACTCCTCGTCCGCCGCGTGCTGCCGGTGAAA
>CALMUY010000039.1 GCA_937873005.1 uncultured Aeromicrobium sp. | reverse complement strand
TTCGAACATGCGTGCCGTGTTGATTTGGCGACGGTCGTCCAGATCGCTGTAGCGAAGCATCAACTGGCCGACCGGGGCGTCAGGTTCAACCCGTGCGGTTTCGGGGGCTGCATCGAAGCGTGAGGTGACGATCGCGGCGGGATGTTCGGCACCGCTCACCAAAATCGATTGAGTCAGGGTTAGGCCATCGATAGCGGTGTCGATGTGGATCGGGTGGTCGGATTTCAGCACCGGCATCCGGTAGTCAACTTCGACTCGCACCGGATCGGTATGCGAGATGAGTCCGCTTGCTCTGAGTTCTGGCCAGGTCTCCAGCGCATAGTCCACGTACACCACATTGTTGACGTGCCGGAGGGTGTCGAGGTCACTCCAGCGCATCGCGATTTCTGTTGAAGCCATGTTGGCATCCTGCCAGATAAACCTCAGGAGTCACATCAGGCGACTCGAACCGAGGTTTGCGCTACCGCGCGTTGGTATTGTGCGATACTCTCAAACTAAGCAAGCGCTTAGAACAAGGAGATCACAGTGTCTGAAACTCGTACCGCCATCGTCACCGGAGCCGCCCGCGGCATTGGCGCAGGAGTCGCCAAACGTCTCGCCGCCGACGGAATGAACGTGGCTGTCCTCGATTTGAACGAAGCCGATTGCGCCGCCGTGGTCGAGGAAATCAAAGCCGCTGGCGGCTCTGCTCTCGCGGTGGGCGCCGATGTGTCGAACCCCGAATCGGTGGAAGCAGCCGTTGAGAAGGTCGCCGCTGAACTCGGCGCTCCCACGGTCGTCGTCAACAACGCCGGCATCATCCGCGACAACCTGTTGTTCAAGATGACCGTTGAAGAGTGGGACCTGGTCATGAACGTCCACCTGCGTGGCGCGTTCAACATGGTGAAATCCACCCAGAAGTACATGACCGAAGCAAACTTCGGCCGCATCGTGAACCTCTCCAGCACCTCGGCTCTCGGTAACCGCGGCCAAGCCAACTACTCCGCCGCCAAAGCAGGCATCCAGGGATTCACCAAGACCCTCGCAATCGAATTGGGCAAATACGGTATTACCGCCAATGCAATTGCACCTGGCTTCATCCAAACGGACATGACAGCAGCCACCGCTGAACGAATCGGCGTTCCCTTTGATGACTTCATCAAGTTCAGCGCCGACCAGATCCCCGTCAAGCGCGTCGGCCAGCCCGAAGACATCGCTCACGCCGTCTCCTTCCTCAGCAGCGAGGGTGCAGGCTTCGTCTCCGGCCAGGTCATTTACGTTGCCGGCGGACCTCAAGACTGAGATGGAATCACCAAAGGGACTTGACCTAGTCGCGCTTTCAGCGTGGCTAGGTCAAGCCAACCCCGATCTGCTCAACCTTTCGCGTCCGCTTTCAGCCTCCCTCATAACTGGCGGCAAATCGAACCTGACCTACACGGTCTCCGACGGCACCCACGAGGTAATCGTTCGCCGCCCGCCACTCGGACATGTGCTAGCCACCGCTCACGATATGTCGCGCGAATACCACGTAATGGACGCCCTAGCTCAGAGCCCCGTACCGGTTCCAGCAATGTACGGATTGTGCGAAGACCCCGAAGTTCTCGGCGCGCCCTTTTACGTGATGGAAAAGGCCGAAGGCACAGCATTCCAGCGAGCTTCCGAACTCAACGAACTTGGCCCCGTGCGTGTCCGCGCTATTTCTGAACGCCTCGTTGACACGCTCGTCACCTTGCACGCGGTCGATTACAACCACGTTGGCCTAAGCGACTTCGGTCGCCCCGAAGGCTACCTAGAACGCCAGGTTTCTCGCTGGCGCAAACAACTCGAGAAGTCCCGCAGCCGCGAACTCCCGGGACTTGACGAATTGGCAAACTGGCTCAGCAACTCAGTTCCAAGCGCAGCAGCCGGAACAATCGTGCACGGCGACTTCCGCCTAGATAACGCCCTCATCGATTCAAACGACCAAGTATCGGCCGTACTCGATTGGGAAATGAGCACGCTTGGTGATCCGCTCACCGATGTCGCGCTCATGTTGGCCTACCAGCAGCTTGCCCTCGATACCCCCGATGGCGAAGATGCAGCAGTCACTGATGCCCCCAAAGCCGCCGGCTACCTCAGCATCGATGAGGTAACCGAACGCTACGCGCGATTGTCAGGTCGCGACGTCAGCCACTTGGGATTCCACCTCGCCTTGGCCTATTTCAAACTCGCGGTAATTCTCGAAGGGATCTACCTGCGTTTTAGTCAAGGACAGACTCTAGGTTCTGGATTCGACAAGATCGGCGACGGGATTTTTGGCCTCATCGAACACGGTCTCAACGCACGCACAAGTAGCTAGGCTGCCTCGTCCACGAAGGCAGTTGCGGGCACGAAGAACAAGGTGATCGCCGCGACCACCGCGGCAACTGAACTCACAATCCAGACCGTGTAATAGCCGCTCAGCGATGCGGCAGTTCCTGTTCCTGCTCCAGCAGCCAAAGCAACACCGAATACGCACGAGGCGATCGAGCCACCAATTGTTCGGGTCATACCTGTGAGGCCCGTCGCGATACCCGTGCCACCGGCTGGCGCTGCGGCCGCCGCGGCTGCAGGAATCGCCGCAAGCATCGCACCTGAGCCGAAACCGACTGGAGTCATCGAGAAGGCCACTGACAGGAACGAATCGTGATAGAACGTCATCGCACCATAGCCGCCAGCAACTAACAGCATCGCGCCAATCAAACAATTCCGCGGTCCAACTACGGAACTAATCTCGCCGAAAATAGTCGCGCCAATCAGCATGGCAAAGGCATATCCCAAGAGAATCGGACCGACGTATGCTGGCTCTAGACCCAAGCCGAAACCGTATTCATGCGGGTCCGTTTGCGCGTAAGTCGACAGTGGAATCGCAGCACTCACGAGCGTGATACCTAAAAGCAACGAAGTCAATTGAACTGGCCACATGGCTCGCGCCGCCATCACGCGGAAGTCAACGATCGGTTCGTCTCTGCCGAGTTCAAACTTCGTAAACGGAATGATCAACGTAAGGCCCGCAGTGAGCGAAATCCACGGCCACGGCGATGCGTAACCGAGTAGTCGAATCAGTGTGAGCGACAGCGAGACAAGAATTAGTATTCCCGCAAGCATCGCGAGCCCCGGAAGGTCGAGCTTGGCCGGTTGCGGAACATGCCCCGCATCCGACATGGGCCAAATAATGAGCACAGCAATAGTCGCGAGTACAGCCGGAACCGCTAGCACCATTCGCATGTCATCGAAGATGGCCGACGCAGCGGGGGACGCAATAGCGGCGGCAATGGCCCCACCCATAAGTGCCGCCACAATCGTGCCAGTCGCTTTACGCGTATTGTCAGCTTGGTCCGGATCGCCCGCGCTTCGCAGGAAGATCAGCGCGACTTCGAGTGGCAGCCAGACAGCCAGCACGCCTTGAATTGCCCAGAAGCTCAGATACACGCCAAAGCTCGTCGAAAAAGCAATGCCCCAAGTCGCGGCCGCCACGACGATTGCTGCCCAAAAGAGCATGCGGCGATGACCAATAAAGTCGGCAAGTTTTGATAGGGGCGGGACACATAGAGCCGACATGAGGAATTGGGCTGCCTCGAGCCAGTTCAAATCGGCGTCATTGACGTTCAAGTACCGGCCGATGTCGGCAATGACTGGCATGTAGTAGTTCTGCAAGAAACCGCTGATGAATTCAACGAAGACGAGTGCGCCGACGAGCCCAAGGGCAATGCGCGCGTTGCTGCTATCTGGCATGGTCAAGATTCTAAACGCATGGACCGTCCTAATAGGTCGGTTGCGGAGACTTTTGTCGCGCGTCCTCGAATCGCCCAATACCTACATTTGGCACTAACCTGGGGGTAGGGTTAGCGCCGTGACCGTGATTCTCGAGCCGCGTCGACGCCCCACCCAAGAACGGAGCAGGGTCAAGTTTGAACGCCTGCTCGATGTCTCGCGCGAATTATTGCTTGAAGTTGGGTTCGAATCCTTCACCTGCGAGGAAGTGGCGCACCGCGCAGGGTTACCGATTGGCACGCTCTATCAGTTCTTTGCCAACAAGTACGTCATCGTGTGCGAATTGGATCGCCAAAACTCCGTCGCAGTGCGCGAAGAGTTAGCCAAACTTGCGGCAGAACTCCCCACCCTGGATTGGCTCAAATTGTTGGATCGACTACTCGATCACATGGCAACGATGTGGCTAAAAGACCCCTCACGCAGCGCAGTTTGGTATGCCGTCCAATCAACACCCGCTACCCGCGCAACCGCAGAAGTAACCGAGGCTGAACTGGCAGCCGAGGTGGCATATGTCCTGGGACCACTTACGCCCGGGACCCCACGCGAACGACGAAAGATCTTGGCAGAAGTGCTCATTCACGTCACCTATTCGATGTTGAACTTCTCGATCCGTCACCGCCAAGAACACGACGAAGCGATCATTGAGGCGAAACGACTACTTTCGGCGTACTTACTGTCAGCAGAAGCCAACGGCAACTCAAAAACGAGCAACTAATCGCGACTCAAAAGCACATTAGCGAGTGCATAGTCGCCGTCGTGGCTTAGCGAAACGAACACCTCAACTCCTGCCAAGTGTGCGCGTATATCCGCGCCAAGGCACAAGCGAGGCCGACCCCATGCATCGCGAATAGTCTCGATTAAGTGATGAATCTCGTGCGGCATCGCAGGTCCGCTCCCCCACAGAGATTCAGACCACGCTTTAATAAATGCTTCTTTAGCCGCCCATCGAGCCGCGAGCGAAGCAATACCTTGATCGTCCACTCCTCCGCGGCAATCGGCTCGCTCGCGACTCGTGAAGAGCTGCTCGAACCTCGTGCCGGGTTGTCGCCATTGCTCGGCGAAACCCGGCACATAAACGAGGTCAATCCCCGTGCCGATCACTGGCACGAGTAGATCCCATCAGGACACAATCGCGCCTGCGAATCAAGCAAAACGTTTGCTTCCAAGTCGCGGACATTGCGGTCACCTAGTCGACGATCCTGTGCGCGCTGATACGCCGGCTCTCCTCCGAACATCGCATCAGTGAGGCGCGCGCGCCCTGCCCGCTTACGCTCTTGCGCCCCAGCAAGATAAGACGCCTTGCGCGCTTCAGGCAGGGCAGCGATAAATGCTTGCGGATGCACGATCGCAATGAGGCCTGCAACGTGTCCGAAACCGAGACTCGTCACGAGTCCCGCCTTGAGCGGGCCGCTTGCGAGCGGCTCACGGAGCCACACGAGTCGCTCATGTTCAGCAAGGTCGTCCATGACGCAATCAAGGCTGCGGTTCGGCGGCAGGATGCCTTCGGCCAGAACTTGGCACAAACCGATTACTTGGAACGCCGCCGCTCCACCCTTGGCATGTCCGGTCAAGGTTTTTTGGGAGATCACGAACATCGGATTCGAGGGTTCGCGTCCGATCGCGCTGGCGAGCCGTTC
>CALMUY010000038.1 GCA_937873005.1 uncultured Aeromicrobium sp. | reverse complement strand
AACGATAGGGCGCAAGCCCCGGTTCGCTGATCATCGCCAACCGGGTAGACGACCCATGCCAGGCATACCTGGTAGTCAAATTAGTGGTTTTGTCGGTAACACTGAAGAGTCGTTTAGTGGCCGAATCGTATTCATAGTCAGCAAGATCGAGGTTCTTGACCTGACCGGTTTTCGGGTCCCACACGTCAGCCGTGATCTGTTTAACCTGCCCAACCACATCCCCACTAGCGGTGCTCGTGCCATAGGTAATCGTCATGCGCGTACAACCGCGCGCATTATTGCCCCACGTGCCAGCGACAGGGCAATCGGTTTTGGTAGCGCCGGCGGGCCGGTGAATAATACGGCCCACCTTGTCGCCCATGCCCGTTTGTGTTGACGGGGCATAAAACGTGCCGCCGGTACCCGCGTCCGAAGCGTCGATAACTTCGCCTGGAATCCACGTGTTCGGTGTGGCACTCAGTGGGGTAGCAACAGATGAGCCCGCTGCCAAATTCCATTGTGTGATCGTTCCGTCAGATTCGGTGGCCACAAACGCGACCCCGTCGGGTGCTCCACTCACATCTTTGAGTTCAAGTTTGATCTTGGAATCTTCAGCTTCGGTATTCACCGGCTCGTATGAAGCTGTTCCGTTCTGACGCGCATAGGTGCCCCGTTCCCCATCTGGGTGTTCCCACACCAGTACGTCACCCGATGAAGAGTCGATCAAACTGACGGTGCCGGTATCTATCGTGGAGTCAACGAATGTCAACCCGGCTAAGCCCGTCAGGCTACCCAGATCGGCTGTCCACCCGGGACCAAAAACACCGCGCACACTATCGGCGAGAGTGCCATCACCATCAAGAGAAGAATACGAACGCGACACATCCAACATTCCCAAACTCACGTCTGAGGCATCGGTGGCGAACTCGCCGGTATAGAGCGCTACCTGGCCAGCACCACTCGCATCGGTGGGATAGCCCGCGCCGAACGCGGACGGAACACGAACCAGTGTGCGCGACCCGGACTTAGTCAAACACTCCTCTGTGCCGACAGTCCGGATACACACACGCATATCCATCGTGACCGGAACTCGGTCTGAAATTCCCGTGAATGAAACCCCCGTGGTATCCCACGAACCGGACACCTTAACCGAACCATCAGCAACACTTGAAGGCACAGTATTGTCGTCTTCCCAGTTCGCAGAGGCACCCGCTTCGCCAGCAAGCCGATACTGCACGACAGCTTCGGGCGTACCCGTGGCAGGCGCCGGGAACCGGCCAACGACCGGGATCGTGCCGCTCGTGGTGGCACCCTGAACCGGGGACTGCAAGGCAGGAGCTCCCAAACCAAGTTCATAACGCGCAGACTGGGCCGACTTCAATGCCGGGGTTGACGCCAGCGCTACAAGATTGTGGGTTCCAGCCTTATTAGGGATCGTAAACGTTGCTTTGGCAACACTCGCGCTCGAAGACGGAGTAATGGGATACTCACCCACCAGCACGCCTGAGTTTTCCACCCGAATCTTGCTCGGAGCAGAAAAACCTGTTCCCACCGCTGTTGCCATACACGTCACCGGAGATTCAGGAATAGTTTCAAACCATTCCCCATGCTGGTACGGCGCCGGACACGAAATCACCGGCGCATCTGGCACAGTAGCCCCAATACGAACCGTGCTCCATTCAGACCACGACGCGTTCGACAAACCCAACTCATCAGTCGCGGACGCACGCACAAACACTTCAGTATTGTTCGTCAACGCGGTACCCAAACTGCACCCCGCAGCAGTCGCAGACACCGTCAAAACACTCGTGCATTCGCCAAGTTTCGTACCGCTTGTTACCGTCTTCGATGAATGAACTTCAAACGTTAGTTTGTATTTGTTTTGATCTGGATCCGAACTGAGCGACCGTAACTCTGGCGTCGTATCAGCCACATATACTGCGGTGCCCCCACCCGGAGGCGCATAGGAATAACCGTCCTTGACAGTCGGCGCATTCGGTTTATTCGGTGGCCGATTGTACGTAAAGGAAATATACGGATCGTCACTGGTTTCAGATGATCGGAACCGTTTCCACCCAAAATTATCGCTCTCATCACCCGCCAACAAAGCGATCCCACCGTAGGTCGCTGAACCGGTAGACCAGGCCTTGACGTGGCTCGTAATATCGGCCGTCACTCGCCCGTCCTTACATGACGAGGAATACCCCTTCGCCACCGTGACTGTTTTCAATAGGCTGATCACCGACGGCTGGTTACTCCACGTCGTGTTCGCATCCAACAACCCAGCCGAATACACCCGCAAAGGCTTAGCCGTACACGACCACGCATGGTATTCATACACTGACAATTTCGCCGTCTGAATCTGCTTGTTCTTAAAATTTGCGAGCCCGAAATTCATGAACACCCGCAACTTATCCGCGCCGCCGTTATACGTACCCACACGCAAATCAGAACTCGAAAAGTAACTCGTACCCGGATTCGATTTCGACACCTCAGTGTCCCGAATAGCGTTCACACTGGCCGAAGCATACGTCGGATCAATCGTGATCGGGAACACCCGATCCTTCGCAGCAAACCAGCCACGATCCACACTCA
>CALMUY010000037.1 GCA_937873005.1 uncultured Aeromicrobium sp. | reverse complement strand
AACTCCTCGATCAGGGCTTGCTCTTGCTTTTCGCCGAGCCCACGAATGCGACGACTCGGGGCGATCTCGAGACGTTCCATGATTTCAACGGCCGTGACTTTGCCGATCCCGGGGACCGCTTGAATCAAATCGAGCACCTTGATGCGCGCAATTGCTTCGTTCGTTTTCGATTCGGCAATCACTTCGCGAATGGTGGCACCCGAATGCTTCAACCGATTCTTGATTTCGGCACGAATCTGGCGGGCCGCGGCAGCTTTCTCTAAAGCGGCTTGGCGTTGTTCAGGAGTGAGCTCTGGTAGTGCCATGACGAATCACTTTTCTTTCTCGGCGAGATCGATCTTGCAACGTTCAAGAACGTCAGCGACCACGGTTTTGCGGGCTTGTTGCGTGTCGTTGAAGTTGAGGTAGGCCTGATTGAGCGCCTTGATTTGATCACGAGTCAAACTGCCCGTCATCGCCGAATCATCCATGTCAGCCAAATCGATGTGGGCCGAACGATGCTCGGCCGCGACTTCGCCGGTGGCCTTGGCGATCGCGGTCCAGTCGTCGGCGACATCTTCAGGCGCGACATCAGCAATCTGTTGCGAAAGCTTGGAATACTCGGCAAAAGCTTTGGTGGACTTCTTACCGAAATCGAGCAATTGCGGTTGAGCTTTTTCGACGGCGTCACAGTACTGGCCGTAGGCCGAACAGCCCGACAGGAAGGGCAGCAGCATGACTACCGACACAAGTCCTAGCCGAACAGCACGCACATTGACCTCCACTGAACTTCGGGCGTTTGGTGGACTCCAGCCTAGTCAGTACACCGTCGCGATCAGCACAACTTGACCGCGTGCCTACAAAGAACGCAGTAATTCGTTAAGTCGCGCAGCTTCGTCTCGCATGGCTTTCGGGTCTGGACCGAGTGCCAAAACACCGCGCGAAGACGACGGAATCACTTGGTCAGACACATGCCCAAAGAGACGTTGCAAGTCCTCGATGGTGCCGCCTTGGGCGCCAAATCCGGGCACGAGGATGGGGCCGTTGATGTCAATGTCGGCGTCGATCGCGCCCACGGTGGCACCAACTACCGCACCAAACGACCCACCCCCTGGCGCGCCGGCATTGAGTTCGCGCAGTTGATCGAGGATCAATTGCGCGACGGTTTTGCCGTCTGGACCTACCGCGTGTTGAACCTCGGGACCTTCTGGATTGGATGTCAATGCCAGCACAAAAACACCCGCGTCGTTGTCGTCGGCCACCGAAAAGAACGGCTTGAGCGAACCGAATCCGAGGTACGGACTCACCGTGAGCGCATCAGCCGCCATGGGCTGATCCTCGTCGAGAAATGCATGCGCGTAGGCCTCGGCTGTGGAGCCGATGTCGCCGCGTTTAGCATCCAAGATCACCAGCGAACCTGTATGTCGAAGGTCCTGAACAGTCTGTTCGAGAACGGCTACGCCCGCCGCGCCGAAACGCTCAAAGAACGCGGACTGGGGCTTTACAAAAGCTACGTGCCCGGCAAACGCCTCGACGCACGCAGCAGCGAATCGCTTCAGTCCGTCGAGATCGTCTCCGTATCCCCACGCCTCAAGAAGGTGGGAGTGCGGATCGATGCCGACACACAACGGTCCGTAGGCATCACGCGCGGCCCGCTGTCTGGAAGCGAAACTCATACGGATTCTCCCTTGGCTGCTTTCGCCCAGTCTTGCAGCGAACGCACGCCGATCGTGCCTGCGTTTTGTGCTTCGATACCTTGCACGGCCGCACCCAAACCTTGGACCGTCGTGATGCACGGGATACCTTCGGTCATGGCCGCGTTGCGGATCTCGTAGGCCGCCTTCTGCGCGACTTTAACGCTGGTGCCGTGGGGCGTATTGATGATTAACTGAACGTC
>CALMUY010000036.1 GCA_937873005.1 uncultured Aeromicrobium sp. | reverse complement strand
TTGCAGGCGTCCGGCAATCGGGTCGAACTCCTCGGGATGGACGATTTCGATCTGGCCCGACTCCCCTCGCTGGCCACCGTGTTACTCGTGAGCAGCACCTTCGGCGACGGTGATTCTCCCGATAACGGTGAAGCATTCTGGACGGCGCTGTCACACGCGGACGCACCCTCGCTGACAGGAGTGCAGTTCGCGGTGCTTGCTTGCGGAGATTCGTCCTATGACGACTTTTGCGGGCACGGCAGGCGCCTCGACGAACGCATGGCCGAACTGGGTGCCACGCGCATCACCGAGCGCCGAGACTGCGAACCGGATGACTCCGATGCGGCCGAAGACTGGTTTGCGCGAGTGCTCACCCAACTCGAAGCTGCTGCGGAGATTGGTCCGGCCAAAATCGAGACCGCTCGACCTGCCACGGTTGTCCACGAGCGACCTACAGAACTTTCGCCTCCGCACCCCGCCGTTGGACTAGATTCACCCGACGCGTACTCGCGCACCAACCCACTTGTCACTCGAGTCATCCTCAACCGCCAACTGGGTGCCACCGGATCCACCAAAGATGTCCGCCAGTTCAGGTTCGAAACCGACGAGAGGTTTCACTATCAAGCCGGGGACTCACTCAGCGTGAAACCCACGAATAGCGCCGAGGCGGTGACCGCGTGGCTCGCTGCCACGCGACTCGACGGCGAAAGTGTGATCGACATCGCCGGGGTCGGGGCGGTGTCGTTACGCGAGGCTGCCACTCGTCACCTTGAGATCGCGAACGTCAACCCGGACCTGCTGCGATTCGTCAACGAACGGTCGGGAGACCGCCACCTCGCGACCCTGTTGCGCCCCGACAACAAACTCAATCGCCAGCAGTGGTTGTGGGGACGACAAGCTATCGACGTGCTGGCCGACTATCCGGTCGATGCACCCGTTGACGATTGGCTCTCGGTGC
Organism: uncultured Aeromicrobium sp.; assembly: GCA_937873005.1. GTDB lineage: Bacteria > Actinomycetota > Actinomycetes > Propionibacteriales > Nocardioidaceae > Aeromicrobium. The sequence goes on along the minus strand of CALMUY010000036.1, from coordinate 3,714 downwards.
TCAAACCGCTCAAAGCCCGGCAGTATTCGATATCTTCGAGCCCGCTGGCGTCGGCCACCGAAGTGCAACTCACGGTCTCGACAGTGCGGTTCGAATACGACAACCAGATCCGCAACGGCGTCTGTTCCACCTTCCTCGCAGATCACAGCGATGCTGCCGACATCCCGTTGTTCGTGCAGAAGAGCAGCCATTTCCGACCACCGGAGAAGGCCGATACGCCGATGATCATGGTGGGCCCCGGCACCGGAATCGCCCCGTTCCGCGGGTTCCTGCAACACCGCCGCGCACTTGGTCATACGGGCCGAAACTGGTTGTTTTTCGGGGAACGCAACTCCAACACCGACTTCTTTTATCAAGAAGAACTGCAAGCCTGGCAGAACGACGGACTCCTCACACACCTCACACTTGCGTTCTCTCGCGATCAACGCCAGAAAATCTACGTTCAAGACCGGATGCGCGAACATGGCGCCCAATTGTGGTCCTGGCTCGAAGACGGCGCTCACTTTTATGTGTGTGGCGATGCCGGCCGCATGGCGAAGGATGTTGCTAAGGCACTGCACGCAATCGCGATGGCGCACGGCGGGCTTTCTGAAGACGACGCGAGCGCCTATTTAAAGAACTTGAGCAAGCAGAAGCGCTACGCGCGCGACGTGTATTGACGGGCGTCGCGCTTTGGCCTCGAACCCGCTGGTTCCTAACACGGCATCCGCACCCTGCATGCCCGCTCCCACATAACGGACACGGGCCAGAATTCCGCGAAAAATCCCTAGTCTAATGCGAGACATGGCCCGCAAAACTCGACGCAATCCCAGCGATGCGAAGCACGGAAAGGACGACTCCATGCGCCACCTGCGTTCTTTGGGCCCCGTTCTTGCGCTCGTCTCCGCGATTTCACTCTTGTCGGCATGCGCCCCCACGCCGCTCAACAGCACCGACGGCTCCACGCGACTGGCTCTCGCCGGATTCGCAGTCCCCAAAGCCGCCAATAACGCCGCTCAAGCAGCCTTCGCCGAAACCGAGGCGGGCGCGGGCGTCAGTTGGAGCGAATCGTATGGTCCGTCTGGTGATCAGAGCCGTTCGGTTGCTGGCGGCTTGAACGCTGACCTGGTTCACTTTTCGTTCACACCAGATATCACTCGACTAGTGGATGCTGGCCTGATTGATGAGTCGTGGGATGCTGGCCCGCATCGCGGGATCCTCACCGACTCGGTCGTGGTTTTTGTCGTGCGCGAAGGCAACCCCAAGAAGATCAGCGGCTGGGACGATTTGGTGCGCGATGGTGTCGGCATTGTGACACCCAATCCAGGTTCATCTGGGGCTGCACGCTGGAACATCCTCGGCGCATGGCAACACATCATCGCGGCCGGCGGCGCTGAAGCAGAAGCTGAAGCATTCCTCACTCAAATCTTCGAAAACGTCAAGGCATTCCCCGGTAGTGGACGCGACGCTACTCAAGCGTTCGCTAGTGGCACCGGCGATGTCTTGATCAGTTACGAGAACGAAGCGATCCTGGCTCGACAGAACGGCGAAAAGATCGACTACGTCGTGCCAGACGACACGCTCTTGATCGAGAATCCGGCTGCCGTGTTGAAGGACGCCGATCCGAAAGCGACCGCGTTCCTCGAGTTTGCGCGTTCAGCCGAGGGCCAAGCGCAATACGTCTCGAAGGGCTTCCGGCCGCTGTCGAGCACGAAAGGCGTCACGGTTGGTGAGGTTCAGGGAGCGAACGATCCGAAGAATCCGTTCCCGACGCCAAGCAAACTGTTCACGATCGACGGCGATTTCGGCGGATGGAGTGCCGTGAACGAGAAGTTCTTCCATGAGAAGAACGGCATCATCACCAAGCTCCAAATCAAAGCCGAACTGAGTTGATTCGGCACATGCGATCTACCTCCACACTCACTCGTCCCGCGGCCCTTGGTCTCGGGGCGGGCGTGTTGTGGTTCAGCATTCTGGTGCTGATCCCCCTGACCTTGATCATCATCACCTCGGTCAGCGGTGGCTGGGACAACTTTTGGGCCACGCTCAGCAATGCGCAAACCGCGGCGGCGATCTGGCTCACGGTGAAGCAAGCGCTGCTCGTCACCGTGATCAACGTCGTGGTGGGCACGGTCATCGCTTGGGTGTTGGTGCGCGATCACTTCTTCGGCAAAGCGTTGCTCGAGTTGGTCATCGACATCCCCTTCGCGCTACCGACGATCGTTGCGGGCTTGGTGTTGTTGAGTTTGTATGGCCCGAATAGCCCGGTGGGCATCAACGTGGCCAATACCCGCCATTCGGTTTTTCTCGCGCTGCTGTTCGTCACCTTGCCGTTCGTGGTGCGCACAGTTGAACCGGTCTTGATCGAAATGGACCGTGATGTCGAACAAGCGGCCGCATCGTTGGGCGCGTCTAAGTTCACGATCCTGCGCCGGATCGTGTTGCCAAGTTTGGCTCCCGCCATCGCTGCTGGCGCGACGCTCTCTTTTGCTCGGGGAATCAGCGAGTACGGCTCGCTCGTTCTGTTGTCGGGGAACTTGCCGTTCGAATCCGAGGTCGCTTCGGTACGAATCTTCAGCTATATCGAGAACGACAATCCCGCCGCGGCTGCTTCGGTGGCGTTGATTTTATTGCTAGTGGCTCTCGGCGCGATTCTCGCGCTAGAAGCGATCTCGCGACAGGTGGCCAAACATGAGTGATCTATCGGTGAAAGAAAACCGTTCCTCGAGCACCACCCGCTCGACTCGCGCGCCGATCGCTTACGGCGTGTATTTACGTCGCGCGTTCGTGATCGGGTATTTGGGTTTGCTCGTGGCCTGGCCGGTGTCGCTCGTGGTGTGGCATACCTTCGCCGACGGCAACCATCTGGCGACTGCGCTCGCCGATCCGACGGTGATCTTTGCGCTTCAGATGTCGCTCGTGGTGGCTTTTTGGGCGGTGCTGATTAACACCGTGTTCGGCGTCGCCATCTCGCTGTTGTTGGTGCATCACGAGTTCCTCGGCAAGCGGGTGCTGTCGGCGCTGATCGACTTGCCCCTGTCGGTGTCGCCTGTGGTGATCGGATTGGCGTTGGTGTTGGCGTACGGTCCGCGCGATGGCTTCTTCGCGGGCCCACTCAACGCACTCGGTATTCAGATCATTTTCTCGGTCCCCGGCATCATCATGGCGACCGCTTTTGTGAGTTTGCCGCTCGTGATCCGCGAAGTGATTCCCGTGTTGAAAGAGGTGGGCACGGATCAGGAACTGGCGGCCCGCTCGCTGGGCGCGAACGGTTGGCAGACGTTCTGGCGCATCACACTTCCCTCGATTAAATGGGCGCTCATTTATGGCGTGGTGTTGAGTTTGGCTCGTTCGCTGGGTGAGTTCGGGGCTGTGAAGATCGTTTCGGGCAACATCACCGGGCAGACTCAAACCGCCACACTCGTGGTGGAAGACAAGTATCTGGAATTTGAACAGGGCACCGCCTACGCCACGAGTTTCTTACTGACACTCGTGGCGGTGGCGGCTCTCGTGATCGTCACGATCATCCGACCGAAGGAACATGCTGATGGCAATTGAGATCAGTGGGATCAACAAGAACTTTGGTGACTTTGAGGCGCTCAAGGACATCAACCTCACCATCCCTGGCGGTTCACTCACGGCCTTGTTGGGCCCGAGTGGCGGCGGTAAGTCCACCCTGTTGCGGATCATCGCTGGCTTGGAGTCGAGCGATTCGGGTCTGATCGAGATTGAGGG
>CALMUY010000035.1 GCA_937873005.1 uncultured Aeromicrobium sp. | reverse complement strand
CCGGCGCGATCGCCGGCCAAACGCTCAGTCTGGTCAGTCTCGCTGCGCTCGTGCGCTGGTGGTTCGTCCACGAACAAACGTCAGTATCGGCTTTTCCACGACGAACCACGAGAAACTCGCAATAGCAAGAGTCACAGTCACCACGAGTTGGAGAGTCCAACCGAAACCGGCATTGAAAAGCTCTGCTCCGGTTGTCATAAATACCAACTGAAGAACGAGCACGTGCCACAGGAATACCCCGTAGGAGGTGTTCCCGATCCAAGCGTTGAAACCAGACTGTGCGTATGAGTCCAGCGACGTGCCCTTGGGGATGGGTTTGATTGCGGCCAATAAGACCAGCAACGCGAACAAGGCGTAGAGAAATTCTTTGATGAGCGACTCAGTCAAGGTAGGAAAGTCGAGATTTCGTGGGCCGGCAACGGGCGTTGACGCAAGCACGAACACGGCACAAGCGGCCAAAAGTACTGTGCTCCGGTCTTGGTTAAGTAACCATCGTCCATAACGAGCTAGTCCATTAACTTCTACTGTCAAAAACCCCTGGCGTTGAGCTTGCACGATCACAGCGACAAATGCGCCGACCGCAAACCACGCTGCGTGGCCGAGCGCGCTTGTCCCCAGTGCGTTGGCGAGAGTGATGGTTCCTGAATCCATCAGGAACCACGCGAGCGCCTGACTTAGCAACCCGATGAGTGCCGTGAAGGCAATGTAGGAAAGCACTCGAGACAGGACGGACGCTGCCCCATGGCGCGTGGCACGGGTGAGGAGCCAAGAAACGAAAGGAACGAGTAGGTAGAAGGAAAACTCAGTTGTGAGGCTCCAGGTTTGGCTGAAACTCTGGTATTTGTTGGTCGTGAAGCCTTGTGTGAGAAAGATGTGCGCGAGAATTTTCTTGAGACTGCCAACCCCATCGGGTGTTGTTGCTAAGTATCCAACAACGAGGACACCTGCGTAGGCAAACCAATATGCAGGCAAAATTCGAGCCGCCCGCCGCAGGGTGTAAGCGCCCCACGAAGTCGCCCGTGTCGATTCGGGATCAAGCAGTAGCGCAAAGGTAGGGGACAGCAACAAGAACGCCGAAATTGCAAAAAAGATCGCGACGCCGGCATCACCCCGAGCAAGAAAGCCACCAACTACATCGGTGTGCGACGCTCCTGTCCAGAAAGCGACGTGTGAAACCAAGACAAGACCGGCGGCTAGCCCACGTAGACTGTCGATCAGTCGTACATGTTCCACGTTTGCACTCTCCTGGTATCGATAGATCGGGTAGATTGCGGTGACGCAAAGTTTCCCTCGTACAGGAGTTCCCTTGACTTCCCACCGTCACGATCGTATTCCACAAAAGGAATTTGAAGCAGGTTCTTGGGACGAGCGACGTCCAGTTTTACGTGCCCGCGCACCGTTACGGATTTCCTACGCAGGCGGCGGAACGGACGTTGCGCCATTCACCCATCGCGAGGGCGGAGCTGTACTGTCGTCAACTATCGCCGCGTACAGTTACTGCACGCTTCGCCCCCGAACGGACGGCCAGGTCACGGTCAAATCGCTTGATTTCGGTTCGACTGTTGGCTTTGGTATTGACGACGAAGTCGAGTTTGACGGACATCTAGACCTACCCAAAGCTGTGATTCGTCGTCTTCGCGATTATCAAGGCTCGCGCGCTAGCGCTGGTTTTGACCTCTTTATTCATACGAATGCGCCCCCGGGTTCAGGACTTGGCTCTTCGAGTGCGGTCATGGTGGCCATCATCGGCGTGGTCGCCGAGTACTTGGGGCTGGATCTCACCGACTATGAAGTTGCTGAACTGGCTTTCCGGCTTGAACGCGAAGATCTCAAGATTCCCGGTGGCGCTCAAGATCAGTATGCCGCTGCTTTTGGTGGATTCAACTTTATTGAGTTCAAGGGCGATGACGTCGTGGTGAATCCGCTTCGCATCAGGGACTCGACGGTTCACGAACTCGAACACAACATGCTCTTGGCATACACCGGCAAGACCCGTGTGAGCGATCACATCATTGACGATCAAGTGAAGCGTTACGAGACCGGCGACGACAAAGCCATTGAAGGCCTGCGAGCCCAGAAGTTGCTCGCTGAGGAAATGAAGCACGCGCTTGTGCGTGGCCAAGTCGATACCTTGGGTCATTTGCTCAACGACGCATGGCAGCAGAAGCGGAAGATGTCTGACCGGATCGCTACCCCGCTCATCGACGAAGCTATCGACGTCGCTTTGAAAAACGGAGCGCTCGGTGGCAAAGTGACGGGTGCAGGTGGCGGCGGTCACCTGATTTTTATCTGCGAATTTGAACGTCGGCATCTCGTCGCCGATAGGCTTTCCGAAATGGGATTGAAGGTTTCCGAGTTCACCTTCTCGGGCGAAGGCGTCGTGACGTGGAGAGGTCAAAGCTAATGAATCAATCGAACGAAACTCACAGTGGTGTAACACACGTTATTCATGGGGTTAGCGACAACGCCATCAATGACATGGTTGCCGAACGGCAAAACGTGAGTCTCCATGCATGGGCCGCGCTGGCACAGGCAGTTACCGAACCCTCGCTCGTAGCCGAAGTTAACGCCGCCGGCCGAGCCATTGCAGAATGCTTGCGAAGTGGTGGCACGATCTTGGTTGCTGGCAATGGCGGAAGCGCATCGATGTCTAGTCACATTGCGGCCGAGTTCGTCGGAAAGTGCATCATGGACAGAGCCCCGCTGCCGTCTGCCTCGCTTGCGGATTCTTCGACTTCGATCACTGCTGTCGGTAACGACTACGGCTTCGACGATGTGTACGTTCGCGGAGTTCAGTCACTTGGACGTCCAGGCGATGTCCTGATTGTGATGTCCACGAGCGGCAATAGCCCATCGATCTTGAATGCACTCGATGCTGCCAAAGAACGTGGGCTCGTCACGATCGCGATGACAGGACTCACCGGTGGGAAACTGCCAGGCCGGGCTGATCACGTTCTGAAAGTGCCCTCCAAAGAGACTCCGCGGATTCAAGAAGTTCATCTCATGTGGGCGCATTCGTGGTGTGAAGCAGTGGATGTACTTTCCCAACCTTCATGACATTGATTCATCATGCTTGGACAGACGAGGAACTTCTCGGCCGGTCCCGCGAGCCAATTGCAGCACCGGTTGCATCGTTGCGCACGAATTTTGTCTTGCTTGACCGCGATGGCACACTCGACCGACTCAGGCCAGGGTATGTCTCAGATCCAGACGACTTAGGTGTACTGCACGGTGCTGTTGACGTTGTGCGGCAGCTGAACGAGTGCGGTGCCAAAGTCGTTGTGGTGACCAACCAGCGGGGGATTGCCACAGGAGCGCTTAGCGAGCATCAGTTGGTCGCGGTTCATCGGCGCCTTGTCGCTGAGTTCGCCGCAGGTGGCGCCCATTTTGATGGTTTCCATGTGTGTCCACACGAAGAAGGCACGTGCGACTGTCGCAAACCCAGGCCGGGTCTCATCATTCAAGCATTATCTAGAGCGGCGTGGTCCCGGACTTCGCAAACCGTCATGGTTGGTGATTCCGATCGCGATAGCGGTGCCGCACAAGCTGCGGGCGTCCCGTTCCTGGGGCTAGATGACCCAAAAGTGGGACTAGTTCAAAAAGTTCAAAAACTATTAGCACTTTGTACCCACGAGTAATGAATCTGCTGGTAGGGTAACGCGAGGTATCTCTCATTTACACTGGAGGCTCTAGTGCGGAAGTTCTCGCGTGGCGCAGTCACGTTTCTTACTCTCGGTGCGTTTCTAATAACGCTCGGTCTTTGCTTGAAGTTCTATGCTTACGATCGCCTCGCGGTCGTACCACAGGACCAAAACAGCGAACAGGTCCTGTCAGACGACAACGCCACATTCTTCGATGCGGATAACGTTGCACCTGGTTCGGGCCCCATCAAAACGGTTGTTCGCGTTATCGGCGATCCAACCTTGGTTCAAGAAGCTGCAGATGAAGTCGGCCTTAAGGCCCGCAACGTCGCAGTTTTCGATAAGGGTCTATCAACGGACAACAACGGCGAAGCTCCTCCCATGGACTTCCTGTCGCAAAAGTTCGCAGTTGACCGCACCACGGGTCTTGCTGTCGGTTGGTCGGGCGATGAACAGAACGGCGAGCCCATCAAGTTCGAAGGCATCTTGATGAAGTTCCCATTCGGTACGGAAAAGAAGTCATACGAGTACTGGGACCACACGACTCGGGCACCAATGACCCTTGACTTCAAGGAAGAAACTGAACTCAAGGCGACTGATGGCACCACCATGAAGGTGTACAAGTTCGAAGGTTACGTTCCTGAAACGGACTTCGGTGTGCGTGAGGTCCCACGCGGTTTGTTCGGTCTCGAAGACACTGGTGCTGTTGAGGCACGTCGTACTTACGAGAACACTCGTACCGTATGGGTCGAGCCAGTAACTGGCGTCTTGATCAAGCTCCAAGAGGCACAGAAGCAAATGATGTACCTCGATGAGCCTGGTGCTACGCCGGTCATGGCTATGGACACAGTCAGTGTCTTCACCGAGGAAACTGTTGATCAAAACATCGCAGATTACGCATCCAAGTCGGTTGCATTGAACGCGTTGAAGGGAACGGCTCCGGTTGTTCTCGGAATCCTCGGTGTGTTGTCGCTGCTCGTCGGTGCTGGTCTCGCGATTGGCTTCGGCCGCAAAGCGAAGGCTAACGCCTGATCGGGTAAAGACACCCACGCTGTAACAAGTATGGGCCCCTTCCTCTCACGAGGCGGGGGCCCATATTTGTTGCTATTCCCGGACTTTTGCTTAAAGGAGTGGCACTGTCGCTCATCCTTGAGGCGAACTTGGGACGAACTCGTGGCCTAGGCGCCCTGGGAAATAGAGCAGCGTATAACTAGTTTTGGTCCGCTTGCTTCTCAAGCAGTTCAGTGAGCTCGGATCCGGTGCGTTCCCAATCGAAACGCAACGCAAATACACGCGCGGCCGCACCCATTTTGGCGCGTTCTTCGGGAGAGGCAAGAAGCCTTGCGATGCCCTCGATGAACTCGTCGTTTGTGTCGCACAGGATTCCCGTATGCCCGTCTTGGATAGACTCTTGGGTTCCGCCAGCGTGACGGAACGCGACTGAGGGGACAGCGTGATAGCCGGCCTCAAGAATAGTGAGGCCCCAGCCTTCTTTGAGCGAGGGCATAGCCATAACAGCAGCCCGTGAAAGCAAACGATGCTTGGTCTCATTGTCGACATGGCCATGCAGTGTGACTCGATCCGTGACGCCGCGCGCTTCGGCATGTGCAACGAGGTTCGACATCCAGTCGCCGGATCCGACAACGTCCAGATGGATTTCGGGGAAACGATCGGCAAGCTCGGCCACCGCGTCGATAGCGAACTCCACATGTTTATGCGGAACAAGTCGACCGAGAGCAACAAGATGGAATCCGCGGTCGAGATCGGGTTCACGTTCGAGTACAGCGGGGGGAGCTTCGTTTCCGCTGTAAATGACCGAAACGCGTTCCGGGTCGACACCAACTTGAGCCAGTTCGCGTCGCGAGGACTCAGAGACAGTGATGTAATGCTTCTTCCGGTAGACGAACGGTGAGAGTTTCGATTCCAAAAACCAGCCGATTGAAGAAATCGGTTGCGGGAAGAATGTATGCCACTGTTCGCGGTGAACGTGGTGCACCAAAAGTACAACGGTCTTTGGAAAAACCCATGGCGCCCAGAACGGCACCCCATTTTGCACGTCAAGCACGACGTCGTACTTCTTGCGGTTCTTCAGCAAATGCCACATGCCGTGAAGGTAGACGCTGAATCGTCCGCCGGAACGAACAATTGAAAAGCCATTGCGATTCAGTTGGCTTTCGGCGCCGTCGAAATCGGCGGAAACAATCGTCACATTATGGCCTGTCTTTGCCATAACTTCGGCTGTCCGCTCGGCAAATACCTCGGCACCGCCGGCTTCGGGGTGGTCAAGATCGCGCCATGTCATGATGGCAATCTTTAACGGCCGAGTCCGGTGATTCGCAACGGAGAAGTGCTGGGCGCTGATAGCGTTCTCTCCTGTTCCACAATTTTTCTTCGAGGAGTACATCCGTGAGCTGTGAAGTGTGCCAGTCAGCCCTCGTAGCGCATTCGCTACGAGATGGTTCCTCGTTATCGTTCTGCCCTAAATGTTCTCACACTGAACGCGATCTTGGTTCAGCTCCGGCAAATCATCGCGACGCGGCCTATGGCGGAGACCCGGGTCTCGACCGCATACGCTTGGAATTGACCTGGCGAGGACTCGTCGATGCAGCGCCTCTGGAGCCCAACAGTCGTGTCTTTGAAATTGGCTTCGGGGCCGGCGCCTTGCTCGCACGGTTTGCTGAATCGGGTCATACCGTTGGCGGGTGTGATCTTGATCAACTCAAAGTCGGAGTCAACGAAACCATCTACGCCGACGGACTGATCTTCAATACCGGCATTGAGGAAGTTTCTCCACCGCAAGACGGTTTTGACCTCGTCTACGGCATCCACGTGATCGAACACGTCGTTGACATCCACAAGACCGTGGAAAGTGCGCGTCAGTTGCTCAACCTAGGCGGCCGACTGGTCCTATTCACGCCTGGCGGTGACTCCCTTTCCGCAAAGGTGTTCTCCGACGCGTGGTGGCTCCTTGAGGATCCGACTCACGTGCGTTTTTTCTCCATTCGCTCGCTCACTTCCTTGCTTGAAAAGCACGGTTACACCGACGTGCGTGTTTCGCGGGCGCTCTACGACAACCTCACGATGGAGGGCGCCAGCATTCTTCGGATGTTCCGGGGCAAGCGACCTGCGGGGGGAGTCCTAGCTAGCACCTGGAGTCGAATATTCGCGACGCTCATAGCACCAGCCGCACTCGTTCTTAGATTCTTGATTCCACGCTGGCGTCCGACGCTCGTCGTTACTGCAACAAACCCTCACAGAATCGCAACGAAATGAAGCAAGGTATCGGTCGTTCGATTCGGTTATTTAGGTCGTTTCTCGTTGAGCAAACTGAACCGCACGTCTTCTATAGCGAACTTGCACGCGATTCGGCTGATCTGCTCGAACAACATATGAAACTCGACGGCAGCACATTTCTGGATGTGGGAGCAGGCCCAGAACAGTTCGCGCTTGAGTTTTCCGCTCGGGGTGCACGCTACTTTCCAGCAGATCTCGACCCCACTGCTCCTTCGCTCACATTTGGCGGGGTCGCTGCTGATGCTGGCCGCCTGCCATTCGGTGACGGCTCGATGGACGTGACGTTTTCCTCGAACTTAATTGAGCACGTTCCAACTCCCACGCGGGTCGCTGACGAATTGGTGCGCGTCACCCGCGCCGGTGGACTGATCTTCATCGCCTATACGAATTGGTGGTCTCCTTGGGGCGGACACGAAACGTCGCCGTGGCATTGGCTCGGTGGAGCGTATGCGATCCGCAGATATTCGCGGAAACACGGCCATTTGCCGAAGAATCGTGTGGGTGAAAACCTGTTCAAAGTATCAGTCGCTTGGGGACTTGAATGGGCCCGCTCCCAGCCGGACATCGAGATCATCGAATTGCGGCCGCGTTACCTGCCGTCGTGGGCAAGCGTGCTGCTGCGAGTCCCCATCTTGCGTGAACTCATCACTTGGAATCTCATGATCATCCTTCGCAAACGGTGATGAGATATTTGTTAAGCGACAATTGATCGTGATTACCCGATAAACTCCTTCGGGTTACACCGTTTGTTCTTCTCGCCACTCGTGGCGACACCGATTGGGAAAGTTGTTTATGCCTCGCTCTTTGGTTGCCGGTGGTGCCGGTTTTGTTGGTTCTCACCTAGTCGAGGCGCTCGTCGCGTCAGGACGTACCGTCGTCGTCGCAGATAACTACTGCACGGGCAGGCCAGAGAATCTCGCTCATCTTGCCCATCAGATCGAGATGGTTGACGTTGACATTTCCGATACCGCTGCAGTCAACGAGAAATTAACGGGGCATTTTGACGAGATATTCAATCTCGCGTGTCCCGCCTCTCCAATCGACTACCTTCGTTTACCGATCCAAACGATGATGGTCGGTTCGATGGGCGTGAAGAATACTGTGGATCTTGCCTTAGCAAACAAGGCGCGCTATCTCCTAGCTTCGACGTCCGAAGTCTATGGCGATCCGGAAGTTCACCCCCAGCCGGAAACCTATGTCGGCCATGTCAATCCCATTGGTCCGCGTAGTGTCTACGACGAAGCTAAGCGTTTCGGCGAAGCCATGGTTGCCTCGTATCATCGCGAGTTTGGTCTGGATGCGAAGATCATTCGAATTTTTAATACGTTCGGTCCGCGCATGCGCGTTGAGGACGGACGCGCGATCCCCAACTTTATTCATCAGGCTCTGGAAGGACTACCGATCACGGTCGCAGGTGACGGTGCCCAGACTCGTTCGATCTGCTACGTTACGGACCTTGTCGCTGGGATTGTGGCCATGATGGAATCGGATTCGCAAGGCCCAATCAACCTAGGTAATCCCGAGGAAATTTCGATGCTGGAGTTGGCTGAGTGGATTCGCGACTTGACCGACTCGGGCTCTGAGATCGCTTACATTCCGCGTCCTGTCGATGATCCGCAAATCCGTAAGCCGGATATTTCCGAAGCCAAGCGGGTGCTTGGCTGGGAACCGCATACCTCGGCTGAAACAGGCCTCAAGCACACGATTGCGGACTTCCGCCTGCACGCCTGACCCGTAATGGCTTCACGGCAGTGCAGTATGTCTCTATGACAGTGGGTTCTTCCTCCATCGCACGTGATTATCTCGCCTTCAGCGACACAAGCCCAACTCCCGCGCACGTAGTTGGCTCGTGTGGGTCGCTCCTCAAGGAGCGAGGGTTCGCTGAAGTTGGCGAATCACATGGTTGGCCGACTGCGCCTGGAAAGTACTTTCTTAAACGCAATGGTTCGCTCGTCGCATGGATTGAGCCGGAGAGCGCGCCTGCGCACACCGGATTTCGAATTCTTGGGGCGCATACCGATAGCCCCCATTTGCGCGTCAAACAACATCACGACAGGTTCGGCGGCAGTGTCAGTGTTGTGGCGCTCGAACCCTATGGTGGTCCGATTCTCTCGACTTGGTTCGATCGTGACTTGGGGTTAGCGGGCAATGTCGTGTTGAACGACCTATCTGAACACCTCGTGATGGTGGCGAAGCCGCTGATTCGCGTTCCTAATGTTGCAATCCATTTGGACCGCGAGCAAGAGCGACCCAACGTGCAAAAGCATCTCAACGGGTTGTGGGGCCCGGCACAAAACTCGCTTTTGGATTTTGTGGCCGAACACATGGACATCAATGTCTCTCAGATCTCAGGGTACGAACTGCAAGCGTTCGATACCCAACCGGCCACGTTCCTCGGCGAGGACGACTATTTTATTTCTGCGAGCCGACTCGATAATCAAGCAACCGCCTGGGCGGCACTTCAAGCACTGGTTTCGGCGCAAGGCGGGCATCGAATGATGGTGGCCTTCTTTGACCATGAGGAAGTCGGTAGCCAATCAGAACGAGGCGCTGGCTCGCCGCTTTTGACGACCGTGCTGGAGCGCATCGTTCTCGCTTCGGGCGGGACCCGAGACGACTTCCATCGTGCGTGCGCTGCATCAATCATGATCTCGGGGGATATGTCGCATGGGACTCATCCCAACTTTCCAGAGAAGCATGAGCCGCTTCATCTCATCGGTCTCGGCGCAGGACCAGTGCTCAAGGTGAATACGAACTTGCGCTATGCCACCGATGCACGAGGCGCAGCCTTTTTTGCTCAGGCGTGCGCGAAAGCAGACGTCCCTATGCAGCGGTTTGTCAATCGCGCTGATTTGCCTTGTGGTTCAACAATCGGCCCGATCTCGGCTACTCAATCGGGCATCACCACCGTCGACGTTGGGGCTCCCCAGTTGGCGATGCATTCGATTCGCGAAATCATGGCGCGAACGGACTTGGAAATGTATGCCGCTGCACTGACGGCGTGCTTAGAAATCGATGGTTTTCTTCATTAGAAAACGTCATTGGGCTGTTTGCGTCTTGAGGTAGGGGCGAGAACGCGCGTGCACGGCTTGTGTCGTACGATAAGAGACGCACTAGTTGCCTGTGCATGTCTCAGACATAGTATTCGTGCGCGTTGTGGGGAGAACCTCCCGACAAAAGCATCTCGTGTATTCCCAAACTAAATCATCCACCCATCGGAGCCAATCGGTTATGACATCCGGCATCGGAACAATTTCGGCTGCACCACAAGTTGCTATCAACGACATCGGCAGCGAGGAAGATCTCCTCCAGGCCATCGAAGCAACAATCAAAGACTTTAATGACGGCGACCTCGTAGAAGGCTCGATCGTCAAAGTAGATCGCGACGAAGTCCTCTTGGACATCGGTTACAAAACCGAAGGCGTTATCCCTTCGCGTGAACTCTCCATCAAGCACGACATCGACCCCAACGAAGTTGTTTCGGTTGGCGACGTTGTTGAGGCTCTCGTCCTCCAGAAGGAAGACAAAGAAGGCCGTCTCATCCTCTCCAAGAAGCGTGCACAGTACGAACGCGCTTGGGGCGACATCGAGAAGATCAAGGAAGAAGATGGTGTCGTTGAAGGCACCGTCATTGAGGTCGTCAAGGGCGGCTTGATCATGGACATCGGTTTGCGTGGCTTCTTGCCCGCTTCGCTGGTCGAAATGCGCCGCGTTCGTGACCTTGATCCGTACATCGGACAAAAGCTCGAAGCGAAGATCATCGAACTCGACAAGAATCGCAACAACGTTGTGCTCTCACGTCGTTCGTGGCTCGAACACACGCAGTCGGCAGTTCGTCAGAACTTCCTCACCGAACTCAAGAAGGGGCAGGTCCGTAAGGGCGTCATCAGCTCCATCGTCAACTTCGGTGCATTCGTTGACCTCGGTGGCGTAGACGGACTCGTTCACGTATCCGAACTCTCCTGGAAGCACATCGATCACCCGAACGAAGTTGTTCAGGTTGGCGATGAAGTGACTGTTGAAGTTCTCGAAGTTGATCTCGATCGTGAGCGCGTTTCCTTGTCGCTCAAGGCGACCCAAGAAGATCCGTGGCAGCACTTCGCTCGTACCCACCAGATGGGTCAGATCGTGCCAGGCCGTGCGACCAAGCTCGTTCCATTTGGTGCGTTCGTTCGCGTCGAAGAAGGCATCGAAGGCCTCGTTCACATCTCGGAGTTGGCAGAGCGTCACGTCGAGATCCCCGAGCAGGTCGTGCAGATCGGCGATTCGGTCATGGTCAAGATCATCGATATCGACCTCGAACGTCGCCGCATCTCGCTGTCGCTCAAGCAAGCAAACGAGACCGAAGTGGCCTCCGAGGCTGATCAGTTCGATCCGACCCTCTACGGCATGACGTCCTCCTACGATGATCAAGGCAACTACATCTACCCAGATGGCTTTGATCCAGAAACAGGCGAATGGCAAGAAGGATTCGAAGAATCGCGTGCAGCGTGGGAAAAGCAGTACGCCGAGGCTCTCGAGCGTTGGGAAGCGCACAAGCAGCAGATTGCTGAAGCGGAGAAGGCTAGCGCCGAAGCTGGCGAAGAGTCCGGCGACTACTCGAGCCAGGCTCCTGCCGGCGACGAAGACGGTTCGCTTGCCTCCGATGAAGCACTCCAAGCTCTTCGCGAAAAGCTCGCCGG
Source organism: uncultured Aeromicrobium sp. (assembly GCA_937873005.1). Classification (GTDB taxonomy): domain Bacteria; phylum Actinomycetota; class Actinomycetes; order Propionibacteriales; family Nocardioidaceae; genus Aeromicrobium. The sequence goes on along the minus strand of CALMUY010000035.1, from coordinate 30,822 downwards.
CGGCGAGTGAGGCGTTCGTAGCCTAACAATTTGATGCAGGGCCAGTCCAAGAATTCCTTGGACTGGCCCTCTTCTTTGTTCTGGCAGTGATCCCGACTCTTGACAGTGTGACCTTCGTCACTCGCACGTCGTGTTTTCCCCAGCATGTTGGGGAAAACGTTTATCGCAGAACCAGATGTTGACTCTGTGCAAGGGATTGCACCAATGCGTCACGTATAGTTGGTCGGGTTGAGCACCCCTAGGAGTTCGTGGTTTTGATTCAAAAAGAGTCGCAGACGGGCAACGTAAGGCCCGTTGGTCATCGTCGAGTGCTTGCTGAGCCTTCAGCAAGCACTCTCGCGACTCCTGCAAACTCGATCGAATCTCCAGTTGGACGCCGCGTGCGTGCCTATGCAGAAGAGTCGCAAGAAGCACTTCGGGCAGCCACATCGACGCCCACGCCGGGACGACGTCGCAAACTCACCGAGGTTGCGCCGGCTTCGACACATCGCGAGGGTGACTCGAACGCGCTCCCGGCTCGAACTGTCTCTTCTCACGGTTCGCGTCGTAAACCCGATCTCTCGCATCCGGCGGCAGTTTCGGCGCATGCGCAAATCGCTCGATACGGTCAGCAACAAAAGGTTGTCAAGAAGCACACCCCTGTAAAGCCGAGTGGTCCGGTTAAACAAGACCGTGTCGCGCCATTTGTTCGCAAGCGTCTCGTGCCTGTTGGCGGCTTCTCTGCTCTCGTTATTGCTTCGGTCGCTTCATTTGTTGATGTATCGGCGATTGCATCCGCGGGCGAGTACAAGGACGTCATTACGACGGCCGCCGTTGCAGGTGCCTCCACGGCAAATACGAGCCGAAATCTTGAACGCGCTCCGATCGTTGATAGCGCAAGCGCGCGTGCCGACATCGAAGGAAGTCGCTACGTACAAAAGGCCACCCAAGTTCACGCGGATGCTGCGGCAGGTTCGGCAGTACTGGCCACGTTGGCTAAGGGAGATATCGTTCGCGTTACTGGCGTGACTGAAGGCGATTGGTCCCAAGTAATTCACAAGGATCTGCCTCGCTGGGTCGAATCTAGCGACATCGCCAAGTCGAAACCGCGCCTGTTGGCGAACGAAGGTGCGATTTCCGACGCCGCTTGCTCGCGTGGGTCTTCGATTGAAAGCCGACTTCAACCAGACACGGTCCTCATTTACCGAGCGGTTTGTGAGCGTTTCCCTGAAATCCGCCAGTACTGGGGTCAAGCGAACCGAGGTACGCACGGCACTGGACATTCACTAGACATCATGGTCGCTGGCGCGAGAGGGCATGAAGTTGCAGCCTTCCTGCAAGACCGCTACCGCGAGCTTGGTGTTCAATACATCATTTACCAACAGCGCATCTGGAACGTTGAACGACAGGGAGCTGGCTGGCGTGGCATGGAGAATCGGGGCAGCGCAACCGCTAACCACTTCGATCACGTGCACGTCACAACGTACGGAAACGCCGCCAAACGGTGACCCTGCACGTTGGGTTAAGCGGTGGAATTGCCTCCGGAAAAAGCACGGTAAGTCAACGCTTCACGCAAGCGGGTTTCCTCGTCATTGACTATGACCTCTTGGCGCGCGAAGTCGTGGCACCAGGTTCAGTTGGTCTTGACTACATTCAACGCGAATTCGGTCCAGAATTTATTAACTCCGAAGGTCAACTCGACCGAGCGCGCATGGGAACGCTTGTTTTCGCCGATAAAGCTGCTTTACAACGGCTAGAAGCGATTACGCACCCGCTCATTAGAGAAGCTGCTGCCGCGCTATCAGCGACCGGCGCTAACGTAGTTGTCCACGATAATCCGCTCCTCATCGAAATGGGAACCTACCGTGACATGGACGTCGTCGTCATCGTTGACGTCGCGGTGGAGGTTCAAATTGAGCGGATGATCACGAACCGATCAATGACCGAAGTCGAAGCGCGCAATCGGCTGAACAATCAGGTCTCTCGTGCTGAACGAATCAGCCGAGCAGACATTATCATCGATAACTCTGGTGACTTAGACATGCTCGCGCGCTCGGTCGATAGTGTTATTGATCAATTGAACGTACTGGCCGCGAACGAAACTTCTCGCTTTTGACGAGGAAGTTAGGCAGCTAGATCCACGTTCGCATGTTCACGAAGTTTAGCTATAGCCTGGCGTTCCACTTGGCGAACTCGTTCCGCCGAAATCCCATGGCGTCGGCCGATGTCAGCGAGTTTTTGCTGCCGACCGTCAACTAAGCCGTAGCGCGAAGCAATGATGTCGGCTTCTCGGGAATCAAGAATGTTGATGAAGTCGAACATGCGTTCACGCGAATCGCCATTCACGACAAGCTCGTCCGGTCCCTGTACTGTGTCGCGGGCGATCAGATCACCGAGCGACGTGTCTCCGTCGTCATCAACGGGGGCGTCCAAACTCACGTGTTCACGGCCCCACGCCATCAGATCGGTGACCCGCTCAACGGTGAAGCCGAGAACATCCGCAATGTCGTCAAGATCTGGTTCGTGACCAAGTTCGCGCTCGAGGTTACGTCGCGTATTTGCAACTTGATTGATTTCTTCAACCACATGGACGGGGAGGCGCACAACGCGACTCTGTTGAGCCACACCGCGGGTAATGGCCTGACGAACCCACCACGTGGCATACGTCGAGAACTTGAATCCCTTGGCATAATCAAATTTTTCTACGGCGCGCATCAGGCCGGTATTGCCTTCTTGGATGAGATCCAGCATGGGCATTTGTGCGCGTCCGTATTTGCGCGCAATGGAAACGACGAGGCGAAGGTTGGCTTGAATGAACGTTGCGAAAGAGCGTTCACCCTCGGCGACGAGCCATTCCAGCTCTTCCCGCGTCGCTCGGGATGGGGCGCCGCCTTTGGCGCGACCAACGCGGCCTGTTTCAAGCAAGTGCGCCGCGTATAGACCGACTTCGATTGTCTGGCTCAACTGGACTTCTTGCTCGGCATCAAGCAGTGGCGTGCGGGCAATCTCGGAAAGGTACATTCCGACACTGTCTTTGCCCATGCTGTCTTCGTAGCTTGCCATGTGCGTCTCCTCAAGTCTGAGTACTTCACAAGAGTCAACGGATAAATGGCCGTGTGGATTCCGTTCTCAGGAAGTTCTTGGGTTTCGCGCTGGTCCGTCTGTGGCGACATCAATAATCCACGCCAACTCCCACGCACGATCGCGCCACGCTGAATATCGACCACTCACACCGCCGTGCCCTGCCTTCATCTCAGTTTTCAAGAGGAAGGGTCCACCGCCCGTGCTTGTCTCACGCATTTGCGCAATCCACTTCGCTGGTTCGACGTACAAAACTCGCGTGTCGTTGAGACTCGTGACGGCAAGCACGGCAGGATAGTGCGTCTCTTGGAGAGTTTCATACGGTGAATAGGACTTCATGTATTCGTAAACCTCTGAATCCGCGAGCGGATTTCCCCATTCATCCCATTCGATAACAGTCAAGGGGAGGCTTGGGTCGAGTATTGACGTCAGCGGATCGACAAACGGGACGTCGGCGAGGACGCCGCAGAATGCCTCCGGTGCGATATTCAACGCCGCACCAACGAGCAGTCCACCGGCGCTACCGCCCTCTGCCACGAGTCGGTCGTGACTTGTCCAGTGCTCGTCGACGAGCGCCTTCGCACATGCGACGAAGTCGGTGAACGTGTTGCGCTTGTCAAGCATTTTCCCCGTGTCGTACCAGATACGACCCATCTCACCGCCGCCACGAACGTGAGCGACTGCGTAGACAAAACCGCGATCAAGCAAGCTAAGGCGTGGAATGGAGAAGCCAGGATCCAGGCTAATTTCGTATGAACCGTATCCAGTGAGCAGCGCGGGCGCAGAACCGTCACGAGGTGTGTCTTTGCGGGCCACGATAGATACGGGAATCTGAGCACCGTCGTGTGCCGTAACCCAAAGGCGTTCAGCAAGGTAGTCGTCGGGATCAAAATCGCCGAGTACTTCACCCTCCCGACGCAGAATCATTTCGCGCGTGTCGGGATTCAAATCGTAAATTCGGGCAGGCGACACATACGAACCTACGCCCACGCGCACATACTTCGGATCGAAATCTCCAGCGCCGGCGATGCCAAACGAGATGAGATCGCCTTCGATACTGAGCGGTTCGATCTCAGATAGCCCCGATGGAGTAATTCGCATGATGCCTGCTTGCGGCAATGCGTCTTTGCGGTAGGAAACATAAACATGCCTTGCGTAAACACTTGCGTCTTCAAGACGAACCAAGTCATCTCCGGCAATAAGCGTTCTGGTCTCGAGTGGGTCGCTCACTAGTGCGAGCGCAAGCTCAGAATTGGGATGCTGGCGGTTGTGCACGATCAGCCAATAGTCACCAGATTCAAGCGCAAGGTGGTCGGGGGAGTACTCGACTCCTTGTTGCCGCAGCCAAATCGGGACGAACTCACCAGTTGGATTGCTGGATTCTAAGTATCGGAACTCCGATGTGACTTTTGAGCCGGAATAAATGACGTAGTACTTCTCGGAACTCGTCTTGCCAATTCCGACGAAGTAGCTCTCGTCGGATTCTTCAAACACCAGAACGTCGTCGGTTTCGGCATGAAACTCGTGCCGCCAGACTTGGAAGGGCCGCCAGCTCTCATCGACTCGAACGTAGAACAAAAACTTGCCGTCGTCCGACCACATGATGCTCCGACCAACATTCGTCAAAATTGAGTCGTCGCGTTCGCCTGTTCGTAGATCAATCACGTTCACGCAGTAGCGCTCATCGCCCACAGTATCGACAGTCCACGCCAAACGATTGTCGTCTTTAGTCATGCTTCGACCACCGAGCGAAAAGAATTCATGTCCTTCGGCCTCGGCATTTCCGTCTAGCAGGAGGAATTCATCGTCGGGGTTGATCTCGTCAAGGTTCGGCGGTTCCCAGTCGTCAGGGTCGTGAACCCGCGTGCGATAGCTCGCCGAATAGTTCTGGCCCTTCTCGATGCGTGAGTAGTACCACCAGCCGCGCCGACGAGACGGAATACTCATGTCCGTTTCCTTCGTGCGGCCCTTGATTTCTTCGAAAATATTCTCTCGAAGAGCACCCAAATGGGCGGTGACATTGTCCGTGTATTCGTTTTCAGTTTCGAGGTGCGCGATGACGGCGTCATCGTCCTTAGCACGCAACCATTCGTAGTGATCCACAAAACGGTCGCCATGGTGGCTACGGGTTGTGGGAATGCGTGGCGGCTGCGGAGCGGGCGTCATGCTCAAAATGTATCCCAGTGTCCGACACGCAATGCAGGATCATCGGCAGGAAAGGTCAAGACTCTGCCCGGGCCAGTGAAACGAGACTCAAACCTCATCGTGACGAGGCCTAGCCCAGAACCCCACACCCAGCCGTCGCCGTGTGTCGCGTGGTGAATATCCATGCCGGCGCGCCAGACAGTTCCTTGTGGCGTGGACGGAGGAGCGGCATCGCTAGTACTGGGGCCCACGGTGGAGTCCGATTGCACTGGCAGCACACCCTTTTCGATCTCGCCAGTGTCTTCATCCTCGAACAAGACGTCTTGAACCCATGGGCTGAGGTTGCTGACCGAAACGCCAAGGAGCCTGACTCCCCGGCTGAACTCAAAACCTTCAATGAGTTGCGTCAGAGCACGCATGATTTCCCAGTGAGACCGAGTAGATGTTGCCAAGGTGACGTTGCGTGTAGTCGTAACGAACCCAGAATCTCGGACCTTCAAGCCAATAGTTCGACCGGAATATCCACCCTGGGCCATTCGTGCCACGAGTTTGGCAACGAGCCCTACTAGGTGCTGGAATACGGATTCGAGGGCAAAAAGGTCATGTTCGAACGTGTCTTCGATACTGACTGATTTTCGCGGCCGGTTTGATTCGACTTTCCGATGGTCAATAGCCCGCACCATGTCGTGCAGCGACGTTCCCGCTGCCTCGCCAAGGAGTGAAACCAGTTCGGGTCTGCTGAATCCCCGCGCGTGGTCAACAAATTTAACGCCCACGTGCAAAAGACGTTCCTCCATGGCGGGTCCGATCCCAGGTAGTGCGCGCACGGGCATTGGGCCAAGCAAATCCAACTCGGTATCAGGGGCGACGACGAAGTAGCCGTCGGGCTTATTGATTTCAGATGCGAGTTTTGCAAGTAACTTGGTACGAGCAATCCCAACTGAAGCGGTGAGCCCACCCGTGGCTTCAGCAATGGCTTCACGGAGTTCGCGTGCGATGGCGGCGAAGGCTTCTGGGTCGAACTCGAGACGACCCAAATCTACATAGGCTTCATCAAGCGAGACGGGTTCGACCGCGGTCGAACGTTCACGCAACACGTCCATAACGAATTGTGAGTCCCGCGCATAAGCGTGAAACCGTCCGTTGAGATAGGCGGCATGCCCGCACAACCGTTTAGCCTCACGTGTGCTCATCGCTGAACGAACTCCGAAGGCGCGAGCTTCATAGGATGCCGTAGCCACCACACCGCGCTGACCGACACCGCCAACCACAACTGGTTTGCCACGAAGTGAAGGCTTGTCGCGCTGTTCAACTGAAGCGAAAAATGCATCAAGATCCACGTGAAGAATCCACGTTTCCCTTGTCATTGATCTATTGTCGCAACTTCATGCACACAGCACAGATAGGCGCAGGACTTTTCACAACGTTGTTTTCGAGCCTTTTGTAGCAGTCGTTTTGATCTGACGATGGATCTATGACAGACATTCCTACGTATCGAGCCCATTCAATTCCTGATCTCCTTAATCTGCTCCCAGTACTTTTCGGATTCAAGCCACAAGAATCACTGGTTGGCGTCTGCCTAGACAGTGACACGCGCAGGTTTGGTTTTCGGTTGCGAATCGACATCCCCGATGAGAGTGGAGACGAGGACGTTTCGGCGCGCGTAGCTGCGTTGTTAGAAGAGAACCCGGGTGACGCAGTAATCCTTATTGCGATCACGGAACGAAAGTCACGAGGCGAGGTCTTGGTGCAAAAGACGGCAGAAAAGATGGAAAGAAAGCATGTTGCCGTGGCTTTGTGCGCTTCCCAGTCAAACTGGTGGGAGATAGGGGCTGAAGAAGCCCACCCGTGGCGCGCGGATCCCTTCCACGAATCGATAGTGCGCGCGGTACGCGAAGGCCAAGTTATCAAGGCTGATCGTGTAGAAATTGAACGGGAATTTGCACCATCGGATGAGGCGATTGAATACGTCCAATTGGAACGCTGGCAACATAGCTTTGCTGTGCCGGGGGAGAAGACACCTCCAATTGGGATTGATCAGCGAATCGAAGCCACGACGCAGACCCTTGATATCTTGCGGCGTCACCAAATTCCCGAAAGTTCCAGCATCGGCGATGCCGTAATTGCACTGCGCAACGTTCTGGTGCGAGACCATTTTTGGTTCACGATCGACCCTGAAAACGCCCGAAATGAACTTGCAGTGTGGGCCCATTTGGCTCGGCGTGTGAGGGGGCCATGGCGATGTGCCCCGCTTTCTTTGGCCGCTTTCAGCGCCTGGCAGGCGGGCGACGGAGTGCGCATGTCGATCGCGGTCGAAGCAGCATTACGGGAAGACCCCCGTTATTCGATGGCGTGCTTGCTGCAGCGTGTTGTGGAACAAGGCCTTGGGCCAGAAACCTGGCGTCAGTTTCGAGCAGACACACAACGTGCCTCGTAATGCGGGTCGGTCACCTCGCATTTTGTTGACCGTGGCACACTGGAGTCGGAGTTGACCACAGGTCTCCTTCGTCATGCCCTGAACTGTCTTTGTGAGGTTGATTTCCCCTTGTCTCCCGCTGCTAAGTCCCCAAAGAAGGCCACGTCTGCACCTAAGACTGCCGCCGAGGCGAAGACGCCCGCTGCTAAAAAAGCCACGGCCAAGAAGGCTCCTGCGAAAAAGGCTGCAGCTCCTGCCAAGAAGGCAGCCGTAAAGAAGGCAGCCACGCCGGCGAAGAAGGCGGCAGCGAAGAAAGCCCCAACGAAGAAAACGGCAGCGAAAAAAGCGGCAACGCCCGAGGTTGACGTTATCGATGAAACGTCAGACGTCGCCGTTGAAGAAGCAGATATCGTAGGTTCTGCCTCGGAAATCGGTGAAGAAGTCCTGAATCAAGAGCCTGTATTAGATAAAGACGGTAAGCGGGTGCTGCCTGATATTGCAGACGCCGAATTCGAAAAGGACCTCGCGAACGATCCCACGCTCAAGAAGGACGAGGAAGACAGCTATACGCTTTCAAGTGCCGACGACACGGACGAGCCCGCCCAGCAGGTGACCGTCGCCGGTGCCACTGCCGATCCGGTCAAGGACTACCTCAAGCAAATTGGCAAGGTGGCGTTGCTTAATGCCGCCGAAGAAGTCGAGTTGGCAAAACGTATCGAGGCGGGGCTTTTCGCCGGAGAAAAACTCGCCCAGGGGGGCCGGATCTCCGCGAAGACGCTCGAAGAACACGCGTGGAATGTCGTTGACGGTCGGCGCGCCAAAAACCATCTTCTCGAAGCGAACTTGCGTCTCGTCGTTTCGCTCGCAAAGCGTTATACCGGACGGGGAATGCTCTTCCTTGACCTCATCCAGGAAGGTAACTTGGGGCTCATTCGTGCGGTTGAGAAGTTCGACTACACGAAGGGATTCAAGTTCTCGACCTACGCAACCTGGTGGATCCGTCAGGCAATTACTCGCGCGATGGCCGACCAAGCCCGGACCATTCGTATTCCGGTTCATATGGTTGAAGTCATCAACAAGCTCGCTCGTGTCCAGCGACAGATGCTCCAGGACCTCGGCCGCGAACCAACGCCGGAAGAACTCGCCAAAGAACTCGACATGACTGCTGAGAAAGTCGTTGAAGTTCAGAAGTACGGCCGTGAACCTATCAGCCTTCACACGCCACTCGGCGAAGACGGCGATTCGGAATTTGGCGATCTGATCGAGGATTCTGAAGCAATTGTCCCTGCGGATGCCGTGTCGTTCACGTTGCTGCAGGAGCAACTTCATTCAGTTCTCGACACCCTCACCGAACGCGAATCCGGTGTTGTTTCCATGCGTTTTGGTTTGACTGATGGACAGCCCAAAACGCTCGACGAGATCGGTAAGGTTTTTGGTGTCACGCGCGAACGCATTCGCCAAATTGAATCAAAGACGATGAGCAAATTGCGTCACCCATCGCGTTCTCAGGTGCTTCGCGACTACCTCGAGTGACCAACTTCTGTTCAAATGTGGCGGTGGTTTTCGACTAAGGCTGCGGCCTGACGAGTCGGGTGCGATAGACTGACTGCTGCTCACATGCACATTTACATTGGAGTCTTTGCGTGAATCCTCGGAAATTCAATCGCACGTTCGCAACAGTTGTCGCGACCTTAATGACAGTGGTTGGAACAACCGCTGCACTCGGTTTGCCAACCGCATACGGCGATCCCGAAGCGCCTGCCCCCTTATCTGAGCCGGTCGCGACCCCAACTGCGACTGAGCAAACCCAAGCGGCAGTGGTGCCGAACGTGTCAGAAGCGACACCGCCTTTTGGTGCGAATTTCCCCGTCTTGCTTGAAGCGAACTTCTCCCGTCCGCACTATGACAAGGGAACAACCAACTACGACTATTCGCTTCTCGATGATCTGGAGCGCCTCATTCGTGGCTCGTACATGACGCCACAAGGTGCGCTTAAACCTAAAGTTCAGCGCGAAGCCACTGCCGTCTATGTATCGGTATCTCGTATGGAGGAGTCAGTCAGAGTTGGACGAGAGATGATTCGCGCGGCTCAGCATGGGGTAACCGTGAAGTTCATTCACGGTAAAGCCACACAGTCTGGCGCTTCACGAAGTCTCGTCAAGAATCTCAACGCTCAAAAGACTGGGCATGTACTAATTTGTTCGAAGGGCAAGTCGCTCGCTTGCCTGTCGGGATTGAACGGTGCGATTACGCACGCCAAAATCGTGATGGTAAGCCAGACCTACACTCGCGATGGCGATCCGGCCGTCGGGGCCATCTGGACCGGCTCCTCAAATTATGGCGGTCGCAGCGCCGAGCGTACGTACAACAACGGAATTACGGTCTACAACGATAAAAAGATGTGGTACCAGATGCACCGCCTCTATTCAGATATGTGGGCTAAGAGAAACATCGACAATGACTACATGCGCTATGTAGCCACGCGGAGTTCCTCATATGGCTATTCCGGCGCAACGGCTAACGGTTACACCTCGAACTACGCTACCCGCGGAATGTTCTATTCGAATCTGGCCAACTACACGATTTATGCCACCCCCATTAAGGCAACGCCTACCAACGGCCGTGACCCGATCCTCAACATGCTCAACAGAATTGTTCCGGACAACCAATGTCGCATCCGCCTGATGGAAAATCGATTCAAGTATCGACGCATTGCGGTGGCGCACAAACTGGTTGAGTTGAATCGCCAGGGTTGCCGAATTTCCGCAGTAGCGTTCAAGGACGATCTCAAATCCACGTACAACTTGCATTGTCAACAGTTGATCCGTATTTGTCGACCTATTCTCGATGTGTTTAAGACGTCCTCAACCGAGATCGACACCTACTATGCGCACCCTCACGATAAGACGATTTTGGTAGACGCGAAAATGAAGCCGAATCCGTTGAACCCTGAAGAACGCACTCCCGAAGGCAATATATGGCCCGCGGCAGGGCATCGCGTGACCATGGTTTCGGCAGGGTCCGCGGCACTGACCGGTTCGAACTTGGTGATGAGCGACGAGGTCACCACAGAAACCACCGAACCCGAGATCTACGACCAGTACCTGAACCACTGGAAGGCCATCATGACAACGAAGCCATTCGGCGTTTTTAGGTACTGATTCCGCGCAACAGACACGCAAATCTTCACGCTTCATTAGGGCAGACCGGGCTATGGACTCGGTAGCGTTATAGCGCACCCATATTGAAAGTAGGCCTGCTGCGATGTCCACCTATGATGCACGGAACTTGCTCGTCCTTGAAGGTCTAGAGGCGGTTCGTAAGCGTCCAGGTATGTATATCGGCTCCACGGACACAAAAGGCCTGATGCATTGCCTCTGGGAGATCGTGGATAACTCAGTCGATGAAGCTCTAGTCGGCCACGGCAACGCCATCGATATCCGACTGCATGCCGACGGTTCTGTGGCTGTCGCAGATGTTGGGCGTGGAATCCCCGTTGATATTGAACCGCGCACGGGACTAACCGGTGTGGAAGTTGTTTTCACGAAGTTGCACGCGGGAGGCAAATTCGGCGGCGGCTCGTACAACGCAACCGGCGGTCTTCATGGTGTTGGGGCCTCGGTTGTGAACGCGCTTTCGTCACGCCTCGATGTTGAAGTAGACAAAGGCGGAAAGACCTGGGCTCTTTCATTTAGGCGGGGAGTGCCCGGCGTTTTTGCAGGGGACGGTCCAGACGCGCCGTTCACTCCGGACAATGCGCTTCGCGTTGTCGGCTCGATTCCGAAGAATCGTTCTGGCACTCGTATCCGCTACTGGGCTGATCAACAGATTTTTATCAAGGGCGCGCACTTTTCCAAGAGCGACCTCATTAGTCGTGCCCGCCAGACTGCGTTTCTTGTGCCAGGGCTGAAGATCACTATCGATGATGAGTCCGGGGATGAGCCCAGCAGCGAAACATTCAAGTACGATGGCGGAATTTCTGAGTTTTGTGAGTTTCTTTCACCCGACGAACCCGTCAGCGAAGTTCTTAGACTCGAAGGCGCAGGCACCTTCACCGAAACGGTTCCGGTACTTGACGACAAAGGCCACATGACGCCTCAAGACGTGGAGCGGGAACTCGGGGTTGATGTTGCTGTCCGCTGGGGGACCGGATACGAAAGTCGAGTTTCCTCGTTCGTGAACATCATCGCTACCCCCAAGGGTGGCACCCACGTCAGTGGATTCGAGCGGGCCCTTGTCAAGACGTTTAACGACGTGATGCGCTCGAATCGTCAACTTCGTGCAGCTGATCAAGATGTGACCAAAGACGACGTGCTCGAAGGTCTGACTGCGGTTGTCACTGTTCGGCTAGCCGAGCCGCAATTTGAAGGCCAAACTAAGGAAACGCTGGGCACCCCGCCGGTGACGCGTATCGTCAACAAGGTCGTTACGGCTGAATTGAAGAAGTTTCTCACCAGCACGAAAGCGGCGGACAAAGCGAAAGCCAAACTCGTCATGGAGAAGGTCGCTGCCGCTTCAAAGACCCGCATCGCTGCTCGCCAACAGCGAGATAATCAGCGTCGAAAGAACGCACTCGAGTCCAGCGCCTTGCCCGCAAAATTAGCCGACTGTCGTACGACGGACAGTGAACGATCAGAGTTGTTCATTGTGGAAGGCGACTCTGCGCTCGGCACAGCCAAGTCGGCGCGAGACTCGGAGTTTCAGGCATTGTTGCCAATTCGCGGCAAGATCCTGAACGTGCAGAAGGCATCCGTCTCCGACATGCTCAAGAACGCGGAATGCTCGTCAATTGTTCAAGTCGTGGGAGCCGGATCAGGGCGCACATTTGACGCGGACGCGGCACGATATGGGCGCATCATTTTTATGGCTGACGCCGATTCTGATGGGGCACACATTCGCTGCTTGCTGGCTACGCTATTTTTCCGGTACATGCGGCCGATGATTGAAGCGGGCCGGGTATATACAGCAGTTCCGCCCTTGCATCGAATTGAGTTGGTCAATCCTAAAAAGGGCCAAGATAAGTATGTATACACCTATTCCGACCCGGAACTTCAACGCACCTTGGCTGATCTGACAAAACGCAACGTACGTTGGAAAGACCCCGTGCAGCGATACAAAGGCTTGGGCGAAATGGACGCGTCTCAGTTGGCAGACACGACGATGGATCCACGACTGCGTACCTTGCGTCGACTCACGATTGATGACGCTGCCGAAGCAGAAGAAGTCTTCGATTTGTTGATGGGAACAGAAGTGCCACCGCGTAAGGCCTTCATCGTGGCAAACGCCGGGCATATGTCAGACGAGGAACTCGACTACTAAACGTATGCGCTCAGAACGTTAGTCCGGACGTGTTGAATCAAATGACGGGATTCAAGATTCCGGTGTCTACGTTGTAGAGAAAAGCACCGACCTCAATTGTGTCTGGAATGAGAGGGTGGCTCGTTACACGGTGAATGTCGGCGCGAAGAGTTTTCTCTTGATCGGTAATTGTGCCCAATGACATCCAAGTCGTGTCTGTGCCCGAAAAGTCCGATAACTTCTCGTGCATTTCATCTTCAGTAGAAGAGGCCATCGCACAACGGGTGTGTTGCACCAAAAGAATCCGATTCACGTTGAGCAACGAGACGCTCAAGACGAGCGCGACGAGTGTTGCATCTGTTACTCGTCCTCCAGGGTTACGAAGTATCTTTGCATCACCAAGGTTGAGACCGATCATCTTGAGCGGTTCAATTCGCGAATCCATGCACGTAACCATGGCGACGCCCGCGTGTGCGATTCCGTCGAAGTGCGATGTGCCATGCGCTTCGGCATACGCTTGGTTAGCTTCGAGGAGGTCTGCGAAAGGCGAATTCAAAGTCATACATTCACGGTAGCCCTCGTGCGAAGTAGAACAACACCGAGGGTGCCCGCAACGAGGGCACACACCATCGCGCCCGAGAAAACCGCATGAAGTTGCGCAATGCCGGCGTCCCTGATCGCATTCGCATAGGCAGCGCAGGCGGTCTCCTCGCCGTTGCAGAGGGTCGTCACTGGAGGAAGCGCGGCGATCGCTTTGTGAAACGCATTGAGTCCGAGCGTAGTCAAGGCAGAGATTCCGACGAGCATTCCAATCATTCGAGCCACGATGAGTAATGCGCTAGCCAAGCCATGCACTTCTTCTTTGGTCGATGCGAGTAAGGCGTCGTTGACCGGTGCGACAGCGAGTCCAAAACCAAACCCGCAAACCAACAAGACAAGCGTGGCGGCTGTGTGTTCAAGGGCATCCGCTGGCCAACGCGACATCACAAAGAAACTGGCGGCGCTCAAGAACATCGCGACGCCCGTGAGGTTAGCTGCAGAAATCTTGCGTAGCAGCCAACCGCCAACCAGCGCACCCACGGGCAACGCTACAAGGAAGCGCACGAGCACGAGCGCCGCATCGAGTTGCGAATTCTGCGCGATCGTGAGCCTGGCAAAAAATGGAATATCGACGAGTGCTGCGATGAGCGCTGCACCAACAAAAAGCGAAACGAGGATTGAACCCCAAGCGGGCTTCTCGTTGAGAGTGCCGCGGGCGATCAGCGGTGCAGAAGCCGTCTTTTGCCGCCAGATGAAGCCAAGGAGTGCCACCACACCGATCGGAATAAAGACTGGTGCTAGTGGACTAATGCCGGCGGTTTCATGATCCGCGGTAGCGAAAGTGAGGACCACCATACCGAGCGTGAGGGTAAGAAGCGCAGCACCCAGAAGGTCAATTTCGTAAGCGATCGTTCGCCAGGTGCGGAAGTTGAAGAGTGCGTTCTCGGCAGCCAGAGAACGCACGATGAGAGCGAGGAAAGCTGCAATGAGCACGAGGGCAATAGGACTTGACACCGAATATGTGCCTACGAGCGGTAAGTACGCCAAGCCAGTCCAGTAACCAGAAACCAAAGCGTCTGGCCTATACAAGTACAACGCAGTGAGCACCCACAAAAGAAAAAACAGTGCGATGCTCAGTCGGTCAGGCATGGTAGGTTCTCGCGCTGGCACGTGGGTTTCTGTATCGCGAAACTTCACAAGGACTGCGGCGAGGATTAGTCCAATGATGAGGTTGAGCCAAAAAATATCTCGCCAGTTACCGAAAGCGAGTATCGCTGCACCATATAGAGGTCCAAGTACTGAGCCCAACTCTTGTACTGCTCCCACGACACCAAGAGGGAGCCCACGCTTCTCGGGGGGCCACGTGTCGCCGATCAGCGCGAGGATCGGGGGAATGAGCCCACCTCCACCTACGCCTTGAATAAAACGCCCAGCGACGAGTGTATTCAAGTCGTGTCCCGCAGCGGTAATGAGCGACCCGAATGAAAAGATCACAAGACACGCCAAAAGTACGGGAACTCGGCCGCGAATATCGGCAATTTTGCCAATCAACGGAAGAACTGCGACATACCCCAAGAGAAAGCCTGAAACAATGGGGGCTGCACGTTGAAGGTCATCGATTTTGAGTCCCGTGGCGGTCATCATTTCGGGCAGTGCCAGCACCACGACATAGGTGTCTGCCGCCGCGAATCCAATAGCGATGGCGCCAACCGTGAGCAGCGCAACGACTGCGCGATTCGGGGCCGTCATGTTCACGCGTTCGGCTGTGGAATGGTGACTGGCTTTTCCGGGATGGAGATCTTGAGACGGTACGTTGTCTTATTCCCGCGATAAAACTCGCCCGTGACCATGAGATCGTGGAACGTGCCCTTCTCGGTAACTCGGAACTTTACGGTAAAGGGCTTCTTGCCCGAAGCCGTCGGTAGCAAATCGGCGAAGAGCGAACCCGGCAGTGTGCCCACGATGGTTTCGAGAACCAGATTCCCTTCGCGAGATTTGCCGTCTGATTTGAGGTCCGTTGCCTGATCGAAGATGCCAACAAGCCCATCATTCGACGTACCGACGAGCAGGGCTGGGTCAGGCGCGTCGATCGAGGCCGGATCGATCTTCAGGAATAAGGGGCCACCCACGGCGGTCTTGGCCCAGACCTCACCATTGAGCGAAATGACTTCGGCGCCCACCGCCGTTCCGCCGGTCACAAGATCGATGTCACCTACAAACGCGGGAGTGCGGTTTCCCGAACCAATCGCGCTTTTAATTCCGTTTACATCGGATGGGAGTTTCTCAGTCGTGAGCGCAAACTCAAGGTATTTCGCCTCGGCGAATTCCACACCGATGTCGGAGATCGTCTCTTGAACCGTCTTCTGCTCTTCCTTGGGTGCGCTCTGGCTACAACCAGCGAGGGCAAGACTCGCGCATAAGAGGACACTGCTGACAACTGCCACGAGACGATTCATGGTGACCTGCCCCACTGGTTGGGTTCCAGTCTGGGTGGCTAACTGGCAGCGGTGATGGTGTCTTGATTAGAGCGTAGTTCGTACTCGATTGGGGTCAGGTAGCCGAGTGCGGAATGGCGGCGTTGACGGTTGTGGAATATTTCGATGTAGTCGAAGATCGCGTTGGCCAACTCGACTCGTGTCTTCCACCGTTGCCGGTTGAGTAGTTCGATTTGCATCGAGGACCAGAAGGATTCCATCATGGCGTTGTCGAGGCCGTCGCCGACCGTCCCGAATGATGGCAGCAGTCCAGCAGAGCGGATCTTCTCGCCGAAGATCCATGAGGTGAACTGGGTTCCGTGGTCCGCATGAACGATACCGCCGGGGCCGGGCCGCCGGTTTCTGATGGCCATATCGAGGGCGTTCACGACAAGGGTTGAGTCCTGTTTAGAGTCGATGGACCAGCCCACGATCCGGCGGGAGTACGTGTCGAGAACGGCGGCGCAATAGAGCCAGCCCTCACGCGTTCTATGTTGCGTGATGTCGGTGACCCACAGCTCGTTTGGTCGTAGGCGATGAAACTTCCGGTTCACCAGATCATCAGCGGTGACGACACCTCTGAGTCGCTTAACTCGAAGCGGCCCAGGCAGCCCATAAAGGCCCGCTTGGTTCATCAACGACCACACGGTCCGCTCGCAGACCGTAATGCCCATGCCGAGCGTGAGCTCTGCATGGACGCGCCGATAGCCATAGGTGCCACGTGAGGCCACGTGTACTTCACGGATCACTCCAGTCAGCCACTGGCGGCGAAGTTGCGTGGGAGTGGTCGGTGTCCGTTTAGATTTGTAGTAGTTCTGCCGGGTAATCCCCAAGACACGGCAGGAACGGTCGATAGGAACCCCGATGTCAGCCAGGCGGTCAATCACCGGGTAGAGCCTTTTGGGCGCGGACGATCCTCACCTAGGAACTTTGCTGCCTGACGCACGATCAGTAGTTCCGTCTCCAGTTCACCGATCCGCCGGCGCGAGGCACGTAACTCCACTGACTCGTTGCTTGAGATACCAGGGACCTCGCCCCGGTCGATGCGGTCTTGTTTGACCCACTTCGACAAGGTCACAGGGTGGATGCCTAAATCGGTCGCGGTCTGTTTCTGTTCCTTGCCGGCCCGAACCAACGCGACAGCACGGGCTCGGAACTCGGCGGGATAAGCACGGGGCATAACAATCAGCCTTTCAAAAAGGCCGCCACTTAGCCACCAGAAGTGGAACCCAAACCATAGGTCAGGTCATGGTGTCATTGTGACACTCATCACTCACGTGTCGCGGTATCTAATGCGGTGGCGACACCGTGAATCTGGCCATCGATTGGTTGGCCAGATCCGTCACGCCGATGGCTTACCTGAGGTAGGTCAATGGGACTGCCAGCGTCGTTTGCCGCGAGTGGCAGTCCATCGACGCAGGCTGCGAACGTCAATACGTCTTCGCCGGAAAGGAATCGATGGCAGCGGACACCACCCGTTGCACGGCCTTTCGTCGGATAGATTGACAAGGGGGAGACTTTGACCGAACCACCCATCCCGAGGGTCAGCGCTTGTGACATTCCAGCATTCGTCACGATATGCGCCGCTTCGAAGCGTGCGATCACGTTGAAACTCAAGACATCGTTGCCGGCGCCCAATTTGATCCCTGCGATCCCTTTGCCGTCTCGTCCTTGCGGGCGCACGAGACCTGCGTTGAAGTGCAACAGTTGAGCGTCGCTTGTGATGAATACGAGTTCGTCGCTATCGCCATGAACGGCATTTGCACCCACGACGAGATCGCCGTCGTCGAGATTGATCAGAGGCCAGGAGTCCTTATTGAGAACTTCTGGCTTTACGCGTTTCACGACACCGGATCGAGTGGCGAGCGCGAGGCCCAGTCCGGATTCAACGAGCGGCACGATCGCGAGCGGACGATCCACGCTCGGTAACAGGTCGCTCAATCCGATTCCGCCGCCGAGTCGAGGGGCTTCGGCAGTCGTGGGCAAGACAGGCAAGTCAATGACTTCAAGGCGATGGATGACGCCGTGCTCGTCAATGACACCCACCTGACCGCGAGCTGTCGATGAAACGATATGCGTGACCCCATCGTGCAGACCACGCTCTCGAATTGGGCCGAACGGCTCTTGTGTGCCAGTGCGCGCCACCAAGCCACGTGTCGACAAGAGCACCCAGCATGGGTCGTCGGCAACTTCAAGGGCAACGTTCGCCGTCGTCGTCAACGCACCAGAGGCCTCAAGAAGAACAGTTCGACGGGGGGTACCGAAATCCTTGGCAACGGTCGCGAGTTCCTGACTAACAAGCTCCTTGAGAGCGGTCTCATCATTGAGCAAACCGTTCAACTCATCAATCGTTGCCCGTAGAGACTCCGCTTCCTTTTCCAGTTCAATTCGCGAGAACTTCGTCAAGCGTCCCAACTGCAAATCGAGAATATAGTCAGTTTGTGACAGCGATAAATCAAAAACGCTCATGAGCCGCTCGCGTGCCTCGGCCCGATCGTCAGACGAACGAATCAACTGAATCACTTCATCGATATCAACGATTGCGATGAGCAAACCCGACACCAAGTGCAATCGGTCTAATGCCTTGTCGCGTCGGAAGGCACTGCGACGACGAACGACCTCGATTCGGTGTTCAAGGAACACCCGAAGCATGTCGATTAGCGTGAGCGTCCGCGGTTGTCCATCAACGAGCGCCACCGAATTGATGCTGAACGATGACTCGAGAGGAGTGCTGCGATAAAGCTTTGTGAGAACGGCTTCGGGAACGTAGCCGTTCTTGATCTCAATCACGATTTTCAAACCATTTTTGCGGTCCGTGAGGTTCTTAAGATCGGCGATACCGTCGATCTTTTTCGCGACCACAAGCTTCTTCACCGCTTCGATGATCTTTTCTGGGCCGACGTTGAATGGCAATTCCGTAATGACGATGCCTTTGCGGCGTGGCGTGACGCTCTCAATGCGGGTCGTCGCTTGGATTCGGAATGATCCATTGCCTGTCTCGTACGCTTCGCGGATTCCTTCCAGCCCGACGATGCGACCGCCCGTTGGCAGGTCCGGGCCGGGCACGAAACGCATGAGTTCATCGAGTGTGGCTTGTGGTTTCTTGATGAGGTGCCGCAGTGCCTGGACAACTTCGATGAGGTTATGCGGAGCGATGTTGGTCGCCATGCCAACGGCAATCCCCGTGGCCCC
Organism: uncultured Aeromicrobium sp.; assembly: GCA_937873005.1. Lineage (GTDB taxonomy): Bacteria > Actinomycetota > Actinomycetes > Propionibacteriales > Nocardioidaceae > Aeromicrobium. The sequence continues at coordinate 11,697 of CALMUY010000035.1, read as the reverse complement.
GTTGACCAAGAGCTGCGGTATAGCGGCAGGCAACACGACTGGTTCGAGTTCACGCCCGTCATAATTCGGCTTGAAATCGACCGTGTTTTCGTCGATCTGTGATGTCATTGCTTCGGCAGGTGTGGCGAGCCGGCACTCGGTATAGCGCATGGCAGCAGGGGGATCATCGGGCGAACCAAAGTTACCGTGACCGTCGATGAGCGGTAGGCGCAATGACCAGTCTTGGACCATTCGAACGAGCGCATCGTAAATGGCGCCGTCCCCATGCGGATGGAATCGGCCCATCACGTCGCCGACAGGGCGAGCGCTTTTCACGTGCCCTCGATCGGACCGTAGGCCCATATCGTCCATGGTGTACAAGATGCGTCGCTGAACGGGTTTTAGACCGTCACGAGCATCGGGCAAGGCCCGCGAATAGATGACCGAATAGGCGTACTCGAGGAAGCTCGCTTGCATTTCGTCGCCGACATTCGTGTCAAGAATGTGTTCTTCGAAGTCGTCGTCGATTACCGCGTTGTCGCGGGTCTTACGAGCCATGGAACCTCTCCCGTTTGGAACAATGTGCGCTTAGTCACGAGTAAGCGCAGAATTATCATGCAATTTTGAACCTCATCATGCTGTCAGGCACGCCGTCCGGCAGGTAGGTTTGACTCGTGAGCGATTCTGACAATCCCGTACCCAACTGGGAAGCCGACGTGTTGTTGAAGGACGGCCGTGTCGCGGGTATTCGTCCCATTCTGCCTGACGATGCCACCAAGTTCGTCGAGTTCTATGACCGCGTCTCGCCCGAATCGAAGTACTTTAGGTTTTTTGCTCCGTACCCAAAGCTCTCGGAGCGCGATATTAAGCGTTTTACCGAAGTTGACCACCACAAGCGCGTCGCATTCGTGATGACGTACCACGACGAGATCATTGCGGTCGGCCGCTACGACGGCATCAGTGATGATGAAGCCGAGGTCGCGTTCCTCGTCGAAGATGCCCACCAAGGCCGTGGAATCGGTCAACTGTTGCTTGAGCATTTGGCACAAGCAGGGCGCGAACGCGGATTCCAACATTTCACGGCCGAAGTACTTCCTGAAAATGTCCGAATGCTTCAGGTATTCCGAGAGATGGGATACACGATCAGCGGCACGCTGGAAGATGGCGTACAGCACCTCGTGTTCGATATCAATTCAACAGACTCTTCGTTGAACGTGATGCGTGCGCGCGAACACCGGGCAGAGGCAGCATCGATTAAGCGCATCTTCGATTCTGAATCGGTTGCGGTCATCGGCGCGAGTCGTAAACAGGACTCCGTCGGCCAGACGCTCGTACGAAACTTGGTGCTTGCCGACTTTGCGGGGAAGGTCTATGCCGTCAATTCCCAGGCTGAAGCAGTGTCGGGGATGCCCGCCTACAACTCAGTCAAGGACATCCCCGATCAAGTAGATATCGCGATCGTCGCCGTACCCGCGGAGCACGTCTTAACGATCGTCGAGGACTGTGCCGACAAAGGTGTTCACGGTTTGGTCGTGATTTCGGCCGGCTTCGCTGAAGAAGGTCCCGCCGGACGTGCGCGGCAAGAAGAGCTATTGCACTTATGTCGAACTAACGGCATGCGTCTCATTGGCCCCAACGCCCTTGGTGTCATCAATACGGCGACCTCATCTCGGCTCAACGCTTCGCTAGCCCCAACGATGCCGCCGCCTGGCCGTGCTGGGTTCTTTTGCCAATCAGGCGCCCTCGGCTCAGCGATCCTAGAAACGGTGAGTGACCAAGGCTTAGGACTATCCACCTTCGTGTCCGCCGGAAATCGTGCCGATGTGTCTGGCAACGATCTCTTGCAGTACTGGCTTGAAGATGATTCCACCGAAGTCGTGCTGCTTTATCTTGAATCAATCGGTAATCCACGCAAGTTCTCGCGAATTGCGCGGCGGGTTTCGGAAAGTAAGCCGATCGTTGCCGTGAAGTCAGGGCGCTCGACTCAGGGTGTTCCTGTCGGTCACGCTGTTCGGCCGAGCACAGCGCCGTTGCGCGCCGTTGATGCGATGTTCCGGCAAGCCGGAGTCATTCAGGTTGACACTCTCGACGAAATGTTCGATGTGGCTCAAGTGCTTGCCCACCAGCCCTTACCGCGTGGCAATCGCATTGGGGTTGTCGGGAACTCCGACGCGGTGGCACTCATCGTGACCGACTCGGCGAAATCTCAAGGTTTGCAAGTGGCGCCTCCGATCACGTTGAGCTCGTCGGCCGGAGCAGAGCAATTTGAAATCGCCATTGAAAATGCTCTGCTGCGTCCTGATATCGACGCGCTCGTCGTGGTGTACACGCCGCCAGTATCAACCGGTGGCGAGGAAGTCGCTGACGTGCTGGCCGCGATCGGTGAACAATCAGACAAGCCCATCGTGTCAACGTTCCTTGCCAGCAAGGGTCTACCGATGTTGCTGCGTGTTCCTGACTTGCAGGGCGGACTTGCCGGACGTGGATCCGTGCCGTCGTATGTCGCCCCCGAGTCGGCAGTAAAAGCGCTGGCCCGTGTCGTGAACTACGCACAGTGGGCGGCACGCGATCACGGCGAATATCACATCGAACTCAGTTATCGAACCGGCGACGCAAAAGCCCTGATTCGCGAGGTGTTAGAGATTGCACCGCGTGGAGCGGTCTTGTCGATTGAACAGGTGCATTTTCTCCTCGATTGCTACGGAATCGACTTACTCCAATGGCGCAATGTGCATTCCTTGGAAGAAGCGCTCGAAGCGGGGGAGTCCTTTGGCTGGGACGTTGTGTTGAAGGCAGGCAGCGAGCACCTTCGAGCGCGCCCAGACCTGCCGCACATTTGGCGAGGAATCCACAGCGCCGAAGACATGACCCAAGCTTGGAACGGCATGTCGACATGGCCCGGAATGCGAGCCGACACGTCCTTCTTTGTCCAGCCGTCAGCGCCAGACGGGCTTCAAGTCGCTTTTAAGGCAACTGAAGATCGTCTTTTCGGTCCATTGATTTCCTTCGGCCTCGCCGGTGCCCCCAGTGAGTTGCTCGAAGACCGCTCATACGGCATTCCACCACTGACGAATGTTGATGCAGAAGCGATGGTTCGCGGCATTCGATCGGCGCCTCTGCTTTTTGGCTACCGGGGTTCGGAGCCGGTGGATGTGGATGCGATTCAAGACATCGTCCTTCGTTTGGCCGCTTTGAAAGACGACTTGCCTGAAGTGGCTTCGCTCGACTTGGAACCCGTTGCTGTTGGTACCGACGGTTACGTTGCCTTAAGTGCCCGCGCCAAAGTGGTCCCGAGCAATGAGCCTCGTCGAGATATGCACACTCGCCGTTTGAGCGAACCGGTTGCTTTGGCGGAAACGGAACAGTAATGAGCACACAGCATCGTGAAGACTTGCGCCAATCAATTTTGACGAGTGGTTATCACCCAAATTCGGTTTTGAGCGCACTAGACGATGCGATCGGTACCGAACCGGTTGTGTCCTTCGTTTCCCACCATGCGCCGACGTTCGATCGTGACGAGATTCGTAGGCATATGACGGTCGTGGTCTTGACGCCAAGCCGCGTGATCTTGACGCATACGGACGAGCATCCTGGCGACGCACTATTGCCTGAGCCGTACACGACCACGTCGGCTGAGGCTGTATCGACCAACAGAATCACCTCGGTCGTTGTTTCTCGGATCGTGGCTAGCGAAAGTGACACCTTGCGCGAAGTAGTCTTGACGATTGGGTGGGGTACTGTTTCGCGCATCGATCTCGAACCAGCCCGCTGCGAAGACCCCGATTGTGAAGCCGATCATGGGTATTCGGGAGCGATCGCGAGTGACGATTTTTCTTTGCGTATCTCCGCCGCAGCTGATGGCGGACAGGCGGTCGATCGTGTCTTGAAGTTCGCCCGTCTCTTAAATGAAGCGACGATCGGTGGCGGGCAATGACATCTGGTTCGCCCAGCATTCACGATCTAATTGGCTCGATCGCTGGGGCGATGGGGGTTCGTGGTTTTGAGAACACCATGGCACTGCCAACGTCTCGGAGATACGTCGTGTTGCTCGTGGACGGGATGGGCCTACAACTCGTACAGAATCATCGCGAACGTGCACCCTTCCTCTCAAAACTGACATAAGTTCCCGGCGTGCCATCGGTGGTGCCGTCGACCACATCAGTGAACCTCACATCCCTGGGCACAGGGTTGTTGCCTGGCAGTCATGGCATGCCCGGATATACCTGCCGAATTCCTGGCACGACCCGATTCCTCAACACCTTGCGTTGGGACGACTCGATCAATCCGTTGGAGTGGCAACCCCATCCCACACTGTTTGAACGAATCGCCCAAGAACACGTCGCGGTCACCGTCATCAACAAAGACGAGTTCGAGTTCAGTGGCCTCACCCGGTGCAGTCAGCGGGGCGTTCCCTTCGTTGGCGTCGAACACGCGTGGGAGCGTCTCGTAGCAGTTTGCAATGCCAGCGAGATGGGTGAGAGTTCCCTTGTATTTGCGTACGAGTCTGCACTCGATTTTGCCGGCCATGCATTTGGCGTCGACTCTGACGAATGGCGGTCGGCGTTGGAAACTATCGACCGCGATATTGCAGAGATTCGCGCAAGCCTTCCTGCTGACACAACGTTGGTCGTGACAGCCGATCACGGCATGATCGATATCGAATTGGATGGTCGTTTTGATGTGGTCGAGCATCAAGAACTTCTTGATGATGTGGTTGTTTTCGCTGGTGAAGCACGTTTCCGGCACATACATACCGAAGCAGGCGCCGAACAGCGTGTCGCTGATCGGTGGAGGCGAAAGCTTGGTGAACGGGCCGACGTTCGCCTACGTGATGAAACCCTTGATTGGTTTGGCCCACTAGACCCACGCGTATCCCAACGTTTTGGCGACGTTGTCGTCGCTTCACGCGGGAATTTTGGGGTTTTCCATTCTCAACTCCACAGCGTTGAGATGTTCATGTCCGGGTTTCATGGGTCGATCACTGATGTTGAACGTTCAATACCAGTATTCGTGGCAACTTAGAGATACTGGAAGATCCCCATTTCGGCGAGGCTTGACTGAATCAAAACTCACGTGGTTAGCGCGATGCGGCTACGCTACTCGCGGCTGCCGCCGAACATGATTTCGTCCCAACTGGGAACACTGCGACGCGCAGGCTTCTTTGCCGGCTTCCTCGTCTCTGGCACAGCGACACTCTCTTCCAGTGCCATTTCTTCACGATCGGAAGAATCGCTGAGATTCTGCTGCTCAAGTTCACTGGGCATGTCAAGTTGTTCTTGAGCCTTTTTGTCGCGCGCTTCCTTCAGCGAATGAATCGCGCCAGCGGCCGGACCACTGTTAGCCACTGGTGCGTCGGAAACCAGATTGTCGGCCACGACATCGGCTAGTGCCATCTCATGTTGTTCGGCAGTGGCGAGGTCGCCAACGAGATTCCGAGCAGCTTCGTCGTCCGCGACGACGTAACGACTCTTTTGATCGAAGACAAAATTAGCGAGCGTGCCATTTGTTGTGACGGTGATAGTCCAGAGGCCATCTTCGCGCCGCCAAGAGTCCCAGGTTACTTCTTCAGGAACCACGCCGTGCTTGGCGATCTGGGCATCGACGAGTTCTGACAGCGGAACTGGCGTACCGCCAACGTTTCGACGGCGAACAGAGGTGGCGCGGGCTGCCTCAACCATGTGCGAACGCTCTGCAAGGACAGGGATAGCGAATCCGTAAGCCTGCTCGTAGGTGACACCGGCGGCTTCTGCGACTTCTTCGACACTCGCGCCACGGCGAATGCGAGTCTGGATATCGCGGGGTGTGAGGGAACTTTCCATGGGAATCTCCATTTGTCCGGAGCGAGAAGATGCGCTGGGCGCACGGTCGATGAGGGAGGTGAGCCGCTTATCTACGCTCAAACGGAACTGTTCCCCGGTAGTGGAATCCTTAGCCACGACAAAGCGCCCATTGTCGGATAGTCCAACTATCGCCAATTCGCGCATGTGCGGAGCCTCCACCTAAATTTCGCTTCCCACTGATGCTATCGACCATTACGGGTGGAAATGGGTGACGCGCCGAAGAACCTAGATGTTCTTTGAACGGTCAAGTGTTTGTGATATCGGGGTCAGCATCGCGACGATCATCGATGAGAAGGCAGCAATAATGACAACGTAGAAGCCTGCAGAAGCAGATGCCACGTCAACGACCCGCCCCGAGGCGGCTGCACCAAGCGCGACGCCGCCCGCCAAGCCTGTGGACACCCAGGTGAGTGCTTCAGTGAGTCGGGTAAGTGGAGTAACGCGCTCGACCAGTTTTACGGCCGTGATGAGCGTCGGAGCCACCGTAAGTCCCATCACGAACATGCCGATAGTCAGTTGGCCAGTGGTTGTGAGGAATGGCAGCGGAATGAGCGCGACAGTGAGGGCGAGAGTGTAGATCCGTAAATGAGTCAACGGTTCACCCGCCATTGGGCGGGCGCCCACCACAAAGCCGGCGAGCAAACTACCGATCGAACTCGCTGCCAAGACCCAGCCGGCAAGATGCTTCTCGTGCAGTTCGTCGGTGAATGCCACGATCAATACCTCAGACGAGCCAAAAACAACTCCCACACCGATGCCCGCGATGATCAGCATCCCGAGCAGAAACCCGTTGAGCGGATCTTTTTCAATCTCACGGCGCCGTGTGGGCTCTGGGGTCGTGCTCTGCAACGCTGCCAGCAACCAAGCTCCCGCCAACGCAGAGACGGCCGCCGCTACCAGTCCCAATCTCGGATCGACGTTCAGCGTCAAAAAGGTGACGAGGACGGGACCGATTATGAATACGACTTCGTCGAGGATCGCCTCCCATGCAAAGGCTGTGCCGAGAAGCTCTTTGTCTTCGAGGGAATGCGTCCAACGAGTCCGCACCATGTTTCCGGTCTGAGGTGCGCCGGTGCCTGCAACAACTGCACCAACGAGAGCAATAGTCAAGGAGTTCAGAGCGCCGTGCAGAAGAAACGCGATCCCGATGGTGTAGAGGATCGGAGCGAAAATGAGCACCCGTGTTTGGCCGAACGTGTCAGCGATCCTGCCTTGCATCGGGGCCGCAACGGCAGACGTCAGAATGTACACCGCGGCCACAAGTCCGGCTCGAGTGAACGAGTCCATCGTGGTTTCGATGAGCAACACAATGCCGAGACCGGTCATCGATGCTGGGACACGACCAACCAGCCCGGCCGAGCTAAACGCTAAAGAGCCAGGAGTCTGCAAGACGGAACGGTACGTTCGAAACATTCTTTCGCCACTGTACTCACGTGCACCGCTGACGAAGCACCAGCATCACCGTGGGATCGTGGGGTCATGAGACTACCGTTTCATCAGATGTCCATTTCGTCGCCACTGCACCTAGTACGACATAAGGAACGAGTCACGCATGTCGCATGAAACCCTTTTGTCCATTGCGAGCGATATCGGTCGCGTGGCCGCCGAATGGGTCCGTGAAAACCGCCCGGCAGGCCGCGTTGTCGTGGCAGACACGAAGTCGAGTCCAACTGACGTTGTCACAGCACTTGATCGTGGGTGCGAAGAACTCATTCGGACGTATCTGGCTGACGTTCGACCCAACGACGCAGTGATGGGGGAGGAGAGCGATTCCACCCCTGGCACCACCGGGATTGAATGGATAATCGACCCGATCGATGGCACGGTCAATTTCATGTACGGCCTCGGCGGTTACGCCGTATCCATTGGCGCAACCGAGCACGGTACTCGCGTTATCGGCGTCGTTATCGATATCGAAACGGGCCGTGAGTTTGCTGCCATACGGGGTAAAGGCGCATGGCGGATTGTCAACGGCCAACGCATCGCGCTCGAAGGACCGCCGGCAACCCCGCTCAGTCATGCTCTCGTAGGCACTGGCTTTAGCTACCAACCAGAAATCCGGGCTCGTCAAGGACGTGCCATTGCTGAACTCCTTCCGCACATTCGAGACATCCGGAGGCGAGGCTCGGCCGCACTCGACCTCGTTTCGTTGGCGTCTGGTGAGCTCGATGCTTTTGTGGAACAGGGCCTTAAGCCGTGGGATCTTGCGGCAGGCTTACTCATCGCCGAGGAAGCGGGCCTTGTAAGTTCAGGGCTTGACCAAGAAGCGGACGAACGCCTGACGATGGTCGCCGGCCCCCAACTGGCACGGGACTTTTTTCCGTTAGTGCGACGTTGTGGCTTTTGACGCCACCACAATGAGCAGTACCGGTGGTGCATTGACAAACCGGGTATGACAGAATCTGCCCGGTTCACAAGAAACGACTGGAGGTCTCATGGCTACCGATTACGACGCACCTCGCAAGAACGAGAGCGAGCAATCTGAGGACAGTATCGAAGAACTCAAAGCGCGTCGCCATGAAAAGAACTCGGGCAAGGTCGACGAAGACGAAACTGAAGCAGCGGAGTCTTTTGAGTTGCCCGGTGCCGACCTGTCACATGAAGAGCTTTCGGTGAAAGTTGTGCCGAAGCAATCCGACGAGTTCACGTGTTCGTCGTGCTTCCTGGTCCACCACCGAAGCCAACTCGCACGCGAATCCAAAGGGCAACTTATTTGCCGCGATTGCGACTACTGATAGCGCAATAAAAAGAGCCCTGAAACTCGGAGAAATCCGAACTTCAGGGCTCTTTTTGTGCCCAAAAATGAGGGTACAAAACCTATTTTTTCTTCTTGCTCTGTGGTGGGGGAGCACCAGTTGAGTGTTCCCAGTACTTAGCAACAGAACGGGCCAAGGCAACCCTCACGACCTGGGCCAGGGCGCCAGCAAGTGCCGCCCACAATATGGCCTCGGTCATATTGATTTCCGGGCTGTGGGCATTCTTTGGCGCTGAACGTCCCGTCGCAACTCGCCAAATACCACGAGCTAGGACAGGCGCAAGCAACCCTGCGGCGATTCCGGCAGACGCGTCAAAAGCACGCCAGGTGCCCCGTCCCGCGACGCCGGTATTGATCGCACCCCCTTCTTCCGAACTTTCCTTAGGGGTGGCACTCTTCTGCTTCTTGCCCATTGATTTATCCTCAAACGAGTTAGATGACTGAACCGTCTTTAGTCTGTCTGATTGCCGAGGCTAGCGCCATCGGATTACGACTAGACACGAACCATTCTGCAATGTGATCATGAGGATCCGTGTTCATGATCCTTACGCCACCGTCATGAAAACTACGCGTTGACAGCCATGATCGGGAATGTCCAGCATCATGTAGTGCGTCGGTCCACGCGGCGCCACTCAAGTCAGAGACGTCACCGAGCCACGCTGTTTCGAGCATGACCGTCCCCACCCTTATTCCTTCAGGACCGACCGAAACCCGTTCGCGAGCGCGAACAAATGTGAGGGTCCAAACTCCAATGGCCACCAAAGCCGTGGCCACGGCTGCATAGATTAACGAGTCCACTGCGAGAAACACCCAAGCGACTGCGGTCGGAATAAGAAGCGCGATCACGATGCCGGCAGGTGAAACACCGCGGCGCTCTGAGTAGTCACTCATACGAATACTTTGCACCACTTGCGGTGCCAGTTGGCATTCGGGCAGTAACCTCAAGAGGTGACGCGCATTCCCTACATACCGCTCGATCCTGAACTTGAGGCCCCCTCATACGCGCGACCTGGCGATGCGGGCGCCGATTTGCGTTCGACGATCACCGTCGAAATCCAGCCCGGTGAACGAGTATTAGTCCCGACGGGAATCGCGCTTGCGTTGCCCGACGGGTTCGCCGCGTTCGTTCATCCTCGTTCAGGATTGGCACTTCGGCACGGATTGTCAATCGTCAACACACCCGGAACAATTGACGCCGGTTATCGTGGCGAAATCATGGTCCTGCTCATCAACCTCGATCAAACCCAGGCCATCACAATCGAACGCGGTGATCGAATTGCCCAGATGGTGATTCAACGCGTCGAGACCGTCGAGTTTGTGCCGGTTGAGGAATTGTCTGACAGCGCACGCGGATCAGGCGGCTATGGTTCCTCAGGCGGTCACCGCTCAATCAATATCGACCAAAAAGGCTAAGGTTTTTCATGGCTTTCGGCTCAAAGCACAAAAAGTCCACCCCTCCAACCGAGGCTTCGCGGCCCCAACCCGACGGCCTGCGCGCGAGCGGGCCTTGGGACGCCAGCGAAAGGGAGATCACTCCCGACTACTTGGATTTCAGTTCGATTTTGGTTAGGGGGGTGCCTGGGCTTGAACTCCAGGTTGCTTCAGACGGTCAAAGCCACGTCGCTGTCCTTGTTGGTCTTCACGAATCCGCGGTGGAGTTGCGCGCCATCGCCGCTTCGAAATCGGGCAATGATTGGGATCTTTTGATCGACGACGTGACGGCGGAGATCCGGGATCGTGGAGCTGAACCGGTTGAACGCCAAGGCGTATTCGGAACCGAAGTTCTCACTCAGTTTCCAGCCAAAGACCCTGAGGGAAATGACGTCGTGCAGCCTGCTTGCTTCATGGGTGTTGTCGGCCCGCGATGGTTACTTCGGGCAACCATCATCGGACCCGCCGCACTCGACGGGGGTCCAGAATCTGCTCTCGTTGCAGTCGTGAAGGACGTCATTGTCCGACGCGGTCAAGAAGCACGCCTCCTTGGTGAACCCCTCCCATTGACTGTTCCTGAGCAGATGCAGGCGTTAGAAACGTGAGCGACGACTCCCAGACCACTGAAGGCGCAAAAGAAGCTGCCGATTTTGGCACTGTTGAAGCACTCGTAAGGCAGCGACTCGCCGAGGCATTTGGCGGATTTCGCGGCGTTGTGGAGACCGCCGTTCCCACGTTAGTTTTCACGATCTGGTACCTCAGCGCGAAGGAATTGAAACAAGCTCTCGTTTTGGCGATTGGCGTTACGCTCGTGATGCTTGTGGTCCGGTTGGCGCAACGTTCCGAACTTCAGTTCGTGCTGAACGCACTCTTCGGAATTGGACTGGCCGCCTTCTTTGCCTCGCGCACAGGGGAAGCCAGGGACGTTTTCTTGCCTGGAATCTTGTATAACGGTGCCTACGCGATCGTGTTGACATTCACGATCCTGATCGGCTGGCCATTGATGGGCTTTCTGGTCGGTGGCATGGTGGGAGACTTGACCGAATGGCGTAAAGACCGAGGCATGCGTACGCTCTGCACTCGCCTCACGTGGCTATTGATTCTGCCATGTGTTCTTCGCGTGGTCGTTCAATATCCTTTGTGGGCAGCAGACCAAGTCGGTTGGCTAGCCACATCGAAGATCGCTTTAGGTTGGCCACTTCAAATAGCGAGCCTGTTGGCGATGGGCTGGCTCCTTTCTCGCAACGCGACGCCTTTGGAAAAGCCGGCCACATGACACGGTCGTTACCGCATGATTGGACCGGAATTGACGGCATGATCGTCGACATTGTTGGTGTCGCTCACGGCGGGCACATGGTGGCGAGGCACGAAGGTCGTGTGATCTTTGAGCGGCATGCTTTGCCGGGAGAGCGCGTCAAAATCCGCGTAACGGAGGAATCTCGCACGTTCCTGCGCGCAGATGCAATCGAAGTGCTCTCGGCTTCACCACACCGTGTATCGCCACCTTGTCCGGTCGCAGGCACGTGTGGTGGCTGCGATTTTCAGCATGTTGATGAAGCCGGCCAACTCGAGCTGCTCACTACTGTTGTGCGTGAGCAACTGGCCCGCATCGCCAAGATCGATTTCGATGTCTCGGTAGAACCCATCGGAGAAATGCTTGGGTGGCGCACTCGGATGGATTGGGCAGTCGAT
>CALMUY010000034.1 GCA_937873005.1 uncultured Aeromicrobium sp. | reverse complement strand
GTGTTAACCCGGAACGTACGGGCACACCGATGCGCACGAAAGCGTTTGGTGAAGAACCAGAAGGCACGCTGCTCAGTTCGCTTGAAGTAGCTCGTCGCTCGCTCGACGTGTTGGTTGCCGACATGACGGGTCACGTCATCGACATCCGCAGGGGAGAGGGCCCAGCCGCTATTGGTGGCGGGCACTAAGGCACTAGCTAGGGCCCGGTGGCGCCGTCGGCTTGACGCGCTGCCCACCAGACATCGCGGCGAGCAATGACGTCGGTGCAGGCGCTCACAAATCGTGTTGTGGCGACGCCAGGCGTGGTATCGCCGAGGTAGTACTCGATGAGTTCAGCCCGCGCGGCTGCGGTGGGGTCGGCGCTCAGGTGCTCGGCAATTATCGCGGCAAAATCAGCGCCGGCTTCCATCAGCGGCAAGGTTTCCATGAGACGCGACGGCGGAATTGGCACGCGAGGTTTGGTAATCACGAGCGGTTTCGTGTTGGGTAGCCAGTTCAGCGCGACTGCCGAAACGTCGGTAATAAGTACGTCGGCGTCAGCGAACGACTGCGCTAGCGGAACATCCGTATCGACTCGATCGGCTAACGCCCGCACGGCCGAATCGACTTCGCCGTAGGCCGAGTCGATCACGCCGTTGAGCGGATGCGGGCGATAAATCACTCGGTAGGTGCCACGCAGCGCACGCATGATCGCGAGGCCGTGGGTGATGAGTGAACCGTACGAGACGGAAGGCTGGGATGCCTCCCACGTGGGCGCATACAAAACCGTCTTGCGTTCCGGATCCGGATGCGTGGCCACAACATCGCTATCGAGTTGCGGTTGGCCAATGAGGATCGAGCGATCGGCAGCCGGGTACGCCATCACACTCGTGGACGTTCGATCAATGGCGGCTTGGCCGGCGAGGAAGCAGTAGTCGTAGGCCTTCACCTGATTCGAGACCGAAACGCCCTTATCGCTATCGCCGTGCCCCACGTATACGTGCAGCATCGAAGTGAATCGCAAGCACTCGAAGTTGATCGGATCATGGTTGACGTACAACACGAGTTTCACGTTGCTGCGCGAGAAGATCGCATCGAGTTGGCCGTAGCGAGCGATCGTGAGGCAATCGAGATTCGACTCTCTGCGCACGACGGCAGCAGCGCGTGAGTCGCGGAAAACAATGGAAACTCGGTGAGTTTCGTTCAGTGTCTCGAAGGCCTTCAACCAGGGCCGAAGTTGGTAAAGGCTGTCGGCGCCGGTTGGGAAGAACACGACTACCTCGGCGTTGAGCGCCTGCTCAAGTCGATGCGTGTCGGCGCGCTTGTCAGCGAGACCTACCGGCCAGATTCGCGAGGCACGCAGTCGATCGATGAGCCACAGTTGAAGTCGCCGTACAACACCGACGCGTGCACCGCTCATGTCAGAGACCTGGCCGAAGCGTGTTGTCAACCATCGACATGGCCGAGGCAATCGCCATGTGCATGTCGAGATATTGGTACGTGCCGAGCCGGCCACCGAAATGGACGTTGTGTTCGTTGGCGGCCAACTCGCGGTAGGCCTTCAACTTCTCGCGGTCGGCGGCCGTGTTCACCGGGTAGTACGGTTCGTCGTCGCTGCCGACCTCGGAAAATCGGCTGAACTCGCGCATGATAACCGTCTTGTCACTCGGGTAGGCGCGTTCGGGGTGGAAATGACGGAACTCGTGAATACGCGTGTAGGGAACTTCTTCGTCGGCATAGTTCATGACCGTGGTGCCTTGGAAGTCGCCGAGTGCGAGTACTTCGGTTTCAAAGTCGAGGGTGCGCCAGCCGAGCGCGTCGTGCGCGAAATCAAAGTACCTATCGACTGGGCCGGTGTACACGATCGGCAGTTGGCCGACGGTGGCTTTTTTGTTCCACGGTTGGGATTCGTCGAAAAAGTCGGTTTCGAGGATGACCTCAATGTTGGGGTGGTCGGCCATGCGTTCCAGCCATGCCGTGTATCCGTCGGTGGGCAAGCCCTCGTACGTGTCGTTGAAGTACCGGTTGTTGTAGGTGTACCGCACGGGCAGTCGGCTGATGATGTCTGCGCCCAGTTCACGCGGATCGGTTTGCCATTGCTTGGCGGTGTATCCGCGAATGAACGCCTCGTAGAGCGGCCGACCGATTAACGAGATGGCCTTTTCTTCCAAGTCGGCAGGTTCGCCACTGATTTCAGCCGCATGCTCGGTGACCCAAGCGAGCGCCTCTGTTGGCGACATGGCAGCGCGAGCGAACTGGTTGATGGTGCCCAAGTTGATGGGCATCGGGAACACTTCGCCGCCGTGGTTCGTGTACACGCGGTGCTGGTAGTCGGTAAAGCTGGTAAAGCGATTGACGTATTCCCATACGCGTTCATTCGAGGTGTGGAACAAGTGCGCGCCATAGCGGTGGATCTCGATGCCCGTTTCGGGTTCGAACTCGCTATAAGCGTTTCCGCCGATGTGGTTGCGGCGATCGATCACGGTGACCTTCACGCCAGGATCGTTTGCTAAATGTTCGGCAACGGTCAGTCCAAAGAAGCCGGAACCAACAACAAGCACGTCAGTCATGTCACGCCTCGTTTTCGTTCGCGGGGGGGGCGGGCAAAGCCGGCATGGGTCGCCATGACTTGTCTGCCCAAATAGTGCGACCGTCTTTCCAGCCGCGCACGAGGGCATCGAAGCCCTTGAAGCCGCGCTCCACCACGACGAGGCGGAACACTTCCTTGGCGAACGTCAGCGCGGTTCCCAAAGCGAACCCGAATCGGTTCAAGCCGTCGTGGATTTCGAAATAGCGGCCAACATAGGCGCGATTCCGCATGACGTGATACTTCGCGAGGGGGCTGGAATCGTTCAAATGACGAATTCCGAGGTTCACTTGTTTTTGCGCACGCTTCTTTTGCAACACAAACTCGTCCACGTAAGCAACCTCAGTTGAGCGCGACGCCAACCACGCGTAGATCGCATCGTCCCACGAAATGAAAAAACGAGGGTCCGGCAAACCGATGACGCGCACGACATCTTCGCGAATGAGCATGCCCTCGAACGTTCCCGAGTTGGTGATGGCATAGCCATCCGTGTTGAACGCCTTGGCAGTGTAGGGGAGCGGGACTCCCAAAAACTGGTTGAACTTCGCTTGCCAATAGAAGGGCGTGCCGTCGACGTCGTAACGGCGGCCGTGAATCACCTTGAACCGTTGCATCCAGGGTGCGAAGCGAGCACGTGCATCGGGCATGATCTCGACGTCGTCGTCCATCAGCCACACCCATTCGGCGCCTAGTTCAAGTGCGACTCGAGTGCCTTCACTGAAGCCGCCGGCTCCGCCCGTGTTGGTGTCGAGGCGCTGGTTGATGAGCACGTCGGCCCCGAACTTTTCTTGCCAACGCGTGACGACTTCTTGCGTGTCATCGGTGCTCGCATTGTCGACAACGACAAGAAAGTCGGCCGGATCTTCCATCGCGAAGGCGCTCGCGAGAAGTTCGTCGAGCAGTTCGGAGCGGTTGAAGGTCACGATCGCTATGGCGAACGGAGCGGTCGGCGAAGTCACCCCGATAGATTACCTGCAATCGTTACCGGTATTGAGCACGCTCGCTCTCAGAGCGGGCAATCAGTTCTTCGACAGCGGCCACGAACGAGCCGATTGTGCGCTTTTCAGCTGGCCCGAGCAGGTAGGTAGCCAGCTTTGACCGGTATTGCGCAAGTTGATCGGGTGTGCGATCGGTGATGACATCGATAAATTCGCCGATGCCGTCTCCATTGCGCGAAATGATGGTGGCGGCGGCGCTCGACGGATACTCTTCACGGAACGCTTTGGCGCCGATATCTTCATGGTCGAAGACGGCATACGGCTTCTCAGAGGCAAGAAAGTCGCTCACGACACTGGAAATATCACTCACGAGTCCGGTTGCTTCATTGAACCAAGGACTGATCGCTCCGCTGCGTACGACGCGATGGTCGATTCCGCTGCTTGCCTTCGCTTCGTTTAAAGCACGCACGATATCGGCGTGACTCGCGCGATAACGCGGATCGCGTTGCCCCGTGAACGGGTGTGGCTTGTAGATGACGCGCACGTGCCCGTCGCTGATGAGTTGTTTGACGAGTTTCAGGCCAATCGCACGGACCGAGGAATACTCCTGTTCGGGGTTGACCCCTTCCCATGTCGGCGCATAAAGCACGGTAGGAATCTCTGATTCGCCAATCTTCGGGTGCTGGGTGATGCCGTCTACTTGGGGTCGGCCCACCAAGCGATACCTGCTCTCGTCGATACCCAAGTTCGAGGTGCGGTAGCGGTCAGCACCGGCTTCGCCGGCCACCCAGAGTTCGTCGTAGGCGCGCGAGAACGGATTATTCGAGGCGCTCTTGTCGCTGTCGCCGTGCCCAATGAAGGCGCTCATGAGTTCCGGTAAGCGCAAGACGTGAATGTTGTCGCCCGTATTGGCGGGGAATAGCGACACCTTGGCGTTCGCGAAATCGAGCATGAGCAGTTCGCCGGGCGAGGGTAGCCCGAGCACCGGTAGTCGAGTTTGGGCTACTCGCTCGAACAGTTCTAGGTTTCTGATGATGATGAGAACCTTGCGATCGAGCGCTTCGAGCGCTGGCAGCCACGTGTTGATCTGATAGGCGGCATCGCCTGGTCCCGACAGATGAACGATCACCTCGGGTTTCGTCTCGTTGATGAAATTCTGGACCTGTTGGAGCGGCTGCGTGAAGCCCGTCTTGCGTTTCGCCATACGCATACGCCACGAGGCACGCACGCTGGGGATCGTCACAGCGGCAAGGACTAGTGCGGAACCGAGCGTGGCGGCCAGCACTGCCCACCACGAGGCGCCAGCGACTGCCACCACGAGCACAAGCGTCTGTACGCCGACCACGAGCACGAGGTTCGCCGGGGGAGCATCATCGATGTGTGGATTGCCGGTGATTCCGCGTGTGCGTAGTGGCTTGAGTGGCCCGACCCGGCGATACTCCGTATGCAGAACCCGGACACACAAGACAGCAAGAAGCAGCATGGAGCCCGCGGCGAGCGAAAGCCTCGTCGCCCGGTCGTCAAGCACGCTCGTCGCGAGCAGCGCGATCAAGATCCGCACGGTGAAGCGAACCGGAATTCCGAACGAAGCTTGCGTAAAGAGCAGCGAAAGCGCCTTCGTTCGGTGCTCGAGCGGAAACTCACACAAGGTCGAAACGATGAGAGCAATGCCGGCTGCGAGATCCCAGCCGAAGCCCACGCAGACGAGCGCCGCGAGTAGTGAACCTTTCGATATCAGCAAGATCGGGAGTGCCTGTGAATCACCGAGACGAGCATTGAGACTGCGAAAAAGGGAGGTTCCGGAAGGCATGATAGGAAATCTACACGGAACGCCGCCAGGGCAAGAATTGAATTGCCTGATGCATTCGAGGTTGGTTCGGGTGTAACGTCAGGTCGTGCTTCGGCCTCGACGTATAGATATCGCGGCGGCATTGGCCCACCCGGTTCGGCTATTGCCGTTAGCTTTTGGCGCACTCATCGTGTTGGGCACGATACTTCTCTATATTCCCGTGATGCGGGCTGGAGAAAAATCCCCCACATTCATGGACGCGCTGTTTACTGCCACGTCGGCCGTGACTGTGACCGGGTTAACTACCGCTGATATCGGTACCTACTGGTCAACCCCCGGTCACGTCGTTATTTTGATCCTTGTCGAAATTGGCGGTATCGGAATCATCGCTATGGCGACCGTGATTGGCGTCTTTGTCGGTGGCGGTCTGGGGTTGAGAACGCAACTCGCTGCCCAGATGGACATGCACGTCGTAAATATTGGCGAGGTTGCTCCGCTGTTCAAGCGTGTCGCGATCACCATGGGTATCTTTCAAGGAACATCTACTGTCTTGCTGACTCTGCGTTATCACGGGCAATATTTCGATTCCTGGGGTGAAGCGGCGTGGCACGGACTGTTCGATTCCGTCATGGCCTTCAACAACGCGGGATTTTCGCTGCATTCTGATAGCCTGGCGCGTTACGCGGGCGACTTTCTGGTGATCATCCCTATCTCGATGGTCGTGTTTTTCGGTGCCGTCGGCTTTCCGGTACTTGCCGAACTGAACCGACGGTGGCGAACCCCTTCACGCTGGACGATTCATACGCGTCTCACCGTTTTTGGTTCTGTTGGGCTAGCCATAGTTGGCACGCTTGCGTTTTTGGCATTCGAGTGGACCAACCCGGCCACGCTCGGTTCACAAGGAATGTCGGATCGCCTGGTTACAGCATTCGAGGCGGGGATTATGCCGCGATCCGGTGGACTCGCGAGTTTTGACTGGTCTCAAGTTACGGGTCCGACTCAAAACCTCGTGAGCATCATGATGTTCATTGGTGGCGGCAGCGCGAGTACTGCTGGCGGCATCAAAATCACAACGTTTCTGTTGTTGGGTTACGTCATTTTGGCTGAGCTTCGTGGTGACCCTGAGGTGCGCATCGGGGTGCGTTCAATTGGCTCGGCCACTATCCGCACCGCATTGAGCATCGCCTTGATCGCGATCGCACTTGTTTCGGCGGCCAGCATGGCGCTGATGCTTGTTTCTGATGCCGAGTACGCAGACATCATGTTTGACGTGTGTTCTGCGTTCGGGACTGTTGGTTTGTCCACGGGAGTCACCGCGAGCGTCGGAACCGCTGGTGAACTAATTTTGATTGTGTTGATGTTCATCGGTCGTGTTGGTACTGTGACCGCCGCATCCACATTCTTATTGCGTAAGAAGCAGCAGCGTTTCCACCTGCCCGAGGAAAGGCCGATCATTGGCTAAGGTCGAGAAATCCAAACAGACACCAGTCCTCGTCGTAGGGCTTGGCAGGTTCGGCTCTTCGGTGGCGCACTCGCTCGTGCGTCTGGGTCATGAAGTGCTCGCCGTTGACGAAGACATCGCGCTCGTGCAGCGCTACGCGAGCGAATTCACCCACGTGCTCGCCGCTGACACCACCGACACCGAAGCGTTGCGTCAAATCGGGGCCGAACAGTTCCGGCACGCGGTTGTCGGAATTGGCACCGATATCGAAGCGAGCGTCCTCACGGTGCTGAGCCTCGTCGAGTTGGGTGTGACGGAAGTGTGGGCGAAGGCCATCAATCCGAAGCACGCGCGCATTCTTGAACGCGTGGGTGCCACGCACGTGGTCCGGCCCGAGTCGGCGATGGGCGAACGCGTGGCTCACATGGTGACGGGCGCCATGATCGACTACATCGAGTTCGACGACGGGTTCTCCATCGCTCGTACTCGTGCGCCAAAAGTTGCTCAAGACAAAACGCTCATGGAGTCGCAACTGCGCGCCAAATATGGCATTACTGTGGTCGGCATCAAGCAGCGAGGTGAGGATTTCACCTACGCCGTTCCCGACACGTTCATCACAGCATCTGACGAACTCATCGTGTCCGGCCCGACCCGCAAGGTCGAAACATTCTGCGCATTGTCGAACGGCTAACCCCAGTCAAATTGTCGCCATTGCGGGAACGATTGAAGTCAGCGAGATGCACCGAACTGGCTCTCGGTAATCTTGGTCAGTGACCAATCCGACTCATGACTTTAGGTATACGAGCGAGCTTGCTGGCCAGATCGAAATGGCTTGGCAAGACCGGTGGGAAACCGAAGGCACATTTCATACTCCCAACCCCGTAGGGGATTTGGCGAACGTTGACGGGCCAGCGGCGAAGAACGCTGACGGTTCGAAGTACTTCATCATGGACATGTTCCCGTATCCCTCGGGTGCGGGCCTACACGTCGGACACCCCTTGGGTTACATCGCGACCGACGTCGTGGGCCGCTACCGGCGCATGCTCGGCGACAATGTCTTGCACGCGTTGGGCTATGACGCCTATGGTCTGCCGGCGGAGTTGCATGCGATCAGCACGGGCGAGCACCCGCGCGTCAACACGCTTGCGAATATCTCGAACATGCGTCGACAGTTGCGTCGGCTTGGCCTCGCGCACGACGACCGCCGTTCGTTCGCAACGATCGACTCGGAATTTGTGCGCTGGACGCAGTGGATTTTCTTGCAGATCTTTAATTCGTGGTACGACGCCGAAGCTAAGCGGGCGCGCCCGATTAGCGAACTCATCGAGAAGCTCGGAACCGACGATCCCGCTGTCATCGACGAGCACCGACTCGCCTATTTGAGTGAATCGCCAGTGAACTGGTGCCCTGGCTTGGGTACGGTTCTGGCGAACGAAGAGGTCACTGCTGAAGGTCGCAGCGAGCGCGGGAATTTCCCTGTGTTCCGCCGCAATCTCAAGCAATGGCAAATGCGCATTACCGCCTATTCGGATCGACTCATCGATGATCTCGAGCGCGTGGATTGGCCCGATGCCGTCAAGATCATGCAACGCAACTGGATCGGCCGTTCTCACGGCGCGGAGGTTGACTTCGCGAGCGAGGCCGGGCCAGTCCGCGTGTTCACGACTCGCCCCGACACCCTTTTCGGGGCGACGTTCATGGTGTTGAGCCCCGAGCATCCACTCGTTGAAGCGCTCACGAGCGCTGATCAAGCCGAGGCGGTGGCCGAGTACCGGCGTATCGCTGCGGCGAAGACGGAACTGGAACGTCAAGAAAGCCGCGAAAAGACGGGTGTGCGACTTGGCTCGACCGCCACAAACCCGGTCAACGGTGAACAGATCCCGATCTTCATTGCCGATTATGTGTTGATGGGTTACGGCACGGGCGCAATCATGGCCGTACCGTCAGGCGATCAGCGAGACTTCGAGTTCGCGACCGAACACGGCTTGCCGATCGTGCCAACTATGGCTGAACAGGTTGGACTAGCGGAGGCCTACGCGGGCGAAGGCACCATCATCAACTCCTCGAACGACGAAGTGTCGCTCGATGGGCTTTCGGTTGATGAGGCGAAATCGCGCATCGTGGCCTGGCTTGAATCCAAGAGCCTCGGCACAGGCAAGACGACCTACCGTCTACGCGATTGGCTCTTCAGCCGTCAGCGTTATTGGGGCGAGCCGTTCCCCATCGTCTACGACGAGACGGCCCCCCCGATCGCTCTGCCAGATGACCTGCCCGCGGCCGAGTCGCCGGAGGTCCCTGATTTCCCGCCCAATTCGTTTGCCCCCGACGACGTTGAAAGCAACCCAGAGCCGCCACTTTCACGCAACGAAGACTGGGTGAACGTCGAACTCGATTTGGGTGACGGGCCGAAGATGTACCGCCGTGAGACGAACACGATGCCGAACTGGGCGGGATCGTCGTGGTACGAGATTCGCTACACGGATCCGAACAACGCTGAATTGCTTGCCGATCCGCGCAACGAATCGTATTGGCTGGGTCCGCGATCAGAGGGCGGCGCAGGCGGTGTCGACCTGTATATCGGCGGTATGGAGCACGCGGTATTGCACTTGCTCTATGCCCGGTTCTGGCACAAAGTCTTGTTTGATTTGGGTCATGTTTCGAGTGAGGAACCGTTCCAGAAGTTGTTCAACCAGGGCTACATTCAGGCCTACGCCTACACCGATGAGCGTGGCGCGTATGTCGTGGCCGATGAGGTCGTCGCCCACGAAGACGGCACGTTTACCCACGATGGCAAGCCGGTCAACCGCGAATACGGAAAAATGGGCAAGAGCCTCAAGAACGTTGTCACGCCAGACGAAATGTACGACTCGTACGGCGCCGACACCTTCCGTGTCTACGAGATGTCGATGGGGCCGTTGGATGTTTCGCGCCCGTGGGAGACGCGTGCAGTCATTGGCTCGCAGCGTTTCTTGCAGCGCGTGTGGCGTTTGTGTGTTGACGAAACGACGGGTGAGGCGACCTTTACCGACGAACCACTCGAAGCGGCAACACGTTCCGAGCTTCATCGAACTATCGAGCAAGTCCGGGTCGAAATGGAGCACATGCGGTTTAACACTGCGATTGCGCGCCTCATCGAACTCACCAACCATGTGACGAAAGAGAACGTGTCATCGCGTGAAGTGATCGAGCCGCTTGTGTTGATGCTCGCTCCATTCGCTCCGCACATCGCCGAGGAATTATGGCAGCGCCTTGGGCATGAGGGAGGGATCGCTTTTGCGCCGTACCCGGTGTCGAACCCGGACTTCATCATTCAAGATTCGGTCACCTGCGTCGTGCAGGTTTTGGGCAAGGTGCGTGGGCGACTCGAGGTTTCGGTCGATGTGTCTGACGAGGAATTGACCGCGCTCGCTCTTGCGGAGCCGAACGTTGTGAAGGCGATCGATGGCCGACCCGTGCGTAAAGTTATCGTCAAGGCACCAAAACTCGTCAGCATCGTGGTGTGAAGCATTGTGGTGTGAAGCACTGTGATCCGAAGGAATTAGCGGGGACTGGTTCATGACTATTGCGATCGTGACCGATTCGACAGCATCGTTGTCTGTCGCTGACGCACACGAGTTGGGGATCCATGTGGTTCCGGTTTCGGTCGTCATCGGAGCGAAGGTTTACACCGAAGGTGTTGACGTGACGTCCGAGATGATCACGACCGCGCTCGGCTCGTTCACGCCAGTCAGCACCTCGCGCCCTTCCATCGAGACATTCGAGGCGGTGTATCGGAGTCTGTTTACGGCAGGCGCGACGGACATCATCTCAGTCCATGTCAGTGGAAAAATTTCCGGCACGATCGATTCGGCCAAGGTGGCGGCGACTCGTGTTGCGGGCGCCGTTCACGTGATTGATTCGAAGCAGGTGGGTCTCGCCACAGGTTACGCGGCGGGACGTGCGGCTCGAGCTGCAGCGGACGGCAGGCCTGTCGACGAGGTGATCGCCGCGACCCTCAACGAGGGCAAAGTTTCGGCGGTGCTCGCCTATGTTGATTCGCTCGAATATCTGCGTCGTGGCGGACGCATCGGAACGGCAGCGGCGCTCATAGGATCGGCGCTTTCGGTGAAACCCATTCTGACGCTCGAAGACGGTGAAGTGACGCCGCTCGAAAAGGTGCGGACCTCGTCGCGCGCGTTGTCTCGACTGGTGGCGTTGACGCTGGAAAAGGCAAGCGAGATCGAGGGTGAGTTTGACTTGGGCGTTCAGCATTTGGGTGCGTTGGAGCCAGCGACCTCAGTTGCCAAGCGGCTTGCCGAAGCGTTGGGTCGCGAATCGGTTCCGATTGATGAGGTGGGGGCTTCGCTTGGAGCGCACCTCGGGCCAGGCATGATCGGCGTCACCATCGCCGCGCGCTAAGCAACGTTGTTGGCTGCGCGCAACGAGGTGACATCTGACACCCGTTCAGTTCAGTTCTGAGGGTGAGGTGGGGTTACTTGTCGCCGAGGGCCTTATCTGCAGCGTCGCGTGCGGCATCAATCTTGTCCGCGTGAGCGGCCCCGGCGGCCCCCTTTGCTGCATCCGCCACAGCGTCTAGAATCTTGTCGCTGGTTTCTTCATTAAGTTTGTCTTTGTGCTGGTCGAAGAGATCTTTGCCTTTGTTGACCAAGTCGTCGATTCCCATGGGTGCTCCAGTTCAAGAAGGTCTCGGTGATTACTGTCTCGCTATGATCGTAAAGCCAAATGTGCGGGTTGGCGTGGGGTGAGTGGGCGCTTTCAGCAAACTTATCCACATTCCACGTTGACGCTCGTTTCGGTGACGACTTGTGTCGTAGCCTCGCCGAATGCAGCACAACGACTTTGAGGAGACACCGGCAGAAATTGCGCGCCGCCGGTTGGCCGAACTCGCCGCCACATTCAACGCGACGTTGCCTGACCCGGTGGAGGATGAAGCGGACGTACCGGTGCGTCCTGGCCCGAAACGATTCGCGGTCACATCGATGCATGTCCGGTTTATGGCGCTTCTCGGGGTGGTTGCGCTCGTCGCAATTGGCTGGTGGCTGTTGTCAGGGTCGGGCAGCCGTGACTCGCCAGGGACAAATTCAAATGTTGTCGAGTTTAAATCGGGTGCGCAAGCGGAATCGAGTGTGGGAGACGCATCGACCGCTTCGAAAAGTGAGTCGTCTCGGCCAGTCGGCGTGATTGTTCATGTGGCAGGCAAAGTGAAGAACCCCGGGCTGGTGACCCTCGACGAGGGCGCGCGGGTCGCAGACGCAATTGAGGGCGCGGGAGGCGTCGTCGGCAAACCGAACCTCAATGACCTCAACCTCGCGCGCAAAGTCACGGACGGTGAGCAAATCCGGGTGGGGCTGGGGCCTCCGCTGCTCGTTGATTCGGCTAGTGCCTCGGGAGCATCCGGTGGGGCAAGCGCTCACGCACCTTCCGGTGTCATCAACCTCAATACGGCCTCGCAAGCCGAACTTGAAACGCTGCCAGGGGTGGGTCCCGTGACGGCGAAGGCGATCCTCGACTGGCGCACGGAGAACGACAAGTTCTCCCGAGTCGAAGACCTCCTGGACGTGCGGGGGATTGGCGAGGCCACCTTGGCGAAACTTCGCCCCCTCGTTTCGGTCTGACGCGTGAGGGGCGGGCACGATGTTCGGCTCGCGCCCGCCGCAATTGGGGCATGGCTTGCAGTCATCGCGTTGTTGAACGCTCCTGCGAGTTGGTCGCTGGTGGTAGTTTTCGCCTCGCTTTGTGTGGTCGCCTACACGTGGTCGCGGTTCGACATGATCTCGCTGACGTTCCTCATCCTCGCGATCGTGCTAACTGGATTGTCGTGGCGACTAGCGGCGCTTGATCGACTGCCATGGGATACATGGGGTGAGGAGCGCCGCGAAGCGCAGGTCGAGGCCGTCGTGATGACCGACTTCAAGACTTTCGCGAATGACTCGACGCGGGGAGTTGTTCGAGTTCGCCTCACCCAGATCGCTATCGACGGGCAAACGCATCGTGTCAAAGCGCGATCGAGTATCGCCCTCGGCACGGATGTTGCGACTCCGGCGTTGGGTGATCGCCTCGAGATGCGCGCACGTTTGCGGCCCTCAACCCGCCCCAGTGACGTTGTTGACCTCTCGGTGCTTGAGCTCGAGATCGGGCCACACGAATCAGCGTGGTGGCATGCCGCCGATCGAGTTCGAGTCGCGATCGTTGAAGCCAATACGGGCGAGATCGAGTCTGGCCCCCCGATCGATCGCGATAAGAGTCAGGGAGCGGCACTCGTCCCAGCGCTCGTCATGGGAGACGAGTCTGCATTAAGCGAAATCACTCGCTCAGAGTTCCAGAGAGCGGGACTGACGCACTTGCTTGCGGTTTCCGGCGCAAACCTGACGATCGTGTTGGCTGTCGTGCTTGGGCTTTTGCGTCTGTGTGGGATGCGGCGACTACTCGTTGTAGCTGGGCTGCTGGTCACGGTGGCGTTCGTCATGATCGCGCGTCCAGAACCGAGCGTGCAACGGGCAGCGGTCATGGGGGTGGTCGCAGTGATGGGCCTCGGTCGGGCTAGGTCGGCAGCCGGACTACGAGCTCTTGCTTGGGCAGTCATCGTGTTGCTCACGCTCGATCCGTGGTTGGCGCGAGACTTCGGTTTCGCGTTGTCGGTGCTCGCAACTGGCGGCATCGTCTGTCTCGCCGAACCTCTTGCACAACGGTTCGAGGCGTGGGCCCCACGCTGGCTGGCCTTGTCATTTGCGGTTCCGCTGGCTGCTCAACTTGCGTGCTTGCCGGTGGTAGCTGTGCTCACTCAAGAGGTTTCACTTGTCTCCCTCGCGGCGAACATGCTCGCTGCCATCACCGTCGCGCCGGCCACCGTCATGGGATTGTTAGCGGGACTGTTGCACCTCGTGTGGGCGCCGTTGGCGATCCCTTTCGCGTGGCTCGCTTGGCTTGCTGGGACGTGGATCGTACTGGTGGGGCAATGGTCGGCCGGTGCGGTCGGTGCCGCGGTGCCGTGGATCGTGAGTCCGTTCTGGCTCGTACCGGTCGCGATACTTGTGCTTCTGGCTCTTCTTCGGTGGGGGCATAGCGCAGTATTCATGACCGCGTGCACGCTGGTGTTGGCGCTCGTTATCGTGCGTCCGTCGGCTGGAACTTGGCTACCTGAAGATGCCGTTCTAGTTGCCTGCGATGTGGGGCAGGGGGACGCTTTCATCCTGCCGCTAACGTCCGACAGCGCCATTGTGATTGATGCGGGGGAGTCCGGGCGAGACATTGACAGGTGCCTTCGTGATTTGAACATCAGCCATGTTCCGCTCGTGGTTTTGACGCACGCGCATGCCGATCACGTTGGTGGCTGGGCAGGACTCGAGCGGCGCCGTGATGTTGGTGAGGTGCTCGTTGGCTCCTCAGGCGCACCGATGGTGCCGGCGGTGACCACGGTCGTGGCGGGTGATTCGCTCCGCGTCGGAGACACTCGAATCGAGGTTGTCTGGCCGCGAACCCAACACGCGAGCAACGACCCCAACAACGACAGCATCGTCATGAAAGTCGAACACCGCGGCATTTCGATGTTGTTCACCGGCGATATCGGTGCCGAGACCGCGCAACGACTGGCGGCCGATATTGAACCTGTCGACGTCCTCAAGATCCCGCATCACGGCAGCGGTGACATGTGGCCGGGCCTCATCGAACTAACTCAACCGCGAGTCGCGCTTATCGGCGTGGGCGCTGAAAACAGGTACGGGCACCCCCACGCGAGTGTGACGAATCAACTCGAAGACAAAAAGATTCTCACGGGACGCACAGACACGCTCGGAACTTTCGCAGTTGTGGCCAACGAGGGTCAACTTTCGATCGTCCAACGGTGATTCGATCAGAGAGGAGACTATCCTCGTGACTGTGGCTGGCCCTTTCGGACGAATCCTTCTCATCACCGGTAACGCGGAATACTTGCGCGACCGCACTCGAGCGAAAGCCGTGGCAAGTATCAAGAATGCCGATGCGGGCGTCAACCTCGTTGAAGCCACGTCGGTTGGCGTGAGCGCTGCTGAACTCATCGGGATGACGGGTCCGTCGCTTTTTAGTGAGACCACAGCCATCGTATTGACGGAGATTGAAAACCTCGCCGACGATGCGTCTGACGCTCTGGTTGATTACGCCGCGAACCCGCAAGACGAGATCACGATCGTGCTCGTTCACTCAGGCGGAAACAAAGGTCGCGGCTTGCTGCAGAAACTTCGCGCGTCACCGTCAGTCGATGAAGTTGCGGTCAACGCACCAAAATACGACAACGATTATGCCGCCTGGGTGCGTGCCGAAGCGCGAGACCGTGGCCGGAAAATGGATGATCGCGCGGCCGTCGGGTTGGTGAACGCGATCGGCAAAGACCTACGTGCGCTAGCAGGGGCAATCGACCAATTAGCGCTCACACTTGCTGATGGGGAGCCAGTCACGAGCGAACTGATCGATGAATACTTCAGTGGTCGGGCCGAAATCAAGACCTACGAGATTGCGGATGCGGCCTTTGAAGGCAACATTTCGCGTGCGCTGGAAAAGGTGCGTTGGTCGTTTGAGAACAAAGTTTCGCCGGTCTTTATGGTCGCCGCCTTCGCATCGGGTGTGCGTGGTCTTGCGTCAGTGTCGGCTTCAGCCGCGATGTCTGACGGGGACATCGCGAAAGCGCACGGTATGCCGCCGTTCAAAGTAAAGGCGATTCGGTCAACCTTGCGAGGTTGGAATGACGTTGGTATTGCTCATGCGATCGAAGTGATTGCGAACGCAGACACGGACGTGAAAGGTGGAGCCGCAGACGCTGGTTGGGTTATCGAGCGGCTGGTGATCGACGTAGCGAAAGCGCGCGACGTGCGCTGAGCATGCTCGCACGAAGGCAGCGCAATCACCACCGAAACCACACACTAAAAACACCAAACACTAAAAAACAGGGCGCCCACCATGCGGTGGGCACCCTGTTTTATGTGGTTCTGGGGCTCAGAGAGCAGCAGCCTTCTTTGAGATCGCAGACTTGCGGTTCGCAGCCTGGTTCTTGTGGATGACCTTCTTCGAAGCGGCCTTATCGAGCTTCTTGTTCGCCTCAGCAGCGAGTTCTTTGGCCTTTTCAGTTTCGCCAGCCTCGACAGCTTCATCGAAACGACGGATCGATGTCTTAAGCGCCGAACGGACTGACTTGTTACGCTCGCGCGCAGCCTCGTTCTGGCGGTTGCGCTTGATTTGCGACTTGATATTCGCCACGGGGCAAACCTGTTCTCTCGTTGTTACGGAAATTACGGGCCAAATGCCCGCGAGTTTGTGGTCGTCTGCCGCTCGGCCTTAGCCGGTCAGCACACGCAATCGTCTACTTTACCAGTGAATAGCCCGATGACTCAAATCAGGTGACAGCAGCAGTCCGTGACGCAATCGCGAAAAGCTATTCCGTGATGGCCAGCGTACGTCTATTGTGTATCTACTAGGTCAGCCACGGGGGCGTTTGGCCGGAACCGGAAGGAACTCAACTCTATGAAATCTCGCAAGCTTGCCACGGTCGGTGCCATTGCCTTGTCGTTCGGTCTCCTTCTTGGGGGTTGCGGCAAGGCTGCCGAAAAGGTTGTCGAAGACAAGACCGGAACCCAAATCGAAGATGATGGCGATGGCAACATCACCGTCAAAAGCAAGGACGGCAAGACTCAAGTAGGCGTTGGCGCCGAAATGCCCGAGGATTTCCCTTCGGATCTTCCCGTCCCGAAGGGCAAGTTGCTCGCGTCTCAGTCGGCCGACACAGGGTGGGGCCTGCAGTTCAATGAGGTTACGGCAACTTCCTTCGAAGCTTTCGTCTCCGAATTGGAAGCCAAGTTCGGAAAAGAAACCTTCCAATCATCGGTCGAGGGTTCGAAGCAAGTCGCCTTCGAAAATGACAGTTATGTCGTGAGCGTTTTGTGGGCTTCGACTTCAGGGGAAGAAACTCTCGTCTACAGCGTCACCAAGAAGTAGGCTCTATCCGCCCGCTTTCCCAGTAGTGTGTCCCTCACAGTGATCTCAAAGGCGATACCAGCGAGCGGCGGACGAATGTCATGACGAAGACGAAATTTGTGAAGCACACAGCGTTGGTGATTGTCACGAGCGTGATCGGTTTTGCGCTGTCTGCGTGTGGTGGTTCGGCGGAGCAGGCTGGGCCCACGGCGACCCCTTCGTCTTCGCGTAGTTCTGTGACGCCGAGCCCCACGCCGTCGGCCTCGAAGTCCGCTGCGACAGCGAGCCCCACGCCGTCGGCAACCCCTACGCGAAAGACGATCGACAACGCCACGAAGGACAAGCCCTTTGTTTCTGGCGTGGGCTTGCCGAAGGGGTTCCCCAAGTCAGTGCCTTTACCCACAACAGGCGAGATCAAGACCGGGTCGAGCACGATGGAGGGTTGGACGATCGAGTTCTCTGGGGTTTCTGCACGAGAGGTTGAGGCCCTGCGTGGAAACATCAAGTCGGCTGGTGGCTCTGAGATATATGCGATTCCTGGCGCAGATCTCGCAACTGCTGCCTACGAGATGACGGGTTACTCTCTGCAACTCATGTGGATGCCGAACGCGAAAGGCAAAGAAACCTCGTTCGTTTACACGGTAAGCAAAAGATCCGCCTAATTTCGCTACGTAAGTGCGCTCAGGCACACGGCAGCACATGGCAGGCGCGTGGTCCAGCGTCGGGGGAGAATGGGACGCATGGTCGAAAAAAGCCTCTGGACCCGCAAAATCGAAGCTGACCCGGATCACTCGCACTGGTACGTGCAGCGGTTTCGGGCGATGGCCGCATCGGGCAAAGACCTGCATGGCGAAGCGCGCCTCATCGATGCGATGGCCGAACGCGGAGCACGAATCCTTGATGCAGGCTCCGGGCCCGGTCGCGTCGGCGGCGAACTCGCCAGGCGAGGACACCGGGTGGTGGGCGTTGATGTCGACCCCGTGCTGATCGAAGCCGCGAAAGAAGACCATCCCGAGGCCAGTTGGTACACCCAAGACCTCGCCGAGCTCGACCTCGACTCGATGGGGGAGGGCGAACCGTTTGATCTGATTGTGGCCGCCGGAAACTTGATGGCGTTCCTCGCGCCCAGTACGCGCGGCGACGTGTTGAAAAACCTGGCCGCCGTACTCGCTCCCGAAGGGCGACTCGTGGTGGGGTTCGGTGCCGGACGCGGATACGACTATCGTGAATTTCTCAGCGACGCCCGCAACGCAGGCTTGATCGATGATGTGTTGCTCGCCACCTGGGACGTCAAACCTTGGTTGGCAACATCCAACTTCCTCGTGGCGATCCTGCGCAAGAGTGCGTGATTCGCGGCAAAGGCACCGCCGAACGGCAACTCGCCAGTTCGTGATCTGACGGGGCGTCACCTACGATGGGCATCATGGAAATCCTGTATACAGTTTTGATCGCAGTTCATATCGTGTGTTGGATCGGCGCACTCGTCTTGATCAACCCGATCAGTCAAGAAATCCGCAAGGGTGCGTCGCACGCCATTGCTGCCGCGTTGCTTACCGGTTTGATCCTCGTCGGAATCGGCGAAGCCGCCGACCTGCGCGACTACAACCACATCAAGATCGGCATCAAACTCGTGGTGGCGCTCGTCGCAACCGTGGTTGCTTTCATCGTGGCGAAGAAAGACAACCCGAACCCGCAAGCTCGCACCTTGTTCGGTTTGGTTTCTGCGAACATCCTGCTCGCGATCCTGTGGTGATCTGAAACCGTACATCAACGTCAACAGACTCAGTGCGCCCATCGGTTCGCCGGTGGGCGCACTAGTGCGAGAATGGGCCCATCATGACCACGATTCCAAAGCCCGGTGAAACCCCGGCCGAAATATTGCGCAACTTTTGCATCATCGCGCATATCGACCACGGTAAATCCACCCTCGCCGACCGCATGCTGCAGATCACGGGAGTGGTCGACGCGCGCGCTATGCGGGCGCAATACCTGGACCGAATGGATATCGAGCGCGAACGCGGAATCACCATCAAGAGCCAAGCCGTGCGCATGCCGCACACCAAAGCTTCAGGCGACGACGCCGGCACTACGTACGTGCTCAACATGATCGACACGCCCGGCCACGTCGACTTCACCTATGAAGTGAGCCGCAGTCTCGAAGCCTGCGAAGGTGCGATTTTGCTCGTAGACGCGGCCCAAGGAATCGAAGCGCAAACCCTCGCGAACCTCTATCTCGCGATGGAAGCAGACCTGCACATCATCCCGGTGCTCAACAAGATCGATCTACCTGGTGCTGAACCGGAGAAGTACGCGGCAGAAATCGCTGGCATCCTCGGCGGCAACCCCGACGACGTGCTTCGCGTTTCAGCCAAGACCGGCGTTGGCGTGCCCGAACTTCTCGACTTTATTGTCGATGAGATTCCGCCGCCGAAGGGCGATCCCGACGCTCCCGCGCGCGCCCTCATCTTCGATTCGGTTTACGACACCTACCGCGGCGTCGTCACCTATGTGCGCGTGATGGACGGCAAACTCTCCCACCGCGACAAGATCAAAATGATGTCGACCAATGCCGTTCACGAAATGCTCGAAGTGGGGGTCATCAGCCCCGAGCCCATCAAAGAACGCCAGCTTGGTGTGGGCGAGGTGGGTTACCTAATCACGGGCGTAAAAGAAGTGCGCCAGTCGCGTGTGGGCGACACCGTCACGACCGCATCGAACCCGGCCACCGAAGCGCTCGGAGGCTACGAGCACCCCAACCCGATGGTGTTTGCCGGCCTGTATCCGATCGATGGCGACGATTTCCCGACCCTGCGCGATGCGCTCGAGAAACTCCAACTCAACGACGCTGCACTGCAGTTCGAGCCGGAATCCTCTGGAGCGCTTGGCTTTGGTTTCCGTATTGGCTTCCTCGGACTATTGCATCTTGAGATCGTGCGCGAACGCCTCGAACGCGAATTCAATCTTGATTTGATCTCGACCGCGCCGAACGTGATTTATCGCGTTGAGATGGAAGACGGGCGCGACTTCACCGTGACGAACCCGAGCGAATATCCCGACGGAAAAATCGCCAAGGTCTATGAGCCCGTCGTCAACGCAACGGTGCTCGCGCCAAGTGAGTACATCGGCGCGATCATGGAACTGTGCCAAACGCGACGCGGAAAACTCGAAGGGATGGACTACCTCTCCGAAGAGCGGGTCGAGATCCGCTACACGCTGCCGATGGGCGAGATCATGTTCGACTTCTTCGACGCACTTAAGTCGCGCACGAAGGGTTACGCCTCGCTCAACTACGAACTCGCTGGTGAGCAGGCAGCCGATCTGGTCAAAGTCGACATCCTCTTGCAGGGTGAAGTGGTTGACGCGTTCAGCTCGATCGTGCACCGCGACAGCGCCTACACGTACGGAGTCGCGCTGGCAGGCAAACTCAAGGAACTCATTCCACGTCAGCAGTTCGAAGTGCCAATCCAAGCAGCAATTGGTGCGCGCGTCATCGCCAGAGAGAACATTCGCGCCATGCGTAAAGACGTGCTCGCCAAGTGCTACGGCGGCGACATTAGCCGCAAACGCAAGTTGCTTGAAAAGCAAAAAGAAGGCAAGAAGCGGATGAAGATGGTGGGCCGCGTCGAAGTGCCCCAAGAAGCATTCATCGCGGCGCTGTCCACGGGCGAAACCAAGAAGTCTTAACCGTTCAACGCCTGGAACATTCGCTTATTGCGCGAATGTAAGCCAGGGAAGTGAGCAAACAAGCGATCGTAGATCGCGCGGTGATCGGGATTTGGCGTAAAGACGGTGTCGATTGGGATCAGCCCGTGGACATCCGCACGACTGATCGAGCCCTCAACTAGTCCGAAATAGATAGCCGCCCCACGCAGTCCGGCTACAAGCGGTTGCTCGATTCGTTCAAGTCGGCGATCACACACGTCGGCCAAGATTTGGCACCAAAGGTCGATTTGAGCACAGCCGCCCATGAGTCGAATCGTGTCGAACTTCGCGCCAGCGAACCGTTCAGCCGACTGCAAGAGCCACTTCATGTTCATGGCGACACCCTCGAGAACCGCTCGCGTCATGTCGGCACGTGTGGCATCGAGCGACAAGTTGTGGAAGCCGCCGCGAGCGTAGCGATCATCAACGGGGCTGCGTTCGCCATTGAGCCAAGGTGTGAAAATCACCGAATGTGAGCCCGCTGGTGACGTTGCTGCTTCTGCCTCGAGATCCCGATAGGACATATCCGGACAGACAGCCTGTCGATACCACTCGAGGGCGCGACCGGCGTTGTCTTGATTGTTCGCGATGAGATAGTTACCGTCGCCAATCCCAGGCACGGAAGCAATCTGGGTGATGACGTTGGACTTCTTGAACGTGACAGGGCAAGAGACCCAAGCTGAGGTCCCCATGCCCATATGCGCTTGCAATGGCTCAACGCACCCCGATGCGACTGCGGCGTTTTGTAGATCGGGAGCCCCCGTGATCACCTTTACTGATTCTGGGATGCCGATCGCGCGTGCAACGTCAGGGAGAATCATCCCGACGACTGAACCGCTCTGAACGAGGGGCGGGAGTTTGCTGGGATCGATGCCAGCCCGCTCCACGAGCACGGGGTCATAATCGATTCGGCTGAGGTCGCGATTGTCAGTCAACCAAGCGCCCGTCATCGACATGGGCGACGCTGATGCGACACCGGTAAATCGCATCGTCAACTGGTCGACAGGTTCGAGGAACCATCGTGACTTGCCGGCAAGGTCGGGGCGGTCGTTGCTGAGGTGAAGCATGTGTGAAATCGGGTCCGCGCCAGTCGGCTTGGGTACGCCACCGGACCGGCGCAGCCAGGTAGCCAACACTGCAGGGTTGTATCCCGCGACCGGACCGCCGAAGCGCTTCTGGGCATGAGTGGCGCCGTGCGTGTCGCACCACATGAGGCAGTCGCTGACAGGACGCCCGGTTTCGTCGACCGGAACCGTGCTTGACCACTGTCCCGTCACTGAAATCCCGACCACCCGGTTCGGGTCGATCTGTGCTTCGCGCAGGCCATTGCGCGCATAGCCGATGATGACATCCCACCACTCGTTCGGATCTTGTGCTGCAGCTCCGCCGATTGTGTCGCCACGGTGATACTCCCACCACAAAACGTGTCCGTCTACAGTCGCGTAGCCAACTTTCGGGCCACCACTGCCAAGGTCGATCGCAAGGACGACGTCCTTGTGCGGCGCACTCATGATTCTGTGGGGAGCCGGCTAGGCGGTAGCGATTGTTGTTTGTCCATCATGTCGTCCATCACCGCGATGATGAACTCTTCGATGTCGCTTGTCAGTCCGCCGGCGATGCCGCCGTAAATCGCGGACAGTTCCGCTGATTTGCCAGCCGCATGTTGTTGTTTCGCGTAGTCGACTGCTTCGGTCAAGTCCGTGGCGAATGCGGCGGCGACGCCTTCTTGGGTCTGCGGTCGAGTCACGGCCATGTGAATCGCGTTCGGATATTGCTGACCGTTGAAGCGCCATTTGCGAGTTCGCATGAAGTCGGCGATGTGGTAGATATCGAACTCGTCCGAGGTGAACGAGAAACAGAACGTGGGCGAGCCCATGATGCGCAATTCGGGGTGGCTGCGTACTGCCGTCATCATGGTGTCGGCCGTCGTGAAAATGCTGCGCGCGTGTTCGCGATAGCCAGCGCGACCCATCTTGACCAGTGAGGCCCAGGTGGCGGCCAGTAGTCCACCGGAGCGTGAACCGTCCATACCGGGCGACATGTATTTGCCGCCCGACCAATCCAAGATGTGGAAGTACTGGGAATTGCGAATCGCTTTGTCACGGAACATGAGCGTTGAGGTGCCCTTGAGCGAATACCCGTATTTGTGCGTGTCGATCGAAATGGTCGTGACACCAGGCACGCGGAAGTCGAAGGGCGGAATGTCGTAGCCGAGTTCTTCACCAAACGGGAGAATGAAACCGCCGAGGCACCCGTCCACGTGGAGGCCGGTCCCGTGCTTGAGCGCGAGTTGGCCAAGTTCGGCTATCGGGTCGATCGTGCCGTACGAGTAGTTTCCGGCCGAGCCAATTAAGGCGATGGTGTTGGCGTCGATCTGCGCTTCCATCACCTCGGGTAGGACCGCGGTTGATTCGGGGTCGACCGGCACCACTCGGGCTTCGATACCGAAAAGGTGCGCGGCTTTGTGAAACGCGGCGTGTGCGGTTTCGGGCATGATGATGTTGGGGGAGGTAATGCCGCGTGTCTGGGCTGCGTGCTCGCGGTACGCCAAGATGGCGTGCATGATGCTGTTGGTTCCGCCGCTCGTCACCATGCCGACCGGTTCAGCGTCGGTGACGGCGTCAGCGTTCAAGATGTCGAGCACCATCGCGATGATTTCGCCCTCGAACTTCGTGGCAGACGGGCACAAGTCCCGTTGCAGGGCGTTGACGTGGGCGAACTTTCCGAAGGCCTCGGTCAAGAACGCATAGTGGTCGTGGTCACCGCAATATATCGATCCCGAGACGTGGCCGCCTTCCCAAGCGTGGTCCTCTTCGTTAGCCATTGTCGACAATTCAGCGAGAATGTCTTCGGTACTTCGGCCCACTTCGGGCAAGGTCCGGTTGACTTCAAAACGATCTGTGTAGGGGTAGTCCGACATCGAATTCTCCGACTGAATGTAGAGGCCTGTGGGTCGCAAGTGGTTCGCGTTTCACGCGGGCTCCGAGACTCGCAATCCCTGCTGCTCGCAGCGTAAAGGAGACATGGGTCACATGAGTGCGGATGTAACTCTCGTTCACACTGATTTCGTGGCAATACCAACGAAGAATCCGTCTCGGATGTTGAGCCGCGGGAGGTGTGGGAGACTACCGACAAGTAACCTTCGTCATATACAGTGATTCACACCACACGCGCCACATGGCACCTGAAAGGGAAGTAATGACTGCGAAAGCAACCCCAGAACAGCTCGAGTACGTCGCCAATAGGGCGAGGAACGTCGGCGAAATGTTCTACTCACGAGTAAACGAAACCGGGCACCGGGAAGCGTTCCGTTACCCCGATGCCGATGAAGAGTGGCATTCGGTCACCTGGGCGCAAGCAGGCGCCAAAGTAAAGAACCTCGCCGCAGGCCTCGTCTCGCTCGGGATTGAACCCGAAGAGCGTGTGGCCATCGCTGCTGGCACCCGCATCGAATGGGTTTACGCCGATCTGGCCATCAACTCCGCTGGTGCTGCTACGACCACCGTGTACCCCAGCACCGTCGCCGATGACGCTGCCTACATTCTTTCTGATTCCGATAGCCGCGTCGTCTTCGCTGAAGATGACGAACAAATCGCCAAGTTGGTCGCCAAAAAGTCGGAACTTCCTGCCGTGGCCAAGGTCGTCACTTTTGACGGGGCCACCGATGGCGACTGGATCATCAGCCTCGCCGATCTTGAGGAACTCGGCAAGGACTACCTCGAAGCCAACCCGACGGTTATCGAAGATCGCATCGCAGCAACCACGCCTGAATCGCTTGCCACCCTGATCTACACCTCGGGAACGACCGGCCGGCCCAAGGGCGTGCGCCTGACGCACGACACGTGGACGTACGAAGGTGCCGCGATTGGCGCGCTCGGCATTCTTGGTCCAGACGACCTTGAATTCCGTTGGTTGCCCATGGCTCACTCGTTCGCCAAGGTACTCATGTCGACGCAACTCGCGATCGGTTTCGCTGCTGCCATCGACGGACGAGTCCCCAAGATTGTTGACAATCTTGCTGTTGTCCGCCCGACGTTCATGGGCGCGGCACCACGAATCTTCGAAAAGGCTTACGGCCGCATCGTCACGATGATGGAAGAAGACGGCGGCGTTAAACTCAAGCTCTTCAAGTGGGCAGAGAAGGTCGGACTTGAAGTCTCGCGACTCACTCGCGCAGGTAAGCCAGTTCCAGCTGGTCTCGCGTTCCAGCACAAACTCGCCGACAAGATCATCTTCACCAAGATCCGTGATCGTTTCGGTGGCCGTGTTCGCTTCTTCATCTCAGGCGCGGCGGCACTTTCGGCAGATATTGCCGAATGGTTCCACTCGGCGAACGTCCTGATCCTCGAGGGTTATGGCTTGACCGAGTCGGCTGCTGGTTCGTTCGTAAACCACCCGGATGCCTTCAAGATCGGCTCGGTTGGCCTGCCAGTTCCAGGGACGGACGTCAAGATCGCTGAAGACGGCGAAATCTTGATCAAGGGTCCAGGTGTCATGGCCGGCTACCACAATCTCGAAGGTGAAACCGCTGGTGCGCTCGTCGGCGACGGATGGTTGGCTACCGGCGATATCGGTCGCGTTGACGAAGACGGCTTCCTGTGGATCACCGACCGCAAGAAGGACCTCTTCAAGACCTCGGGCGGCAAGTACATCGCTCCATCGCACATCGAAGGCGTATTCAAGGGTGTTTGCCCCTTGGCAAGCCAGATGGTTGTGCACGGCAACGAACGCAACTTCTGCTCGGCGCTCATCACGCTCGATCCAGACGCGGTCGCAGCATGGGGCGAAGGCAACGGCATGGCAGGCAAGTCCTACACCGAGATCGTGAACTCGCCTGAGATCAATGCGATCGTCGCGAAGGACATCGAAGAACTCAACGCCAAGCTCAACCGTTGGGAAACCATCAAGAAGTGGGCCATCCTCGACAACGACCTCACCGTGGAGTCTGGCGAAATCACGCCGAGCCTCAAGGTGAAGCGTCGCGTTGTCGAAGACAACTACAAGGAAATCTTGGACGGCTTCTACGCCTGATCTTGATTTACGAGAAGGTGCGCTAGGTCTTCGGACCCGGCGCACCTTTTCATTTCCAGTAGGCCAGACTCTAGGCTGGCCTTGTGGCTTTCGGTCTGTATTTTCATGTCCCGTTTTGTACGGTGCGTTGTGGCTATTGCGACTTCAACACCTACACGGCGACTGAACTGGGCGAAGGCGCAACGCGAGAGTCGTATGTCTCAACTGCTCTAGCCGAACTCGCATCGGTGCCTCAGCGAACGGTCGACACGGTTTTTGTAGGTGGCGGTACACCCACCCAACTGCCTGCCTCTGATCTGGTGCGGTTTCTCGACGGCGTCCGCGAACATTGCGGTCTCGCGTCCAACGCTGAAGTCACCACGGAAGCAAACCCCGATAGTGTCACGCCCGAATCGCTCGCCATTTTGCGCGAAGGTGGCTTCACTCGCATCTCGTTTGGCATGCAGTCTGCCGTGCCACACGTGCTGTCGATCCTTGACCGAACCCACAACCCGGCGAACGTACCCAAGGCGGTTGCATGGGCACGCGAAGCGGGCTTCGAGCAGGTGAGTGTCGATTTGATTTACGGCAGCCCCGGCGAGTCGATAAGTGATTGGCAACGCACCATCGACGCTGCTCTCGAACTAGAACCAGACCACATCAGCGCCTATGCACTCATCGTTGAAGACGGAACCGCATTCGCACGCAAGGTACGCCGGGGTGAAGTCGTCATGCCTAGTGACGACGAGACGAGCGACAAGTACCTCATGGCAGACGAAGCGTTTGAGGCTGCTGGCTTGGGTTGGTACGAGTTGTCGAATTGGGCAAAGCCTGGTGCTGAATGTCGGCACAATATTGGCTACTGGAACGGTTCGCAATGGTGGGGGATCGGGCCGGGCGCGCATTCGTTCATGGACGGCCGCAGGTGGTGGAACGTGAAGCACCCTGCTGCCTACGCGCAGCGACTCGCGGCTGGTGAAAGCCCAGCGGCGGATGGGGAAACGCCTACCTCGGAAGAACGCCATCTTGAACGGGTCATGCTGGGTATTCGGATGCGCGAAGGTATCGAGGCATCGCTGCTCAACCACGTCGAACAACAACTCTCGGCGGGCCTGCTGGAATCATCGCCGGGCAGCGATCCAGTCCGGGTGCGCCTCACGCGAGAAGGTCGCCTGCTGGCCGATCTCGTCACAAGAAATGTGACCTAGGGTATAAAAGGCGAGTGCTTTGGGGGTATTCGTTCGTTGCGCCAGATGGCTTCTTAGAAGTCGACACGTGGACCGACGTTGAAGGTAATCGCGCCGCGTTGAGGATCGATGGCGAATTTCTCGAAGCAGAAAGAACGTGGGCCTGGGGGAGCGTCTCGTTCGATGTTGGCAACAAGACGAATGTGCATGTGCGTTGGCGTGGTCTCGGCAAAGTTTGGAGTGTTCAGTACAAGGACTTCAATGAGCGCACCACAACGGTGATGTCCTTTAAGCCACCACCGGGTACGCGAGCCGAACGCCGGTACGAATTTGAGCAGCGCTATCCGGCCCTGATGTCGTTGCGCCACGTTGTGGTCAACGTGGGTGGCACACTTTTCGCTCTCTTAGGACTTGGGGCGCTCATCGCGGCATTCGTCGCAGCAGTGAAGGCACTGATTCCTGATATCAACATCCCTTGGCCATCCATCGATTGGCCCGATTGGTTGCGATGGCTCAATCCCATGACGTATCTGCGGCCGTTCTTTGCTTGGTTGGCTCGTCTCATCCCAGATCTGCCGGACTTGCCCGACCTTTCGCCCTATTTCGCATGGCTCGATCCCATCGTGACCTATTTGGACGAACACGAACTTGTCCGCAAGATTCTCTTTGGCGTACTTGTCGGCTTGGTTATTGCCAGACGCGAGTACGCCCAAAGGAAAAAACTGAAAGCGCATCAAACGGAACAAGAGCATTCGATTGAGACGCAAAAAGACGAGCCCAGTGCCTAGCGTTCGCTGCTAGTTTCTGGCGCGGTAACAAAGTCGATGAGTTCTTCGACTCGGCCCAAGAACTCTGGAGCGAGGTCGGTCCACGTGTTCACCTTCGACAAAATGTGCTTCCATGCTCGCGCAATGTCGGCTTGATCGTCGTGTGGCCAGCCGAACGCCTCACACACGCCTTTCTTCCATTCGGTGCCGCGAGGTATCACTGGCCAGTCAGATACCCCGAGACGCTCAGGTTTCACCGACTGCCACACATCGACATAGGGATGACCGACAACCAACACGTGGGGTTCGCCGGAGACTTCGGCAGCCAGCCGTGACTCTTTTGAACCGGGCACCATGTGGTCTAACAAGATCCCAAGCTTGCGCCCTGGCCCCGGGCTGAACTCACGAACAATGGAGACAAGATCGTCGGCACCGCCCATGTATTCCACTGCGACGCCTTCAACGCGCAAGTCATCGCCCCAGATTTTCTCCACCAGTTCAGCGTCGTGGCGACCTTCCACGAAAATGCGGCTTGGCAAAGCGACCCGAGCGCGCTGATTGGCTACCGCTCGCGAACCCGAAGCAGTGCGAGCAGGTGCGGCTTGGCTCGTGCGGGTCGGGGCCTGCAAGTTCACGGGCTTGCCTTCGAGCAGAAATCCCGGACCCAACGGAAACACTTTGCGTTTCATGCGCCGGTCTTCGAGTTCGACTGTGTGTAAGTCGCGGTCCACGCGCATGATCTCGCCCACAAACCCAGTTGTGGCGTCCTCAACAACAAGACCAAGTTCAGCGGCCGTATCAACAGAGCGGCCACGCTTGGGTGCGTTCCAATCACCGTTCAGCACGTCGCCGCCGTATCGGTCAGCCAAAGTACGCTCCGAGCAGTCGTTGATGAAACGCTTCGACGTCCTCTTTAGTGCCGCTATCGACCGTGCCCTCGGTAACGAGGCCGATAGCCAAATCAACGGCTGCCAGCCAGCTTTCGGGAACATGTTCGCCAATCGTCTCGCGCACGAGACCGCCAAGCGCCACGTAGGTTGAGCCGTCGGGGAGGGTCGCGACCATGACAAGCTCGCCACCGTCAGGGCCGTCGCCCAGGTGGGATATTTCAACGAACGTGTCACCGACGCTCGTGGTCGCAGCCGAGAACATCGAACCGCCCCGAGATTCATGAGAAATCACGCTGCCATCGGGCGTGCGAACTTCGAGTCCGGTATAGGTCAGAGTTTCATCACCGTCGGTGATGACGACATGTCCGTCACCGTTGACGTTTACAGTTGCCACGACTCCAGCGTGCCACGTTGAATCCCGTGGTTCGAGGATGACCGGCCCCTCGCACTAGATTTGTATTCATGCGAAGCGTTGATGAGCACCTCGAACACATCCTGTCGCTCACCCCGGAGTCGAGCTCAAAACTGGTTCCGGTTGCCGAGGCGCTGGGGGCGGTGCTTGCTGCTGACGTTTGCGCCGCAGTGAATGTGCCTGTCTTCACGAACTCGGCCATGGACGGATACGCGGTCCATTTTGCGGACGTTCAGCACGCCACACCAGAGAACCCAGTTTCGTTGACAGTTACGGCTGATCTGCCCGCGGGAACGAGTCAACATCCGGTGATTGAGCGTGGACAAGCAGCCCGAATCATGACCGGTGCTCCGTTTCCGCGCGGTGCCGACACGGTCGTTCCAGTCGAAGAGACCGACGCGGGGGAGAGCCTCGTGCGCATCATGGGCGTGAAGAACAAAGGCGCCCATATTCGGATGTCGGGC
The DNA here is from genome assembly GCA_937873005.1 of uncultured Aeromicrobium sp. Taxonomy (GTDB): domain Bacteria; phylum Actinomycetota; class Actinomycetes; order Propionibacteriales; family Nocardioidaceae; genus Aeromicrobium. Next base: position 435 of record CALMUY010000034.1, on the reverse strand, counting down.
GAAGACATTCGCGCAGGCGAGATCCTCGTTTCTGCAGGGACACGTCTTGGTGCGCTAGAACTATCCGCGATCGCGTCGGTCGGGGTGAGCGAGGTTCGCGTGAGTGTTCGACCTCGTGTTTCGGTCATGTCGACTGGCAGCGAACTTGTGGAACCGGGAGGGCGGCTCGAGTTCGGGCAAATCCCCGAGTCAAATTCTGTGTTGATCGCCACGCTGGCTAAAGAAGCGTGCGCTGATGTGGTGTTCCGGGGAACGGTCAACGATGAGGTCGAGAGTCTTCTCGACTCTGTTGATTCGCTACCAGAGGCCGATGTGTTGATCCTGTCCGGAGGCGTGGGCGCGGGCGCCTACGACGTCGTGAAGACGGCGTTCGGGCCCCACGGGGATATCGAGTTCATGACAGTCGCAATGCAACCGGGCAAGCCACAGGGATTC
>CALMUY010000033.1 GCA_937873005.1 uncultured Aeromicrobium sp. | reverse complement strand
GCAAGGCGACGCGATCACCAGTCAGCCACTCGACGTGGCACGGATCGCGATCCCGCTGCTCGCCTATTTCGCGATCATGTGGGTGGGGTCGATGGTTATCGCACACCGAATCGGTTTGAGTTACGAGCGGTCGGCGAGCGTCGCATTCACCGCCGCGGGCAACAATTTCGAACTCGCTATTGCCGTCGCGATCGCCGTGTTTGGCGTGAGCAGCGGGCAAGCGTTGGCGGGCGTGGTGGGGCCGCTAATTGAAGTGCCGGTACTGGTGGGGCTCGTGTATGTGAGCTTGTGGTCACGGCGCTTTTTCACCAACAACCCGGCAGAAACCTCGACTGAAGGAAACTCATGAACCAACCACTCGATTTCAAGAACGACGTGCCTCATGTGGTGTTCGCGTGCCGGGCTAACGGTGGCCGGTCGGTGGCCTCGCGGCTCTTGGCTGAGCATTACGCGCAAGGCCGAGTGGTAGCGCTGTCGGCCGGCACGGAACCTGGCGAACACATCCACCCAGAAGTGGCACGCGTGTTGGAGTCTTTCGGCCTCGATACGTCGGCCGAACGCCCGACACTACTTACCAGCGAGATGATCGCGGCGGCTGATGTGGCGATCACGCAAGGGTGCGGCGAGAGTTGTCCGTTCGTGCCGGGTGTGCAGTATCGCGACTGGCCGCTCGACGACCCGAAAGGACAAGACGATGCGACCGTGCGGCGCATCATCGCCGACATCGATACGCGGGTGCGCGACCTGCTGCGCGAACTCGTGCCGGACATTGAGTTGCCCGCTTCGGTGGTGGCTGCTAGCGAGTCGCATACTCGGACCGAGTCCTAGACATCGATGCCGAGCAACCGTGAACACATTCACCCTTCGGCACATCGTGTCAAGAAGTTCCGAAAAACTTAACACGTTCCCTGAACACGTTAGGTTTCCTGACATATCTGCGTAACCTCTTGCCCGCGAAACGCGCAATCACCACCGCAACGGCACTGCGTTTGTCAAAAGCGCTCGGCGGCGGCGACAGGTTCTGGGTCAACGCCCAGGCGGACTTCAATCTTGAAATCGAGTTAGACCTTCATCAAGCCGAGTTAGACAAAGTGATTGCGCTGGGGCCGGGGCCGGCAAACGAAAGCGTGTCGACTTAAGCCCGGGCACCTACACCGCATGCATTGTTCGAGGCCGGGACGCATCACTCAGTTTCCATATGATATCCAAACAGGTATCATTCATGACATGACTGGATCCCTCATCGAACGGGCGCGCTGTGGCAGTGGCTTGTCTCAGCGTGAACTGGCGCGTCTAGCGGGCACCTCACAGTCCACTTTGTCGATGTATGAACACGGAATCAAGTCCCCTACCTTGGCGGTGGCTGAACGTATCCTCAACGCCACCGGCCACGAGTTACATCTAGTCCCCCGTGTTGTTTTCACCACGTTTACGGGGCCTCGAGGCGAGCCCTTTGCCGTCCCAGATGGTCTATGGCGCTTGGAGCCCAAAGACGCGACTGCGTCGGTCGTATTACCCCAACACTTGCATTGGTCTGGGCCGTCGCGTGTCTATCATTTACGTGATCGCCGTGACCGAGCACGGGTCTATGAGATCGTCTTGCGCGAAGGCGAACCCACCGATCTTCTCACCTATGTCGATGGCGCATTCCTGATCGACCTGTGGGAAGACCTCGTAATCCCTGCTGACATCCGCAGTGCGTGGGGACCACTCATCCATACACACGGAGCCAATCAATGACCACCGCAGGACTAAACAGTTTCCAAATCGCCATCGCAAACTTATTTTTCTCACTGCCCGAATCTCAGGGGTTTTTGCTCGCGGGCGGTGGCGCACTCATCGCGCAGGGAATTGTGCCGCGCGTGACAGAGGACTTGGACTTGTTTACTTCGCGCGGACGTGGCGATATCCGGGTCGCAAGCGAAGCACTCGTCGCTGCTACCTCGACGCGAGGTTGGCACGCAAAGGTCAAACGAACTGGGAAAGAATTTCGACGCTTAGAAATCACGGGACCCGATGTGGTGATTGTTGATCTTGCTGTCGATAGCCCAGCGGCCTGCACGCCCGTGGTGTCCATCGCCGGCCCGAGTTTTGCACCCGAAGAGTTGGTCATCCGGAAAACGCTTGCGCTGTTCAGCCGTGCCGAGCCGCGAGACTTCGTCGATGTCTTCGTCTTGCACCAACAGTTTGATCACATGGAAACTCTTGAAAAGGTCGCAGTAGCAGACTCCGGTTTTACCTTAGAAGTTTTCGCTCAGATGTTGCGGTCTCATACACGACTTGCCGATGTCGACTTTCCCGAGATCGGCATTCCTATCGAGGATATTCGCGCATTCTTCGATCAGTGGGCCCAAGGAATTCAATCCGCCGAACTTTGATCAAGAATCACCAAATCACGGGGATAGAACGCCAGACAATTCCACTCAAGTGCCACTAGGTCGACGCCTGTTCGCGCAGCGCTTGGGGGAGGGCGTCGGCAGCGAAATCGGGGGAGGCGCCATGGCCGGGCACGAGCACACTCGCCGGCACCTCGGCAAGTGCACGGGCGCTGGCCATCGTTCCGGCTTCGTCGTGATTGAACACGCCCGGCAGAATCTGGAAGCCCGAACGCAGTGAAAGCGGGTGCCCGGTGACGAGCGTGTCGCCCGAAAACAACACACGCTCGCTCGGCATGAAATAGGCGGTATGGCCATTGGTGTGGCCGGGTGTCGCGATCGCGACGATTCCGCCCGGCAAGGCAGCCAGGGTGGCTTCGTCACCCACTTCAGCGGAAGGCACCGACA
>CALMUY010000032.1 GCA_937873005.1 uncultured Aeromicrobium sp. | reverse complement strand
CACCGAGACGCCCCATCAACACAATCGCCATTCGGGTCGGCAACTCTCCACGAGTACGCCGCCATTCGGATTCCGCAGCCGCCAGGGCCCCCGCGAGGGTCGCCGCAGTGAGCGCCGACAGCGCCTCCCCCACTTCAGCGACCGACAGCGAACCCAACACGTCAGACATCGAGATTCGCGCAAGTTCACGACGCCGAACCCGTCGAATTGCTTTGATTGCCGAACTGAACGAATGGTGCCGCTTCACCGCGCTCGACATGCGTTGCGAAAGCGCTTGGGCACCGAGGGGCTTGAATTCATCTTCCTCCCCTAACATCGCCACCGAATCGGGCGCGCGCACGATCAGGTCCGTCACATAAGCGCTCGAGGAAAGCAGTTTCGCCAACTGTTGCGCACCCGATCCTTCGTCGCGGAGTTTGCGCAAATACCAGTGGCTGTCACCGAGTTCGTCAGAAATACGCCGGAACGCCAGCAGGCCCGCATCGGGGTTGGGCGACTCGGAGAACCATTGCAGCATCGCCGGCAGAAGCGACTTTTGGATCGAAGCTCGTCGCGAAACCCCCGCAGTGAGCGAGGCGATGTGTGCGATGGCACCCTTCGGATCGCGGTAACCCAAGGCATGAAAGCGCTCTTCGGCCGCTTCCGCCGACAACGTCAAATCGTCTGTCGGAATTGCCGCAACCGCTTCAAGCAGTGGCCGGAAGAAGATTTTTTCGTGGAGACTGCTGACTACGCGCCGATGCTCCTGCCATGCTTGGGTCAACGCATGCGCTGAGTCTCGGTTGAAGCCCATTGATCGCCCGATACGAGTGAGGTCTTCGCTGTCTTCAGGAACAAGGTGCGTGCGTTGCATCCGATACATCTGAATGCGGTGTTCGAACGTCCGCAGGAATTCGTACGACTGGGCCAACGCGGCTCCGTCGTCTCGGCCGACATAGCCCCGCTCGGTCAATGCCCCAAGTGCGTGCAACGTATTGGGCGAGCGAACCTCCCCGTCAGCGCGACCGTGTACCAATTGCAGCAACTGGACAGCAAATTCGACATCGCGTAACCCGCCGCTGCCGAGTTTGAGTTGGCGACCGCGCTGGGCTGCTGGGATGTTGTCGATCACGCGTGCACGCATCGCGCGCACGTCTTTAACGAAATCGTCACGACGACTCGCTTCCCACACCATCGGGTGCAGCGCGGCCAGATAGTCAGCCGCAAGGTCACGATCGCCTGCTGCGAAACGTGCTTTGAGCAGAGCTTGGAACTCCCACGTGCTCGCCCAGCGCTCGTAGTAGGCGATGTGGCTCGTCAGCGTTCGGGTGAGTGGCCCGTTCTTCCCCTCCGGCCGCAGGTTCGGATCGACTTCCCAAATGGTTCCTTCAACAGAATGCTCACCACACA
>CALMUY010000031.1 GCA_937873005.1 uncultured Aeromicrobium sp. | reverse complement strand
CTCGCGCGGGGAACACAGCCATTGCCACCCAAACGTCTAACCCTCGCGCGGATCATCCCCGCTCGCGCGGGGAACACTTTCGGCCCACAAGTCCGGCGTGACCTCACTTGGGATCATCCCCGCTCGCGCGGGGAACACATCACAGCGGTCTTAGGTGTTTTTGCTATGGCGGGATCATCCCCGCTCGCGCGGGGCGGACGTTCTCGGCGAGGCGGAGTTTCTGGGCATCGGGGGAGCATCCCCGCTCCCGCGGGGGAAACGCGTGTTTTGCCTTGGTACTTAAACGCTGTTCCTGGATCATCCCCGCTCGCGCGGGGAACACGGCTGCTGCGGATCGCATGGGCGGTTCGTCCGGGGATCATCCCCGCTCGCGCGGGGAACACGCCGCTGGGTTGCCGCCGGACGATTGACCCCGGGGATCATCCCCGCTCGCGCGGGGAACACGCACCAACTTATTTCCGCTTACCACGCTGACCGGGATCATCCCCGCTCGCGCGGGGAACACACTTGCTGACCAGCGACTATGCAGGGTTAAAGTGCAAAACTAGTGCAATTGTATCGTGCAACTGCAAATTGGGTACCTCAAACTGGCTATCCTCTGAAGCTAGTCGCCGCGTCAGGACACTCTGAGCAGTCGAGCCAAGAAAGCGCAGCAACCCAAACTAGAACCCTTCAGTTGGAGCAGGTCAGGCCTTGCTGTGCTGCTCGGTGGTGGGGGCGAGCCGTTCCGGCGCAAGGTCGAGACCGCGCAAGAGTTGGGCGTTGAGCGCCACCACCACAGTGGAGGCCGACATCAACACCGCGCCCACCGACATCGGCAGTACAAAACCGATCGGAGCCAAGACCCCCGCAGCAAGCGGCACGGCGAGCAGGTTGTAGCCCGCTCCCCAAGCCAAGTTCTGGACACTCTTGCGGTAGGTCGCTTTGGACAGCTCGATGATCGACAAAACGGCACGCGGGTCGTCGGAGGCCAAGATGATTCCAGCCGATCCAATCGCGACGTCCGTGCCCGCACCGATCGCGATGCCAACATCAGCCTGAGCCAAAGCAGGCGCGTCATTAACGCCATCGCCGACCATGGCAACCTTGCGGCCTTCGGCCTGGAGTTGAGCCACCTTGGACGCCTTATCCTCGGGCCGCACGCCGGCATATACCCGGTCGATACCGAGCTCGGCTGCCACCGAATTGGCCACTGCCTCGGCATCTCCGGTGATCATCACCACCTCAATGTTCCGCTCATGCAGAGCGTCGATCGCGGCACGCGACTCCTCCCGGATCTCGTCAGCCAGGCTCAATCCGCCAACGACAATTCCATCGACGATGACGTGCAAGATGATCGCACCGTGGCCGCGCCACTCGTCCGCAACCGGCAGTTCAGTGACCCCTTCGCGAGCCAACAGCGCCGGTCCGCCGACGTGCACGGTCATCCCGTCCACCACCGCGGTGACACCTTCGGCCGGGTGGGAGGAAAACTCGCTCGACCGAGGCAGGGCTAGACCCTTCTTCTCAGCCGCACGAACAATGGCTTGAGCCAAAGGGTGCTCAGAGTCGGCCTCGGCAGCAGCGGCCAGACGCAGCACCTCATCGGCGTTCAGTTTGCTATCACTCGCCGGTTCAACCGCGGTGACAGTGGGCTGCCCCTTAGTCAGCGTGCCAGTCTTATCGAACAGCACCGAGTCAACATTCCTCATCGTCTCCATCGAGAGACGGTCCTTAACCAGAACGCCAGCCTTAGCCGCTCGCTCGGTAGAAATCGAGATAACCAGCGGGATCGCCAAGCCGAGAGCATGCGGGCAGGCAATGACCAGCACCGTAATGGTGCGAATGAGTCCGTCCTCGGGTAGTCCGATCGAGGCCCAAACGATGAAGGTGACCACGGCGGAGCCGAGGGCAAACCAGAACAACCATCCTGCTGCCTTATCGGCCAGTCGTTGAGCGCGCGAGGACGAGGCTTGCGCATCGGCGACCAACTTCTGGATTCCGGCAAGCGCAGTCTGCTCACCCACTGCGGTGACCTCGACCCGCAGGCCGGAATCGGTGGCGATGGTGCCAGCCACAACGGTCGCGCCCGTCTCGCGGCGCACGGGCAGGGACTCGCCAGTAATCATCGACTCGTCCATCGAAGCCGAACCGCTGACCACGCGACCATCTGCCGCGACACTTCCGCCGGGTCGAACCAAGATGACATCGCCGACTCGCAGATCGCTGGGAGACACAACCGCGATCACTTCGTTCGCGCCTTCGCCCTCGACCCGCTCGGCCTCATCGGGCAACAGCGTGGCGAGCGAATCCAGCGCGGAGGTCGTACGCACCAGCGAACGCATTTCGATCCAGTGGCCCAGCAGCATGATAACCACCAGCAGCGCCAACTCCCACCAGAAATCAAGGTGATGGGGCAACAACTCGAGCGTGGCACCCCACGAGGCAACAAAAGCCACAGTGATGGCGAGCGTGACCAGCAGCATCATGCCCGGCTGCCGGGAGCGGATCTCCTCGAAGGCACCAGTCAGGAATGGCCGACCAAACCAGAAATAGAGAATCGTGCCGAGAATCGGCGGCAACCAAGAGGCGCCTGGGAACTCGGGTACCTGATAGCCGACGAGGTCGGCGAACATCGGCGAAAGCAAGACCGTGGGAACAGCCAAGACCAGTGAGCCCCAGAACAAGCGGCGGAACATGCCGACGTGGTCGCCGTGATCACCATGACCTGCGTGGCCACCGTGGCCAGAGTGATCGCTATGACCACCGTGACCGGCGTGATCACTGTGCCCCGCGTGCTCGTGTGCCTCATGCCCAGCGTGCGACTGCTCGGCGTGCTCACTCTGTTCGGCATCGGGACCGCTGTCGTGTTCGTGATCGTGAGTGTGCTCGTGACCGTGGTGCTGGTCTGGTGTGCTCATCGTTCATCGCCTTCCGTTGAACTTCTGTTCCCACTCCTGTCAACCATACCCCCTAGGGGGATTAATTCCAAGCGGGCTTCGTTGGCCTAGTCAAACTTCGAGAAACCCCTCATCAGCTCACCAATCCGCGTCGAGCAGGTCGTCCGACACCGAGCCGCACACGGCGATCAGCACGGCGCTCATCAGCGAAGCCCCGCTACTTCGCGTAGTTGAGGGCGATCATCATGCCGGCCTCCGCGTGGTAAATGTTGTGGCAGTGAGCCATCCAGTCCCCCGGGTTATCTGCATCGAAATCGACATAGACGCTGCCCATCGGCTTGATCAGGACGGTGTCTTTGCGCAGCCCATTAGGCAGGGCGAAGGTATGGCCATGCAGATGCATCGGGTGAGTCATCATCGTCATGTTCATCATCTGCAAGCGGGTCCGATTGCCCCGTTTGAGGATCAAGGGCGTGTTCTTCCCAAACGGCTTGCCATTGATTTCCCACGAGTACGGCCGCATTTGCCCAGAGAGATGAAGCATCTGCTGATCGTCTGGATCCTTGGGTTTCAGACGGGCAGACTCCGCAGGCTTCAAGTCGGTGCCGAGCAACACCCGTCGCTTGAACTCAGCCGGAATAGCGTCGGCGGCCGGAGCACGCCCCGGGCCAGTACGAACGAGAGCCCGCGCCACACCTTTCTTCCCGAACGGGACCGCCACCAGTGGAAAGACCCCATCGCCCAGAGTCACCTCGACGTCGTACCGCTCCCCCATGCCGATGTGAAAAGCATCGGTCATGACAGGTTTCACGGGCCACCCATCAGTGGCGATCACTCGCATCTCATGGCCACCGAGAGCAACAGTAAAGATGGTGTCCGCCCCGGCATTGATCACTCGGATCCGCACCCGCTGGCCGGGCTTGGCACTCAGCACCTCCGGATCGGCTGGAGTGCGACCATTCACCAAATAGTGGGGGTACACCACATCTCCTGCGTCACCGAACGGCGACTTTCCGCCCATGCCGCCCATGCCCCCGTGGCCCATCTCGCCCGTATCGCCCTCGCCGGTCTTGCCGGTCTTGCCACTCTTACTGCTCTCGTCCCCTCCGCCCATGCCGCCGTGACCCATTCCGCCGTGGCTCATTCCAGCGCCTTTACCGCCGGTCAATTTGGCAAAAACCTCGTCGGGAGTGGTGCCAGTTCCGTCGATCCAGTCATCGAGCACCACCACCCATTCCGCGTCGTAATCACGAGGCTCAGCCGGGTCGTCAATAATCAGCGGCGCATAGAGGCCGCGGTCGAACTGCACCCCCACATGAGGGTGAAAGAAGTAGGTGCCGGGGTCCGGCGCAATGAACTCATAGGTGTACGACGAACCCGGCTTGATCGGGTTCTGCGTTTGCCCAGGAACCCCATCCGCAACATTGCGCAGCCGAATGCCGTGCCAGTGGATCGTGGTGTCCTCAGGCAATTGGTTGTCCAAAGGGATACGCAACATGTCGCCAGCGTTGGCACGAAGCAGCGGCCCGGGAACAGTGTTGCCGTAGGCCCAGGTGTCCACCGTGACCCCGCCCAAATCGAGGGTGGTCGGCTTAGCCACAAGCGACCGAGTGACCACCTTCTGACCCGCAGCCGGGGTAAGCGAGGGCGCCGTCGCAATGGACCTAGCCGAAACGATCGGATCCTTCGAGCAGGCAGCAAGGGCCAACGTGCTGGCGGCAGCAAGCCCGCCGAGCAGCAGCGTCCTTCGCGAGGTGACGGGCTGCGGAAGGTTGAGGCTGTCTGTCATAGATTCGGGCTCCTTACATAGGGAGTCGGATTGCTTAGGGAGTCGGAGTTGCAGGTTGGTCAGTGGCCGTCGCTGATGAGGCGGCGTATGGAGATGTAGTCCTCCGCAGTGATCTCGCCGCGCGCCAAGCGGGCATCGAGTTCGGCCAAGGCGCTACTTCGCGGCGGGAAAGACTCAGGGCGCTTTTCGCTGAAGGCTTGCCGCACCAGCAGGGCCACCAGAATCCACAGGCCGATCAAGGCCGCGATCATCAGGAACCACATCGGCCAAACCATCGCATGGTGGCCATTCCACATCGTGGTCTACCTCCGTTCGTTGTATCGCCTGCATCAAGTCTCTCTCCTTTTCCTGATGGACGGATCGCGGTTTGACGAAGATCTGATCAAGGTCTTCGACCTGAACCTTGGCGAACACCAAAGCACCCGCGAGACTGGACCTATGACACACCCGCCCAAAGCTGCCGAGCCTAGAGCCTTTGAGCCCCGAACCGTTGAGCCCAGTGCCGGCAACATCCTCGTGGTTGACGACGAAGAACCCTTGGCTCGGGTGGTGGCTTCCTACCTTGAGGCAGCAGATTTTTCGGTACAGCTCGCACACACCGGCCCCGATGCAGTGGCCATGATCGATCAGGATCCCGACGTGGTGATCCTCGACCTGGGGCTGCCCGGCCTCGACGGGATCGAGGTCTGCCGCCAGATTCGCACCCGATCGGACTGCTACATCCTGATGCTGACCGCTCGCAGCGACGAGCTCGACAAACTCGTCGGACTTTCCGTGGGCGCCGACGACTACATGACTAAGCCGTTCAGTCCGCGCGAACTCGTCGTCCGGGTCCAAGTGCTGATGCGTCGCCCCCGCGCTGGCGCACCTGCCTCGGCGAGTGACCTTCCCGAACCGGTCAGGGTCGGACCCTTGAGTATCGACCTGCATGTGCGTGAGGTGCTGCTTGATGGGGCCTCCATCGACCTCACCCGCACCGAGTTCGACGTGCTGGCCGCGCTGGCCACCCAACCGCGCATGGCATTCGGGCGGCTGCAGATTCTGCAGTCGGTGTGGGGGCCATCGTGGGTGGGTGATGAACATGTGGTCGACGTTCACGTCGGGCACATCCGCCGGAAATTGAACGACGATCCCACCACGCCTCGGTTCATCGAGACCGTCCGAGGCGTGGGCTACCGCTTGGGCAAAGGATGAAACGGCAAACCCACTCCGCAGGGCGCAGCATCGGCACTCGTCTACTCACCGCCCAAGCCCTCGTACTCATCGCGAGTATCAGCACAGCCGCAGTCGTTGCTGCGGTCGTCGGCCCGCCCCTATTTCATCAGCACCTCATCGAATCCGGGCATACCGAAAATTCGCCCGAACTGATTCACATCGAGATGGCATTTCGCCAAGCAAATCTCGTGGCGCTCGGTTTCGCCGTCATTGTGGCTATCGCCTGCTCACTGATCGTTAGCTGGTACCTGGCCCGCCGTATCCAACGGCCTCTCAGCGAACTGGCGGTGGCCGCCCCCGATATGGCCGACGGCCACTACGACATCCGCCTCGCCCCCACCGGGGCTGGCCCAGAGCTCGACGCTGTCACGACCGCCTTCAACACCATGGCCGAACAACTCGAACACACCGAAGACACCAGACGGCGCCTACTCAGCGACCTCGGCCACGAAATGAGGACACCACTCAGCACAGTGCGCGCCTATCTTGAGTCCCTCGATGACGGCGTCCGTGTGTGGGATGCGGAAACCCGCGATATCCTCCACGACCAGGTCGCCCGGCTGAGCCTGCTCGCCAGCGATGTCGCCGATGTTGCCGCCGCCGAAGAAGGGCAGATCCATCTCCAACTGAAA
>CALMUY010000030.1 GCA_937873005.1 uncultured Aeromicrobium sp. | reverse complement strand
TGCCGTGGCCGCCACCTCCCCGCCCGTGCTGATCGCACACCTCGCCGCCCACACCCACCGCATCCGCATCGGCTCGGGCGGAGTGATGCTGCCCAACCATGCGCCGCTCGCAGTCGCCGAACAATTCGCGATGCTCGAAGCCGCGCACCCTGGCCGCATCGACCTCGGGATCGGGCGCGCTCCCGGTAGCGACCCCGTCACCTCTTGGGCATTACGCAGCGGATCGGGCCGCGGTCAAGAGGACGTACTGAAGTTCCCGCAATACCTCGACGATGTGATGCACATGATGAGCGAACGCGGTTTCACCGTCCCGATTTCGGGCCAAAACTACACCATCAAAGCCACGCCCGCCGCTAGGAGCGTGCCGCAACTGTGGCTGCTCGGGTCCTCGGGGTTCTCGTCACATTTAGCGGCCGACAAAGGCCTGCCGTATGTGTTCGCACACCACTTCAGTGGCGAAGGCACCGCCGAAGCGCTCGCAGCTTACCGGGCCGAGTTCCGGCCCAGCGTCTGGTGCGAGAAACCGACCACCTTCCTGACCGTGAACATTGTGGTAGCTGACACCGAGCAAGAAGCGATCGAACTGGCCACCCCGAATCTGCAAAACATGGCGCGACTCGTGAGTGGCCAGAAGATGGGCCCGATCGACTTGGTTGAGGATGCGCTCGCACTCGATTTGGGCGCAGGCATGGACCGCTTGGTTCAGAAGGGCCTCGGGCGGATGGTGATCGGCACACCTGAACAGGTCCGCGAGCAGTTGCAAGCACTCGCGGAAAAGTTCGATGTCGACGAGATCATGCTGCATCCGGTCGCCTCAGCGCGCCGAGACGAAGACCCACGCACGAGTGGCGCGCGTGTGCGCACCCTAGAACTCGCTGCCGAAGCCCTCGCCAGTTGACCGATCCGTTGGCCTGCAACGAAATCTGCTTCGGAGGATTGGTCCCCAACTAGGCGGGTACCGTCAGTTGATGTTGAGTCAGTTTGAGGGATCGATCTGCCCACTCGGCGACGAAATTGTCGTGAGTAACGACGACTATCGCTGGATTTCTTGGAAGTTCTAAAAGCAGGCTCAGGATCTGATCTCGAGATTCGGTATCAAGCGACCCAGTTGGTTCATCGGCGAGTATCACGTCGGGGGAGGCCACGATCGCACGTGCGATGGCCACTCGTTGTTGCTCGCCACCTGAAAGTTGGTGGGGGCGATGATCGGTTCGGTGACCTAGTCCCACGGCGTTCAGTGCTTTTTCTGCTTCTTGCCGCGCGTGTGAACGATTGTTGCCCAGCAACTCAAGTGGGATGGCGACGTTCTCGATCGCTGTAAGGCGAGGAAGTAGCCGGAAGTCTTGATAGATGGTCCCGACATGCTGCAATCGCAGTTTGGCGCGCTCGGTCTCGCTAAGCCCCGCGAGCGATTGGCCTGCGAGTGTTACGGTCCCGCTATCAGGTGTCAACCGACCGCTCAGGATGGCCAGTAGTGTCGATTTGCCGCTTCCAGAGCTTCCAACGATCGCCACTCGCTCATTGGGAGCTA
>CALMUY010000029.1 GCA_937873005.1 uncultured Aeromicrobium sp. | reverse complement strand
GAGACGATAACTGAAAGTTGCCACGTTGCTGGCTGGAGCCACACGGTGAGGCCGACGATGATCGTGGTTGTCAACCAAAGCATGGCTGCTACGCCGGTGACACGACGGGCTAGTGCATCAAACACCAGCACATAGACGATCGCAAGGACTGTTCCAGTCATGGCGAAAATCCACAGTTTGCCGCTTATCTCGGCGTACTTGTCGCCACCAACTAATACGAGGGCCAGATCAGGTAGTAAAGCGACGCCAACAACTGCCACGGCCCCGAAGCCTGCGACGAGTGAAACTGCAGTCAATCGACTTCGCTGACCGGCATCTCTAGCCAACATGGGGAAGAACACTACGCTCACGAACTGAGGCAAGAAGAGTGCCGACTTTGTCATGATGAGGCCGGCGGCATACAGCCCGCTATCGTGCGCGTCAAAGACCGACCTGCCTAAGAGCGCATCGAGGTTACTGAGCGTGAAGTATGCGAAGAGCGTCAAGGAAGCAGAAAAGGTTTCAGCGACGAGCGGTTTCCGACTAGTCATTTCAGTTTCCGCTGGAGTGCGAAGCAGCCCAATCCCAGCGATAACCCGAAACCAACCCGCCGATAGCCAAGCCGAACATGGCGCCAGTCGCGGTCGGATCGATAAGCATCCCGATAGTGCCACCGAACAAGCGACCAAAACCTGAACCGAGGTATAAGAGCGATAGTCGCCACCATTTCCCCGATCCTTGTGCCACACCTGCTTGTGCGCCCATGATCGTTAACGGGACCATCATGGCGCCGCAATACACCACGGCAAGGTGCGAATCCAGGTTCAATAGGGGAGTGAAGATGACGGTCGATGCGGCGACCGCCGCGCCAATCATGACAGAAATTGCTACAGCCACCCGAGATGTTGTCTTGGTGATGGCGTCCGTTTTTTCGGGATGAATCGCGATGTGCCGAGCGATGGCGGCTTGGATACCGAGTGCAACGACATTGGCGATCAAGATGATGCTCAATAGTGCGGTGAGCGCACCGAACTCGGCGGGAATGAGAATCCGCGGGGCGGCCAAATTGTAGGCATATGTGACCACGCTCATCAGGAGCATCGCCACGGCAACAAGTGCACCCGATCGGGTGAGGTCTTGGCGGGTCACCCCGTCACCTTAGCCTGCGTCCGTTCCCGCACCATCAGGTGCGCCATCGACTTCCTCGAGATACGCGATCAGCTGAGGAGCCATCCAATCCCAGAAGATCGGGCCAGACTCCGTCGTGAAGTGCAGCCCATCTCCATATAGGGGCACGCTATTGATTGTGCGGGAGTACAAATCTGACGGGCAAAGGGCCGAGTAGGTGTCGACGACGCGAACGTCGTTTGATTCGGCCCACTTAGTGGCGACTTCGTTGATGTGCTTTACCTTGCGAACGTCGTTGATTCGGACGAGCTCTTCGGCATCGAAGGTTGGAATGTTGTGACACGCCAAGGTAGAGATAGCAAAGAATCGTGACCCCGCTTTGAGCGAGGTTCGCTTGATCTCGGCCAAGCCCTTTTCGATGAGACGGTCGTGTGCACGGGTACCTAATTTCAGGCGTTTGCCATCCACTATTCGATCGCTGACAAGCGTCTGAGAGACAAAGTACACAACGACATCGGGTTGGGTTTCGGTGATGATCTTTGGCCATTGTTGGCGCCAGGTGTAACAAGCCTCATCGGGGAATACTTCTTTGCCCTCAGTGAACTTGTTTCCCGGAAGTGGTTCACATCCAATATTGGTGTTTGAGGTGAGAGTCAAGTATGGATGTGCGTCAGGTTGGACGAATTTCGCCAAGCTGTAGGGGATTGAGTTGCCCAACACCATTGCAGTGCGCTTCTTGGTTGGAGAAACGTCAAGGGCTTCGACCTCAGCGTGCCCCGGTGTTGGGTTTGCGTCGGTGAACATGAGTGTCGATCTGCCGAAAAGAATGGTGACAAGCACGAGTACCGGAATTGTGGCTGTGATGAACCATCGACTGAAGCGCGGGAGCTCCCTAAAGAGCGGACGTCGACCGCGGATTGGGCCTTCGATGAACGTGTATGTGGCCCAAGCTAGAAGCACCGCGAGCGTTGCTTGAAGAGCGGACAGATAGACGCCGCGAAGCCCAGTTAGTTCGGTATTTGTGAAGACAATTACTGGCCAATGCCAGAGATACAACGGATAACTGATCAGCCCGATCCAACGAAATGGGGCGAACCCGAAGACTCGACTAAAGACAGATTCAGGCGAACTAGCTGCGGCCAGGATCATGGCGAGTGAGGCAAGGCACAAAAGGATGAGGCCACCGCGATACGGGATAGGGCTATCTTCAGGCAGGAAGAGCATCCCGACTAATACCAGCGCGAATCCAATCCAGGCGAGTACGTGGATGAGAACAGTTCGTTTTGCAAATCCTGAAAAAGCTTGATGGCGCAGGAACAGTGCGCCAATTGCGCCGATTAGCAACTCGAATGCCCGGGTGTCAGTGCCGAAATAGGCGCGCACCGGGTCAGTACCAGGCACATAGAGAAACATCATCAAGGCCGCTGAGGCCACTGCGATGGCGACCAACACAAAACCATGAATAACTCGTTTGGTTGTCACCGATGCAAGTAGCGTCATCAGCAGGGGGAACATTACATAGAACTGTTCCTCAATTGATAGGGACCAGGTGTGCCGAACTGGCGATGGCAAGTGAAGAGCTGCGAAGTAACCTTCATCGCTCAGCACAAAACGCCAGTTGGCAACGTAACCGAGAGCCGCCAAGATGTCATAGGAAACAGAACTGCGGCGTGCATCGATGGTAATGAACCAAGCAGCGAGTACAACGACAAACAGCGTCGTGACGAGCGCGGGCAAAAGCCTTCGCATGCGTGCCCGCCAAAACGCCGGAAAGTTGATTCGTCCGGTCTTGTTTTGTTCTCGAATGATGAGTGTCGTGATGAGAAATCCGGAGAGAACAAAAAACAGGTCGACACCAAACCAGCCACCCGGCAGCCATTGCGGATTCAGGTGGAAGACGACGACACCGACGACCGCCAAAGCACGCAGACCATCCAATGCCGGACGATATGGCGGGCGTGCTCCTTCAAGGACAGGTGTGGTTGCAGACATGGCGGAATGTGTTCCTTCACGACAGTTGAGGCCGGGCCATCGGCCCGACCTCAACTAGTTCGTAGCAAAAGTGATAGATCAGTCGAACGTGCGGGCGCGCTTGGCAGATTGCTCTTGCGCTGGCTCGGCGTAGTTTGTGCTCGAACCCGAACCGGCGTTCGCGTTCGAACCGAACAGGAAGAATCCCAAGCCCGCGATGCCGATGCCCGCGATGATCGAGAAGATGCCTCGGTACATGTACATGGTGTTGAGGTCACCGCAGATGTTGGAAGCGAACTTGTCGCTAGGCGCACTGAGTGCAGACCCACAACCAAAGACGGCGCCAGTTGTGGTGCGTAGTTCGGCGATGGGTGCGATCAGAAAGTATACGCCCAAAGCAATGAACGGAATGGCAGCGAGTACTGCTACCTTGACACCCGTGGACAGGGCGGAAGCGGAGTTAGATTCGTTGTCGTCAAACATGGAATGCACTCTACAAGCCATAGTCCCTTCGGACTAAAGGTTTTCTCAAAAACTTTTCCGTGGCGTGTGGGGATGTTGGGATAGAGTTTGGGAGCGTCTCGTTCGAGACGACATCAAGCTACTGAATTTCGTAGGGGAGGCCCCGCTGTGAAAGCTGTGCTTTTGGCTGGTGGCCGCGGCACGCGCATGGGCTCTCTCACGGATGAAACTCCCAAGCCGCTGCTGCAAGTTGGCGGGCGATTGTTGATTGAACGCGCGATCGAAAAGCTCGCTCGGGCCGGAATTTCCGATGTCATTATTTCCACCGGTTATCGCGCAGAGCAGTTTGACGACGCTTTAGGCGACGGTAGTCAGTGGGGCGTTCATTTTTCCTATTCGGTCGAACCGTCACCGTTGGGAACAGGTGGCGCTATGGTGCTCGCTGCACGCAACTTCACCAGCCCGGACGAAGATATTGTCGTGGTTAACGCAGACCTCATTTCTGACCATGACGTTCATGCGCAGGTTGCCCATCATCACCGCCATAGGGCGGACGTCACCCTGCATGTGCGTCACGTGGACGATGCTCGACGGTATGGGGTCGTTGAGTTCGCGGATGATTCGCGTGTGGTTTCCTTCGTGGAGAAGCCTGAGCGTCCGCAACCCGCCTGGATCAATGCCGGCACGTATGTAGTTCGATCAGACATTCTGCTTGATTTGGCCGAAAGTACACCGTTGTCTTGGGAACGCGAGATCATGCCACAACTGCTCGCCAACGGTAGTCGAGTTTTTGCATTTCAGCAGGATGGATATTTTCGCGACGTCGGAACTCCAGTCGACTTGAGCGCTGCCGAAAGCGACGGTCGATGACGGCCATCGACGTAAAGCATCAAACGCGAGAATCCCGGCGACTTGGAGGGCTAGACGGCCTGCGTGGGTTTTTCATGATCGTGTTCATGGGGTACCACTTTGGGTTGTCGCAGCTTGATGGCGCGTGGATCGCGATCAGTATGTTCTTTGTTCTTTCGGCTTATCTCATTGGTTCGTTGTTGATGCGTGAGTATGAGCGAGCCGGGAGCATCAGTTTCCTTGGTTTCTATCAGCGGCGAGTTCGGCGACTTTTGCCTGCGTTATTTACCGTCTTGTTGTTCGTTGGCGTGTATGCGTTGGCCACCTATAGCCCCATCATGCGTAAACAAGCTGGCGGCGACATTCTTGCGAGTTTGGGATTCTTCCTTAACTGGCGGTTGATTGGTCGAGCCGACGACTATTTTGCCGAGTTTGGTTCAGTTCCGCTGCTGCGCCATCTCTGGACGCTTTCGGTGGAAGAACAGTTCTACATTTTAGTGCCTGCGATTGTGTTACTGCTGATCGCTACCCGACGCCGAAGCCGCGCCGTGGTGATTTGTTTGGTGTTGGTAGCTGTGTCGTTGTGGATGACTCAGCGCATTGGTATTTCCACGGTGGGGGCACAGTCGCGCGTCTATTACGGCACCGATACGCGAATGCACGCTTTCGCTATCGGCTTGATGCTTGCCGTGGTCGCTCCGATTGGGAAGCCACTACCGGCATGGTCGCGCACTCGGGTTGCCGTTGGTGCGGCTTGGATCTCGTTCGTTGGGCTGATGGCAGGCGTGTTCCTCATTCCTTCGATGAGTAACTGGGTGTATGCACAAGGCGGCGTGGTTTTGATCGCGATCGCACTTGGGGTGATGGTGCTGGGTGCGGCCAACAACGCATCGGGAGCGTTCGGGCGTGCGATGAGTGTTGGGCCTTTAGCGTGGGCGGGCGTCCGGTCTTACGGCCTATATCTCTGGCATTGGCCTGTCATCGTGGTGCTCAAAGAGCAGGCCCCACAACTCGGATTCTGGGCCATGTTCGGCTTGGCCTTTATCTTGACGTTCATACTTGCTAGCTTCTCGTACCGATTCCTCGAGAAACCCGTCATCGATGGTGGCTTTGGAGCATTGCTCCCAAGCCCTGTGGTGAGCAGGACCCTATTTCTAGCACTGTTTTCTTGCGTCCTGGTAGCGAGTGCTGCGCTGGTGCGGACTGACACCAGTAGGGCGGCAGGAACATACGATAACGTCGGCTTCCTCGACGACGATGACGCAAACAGTCAACCACTAGCCGAACCGATCCGGGTGGGCATCACCGGCGACTCAGTAGCCCATGGCCTGGCACAGAATTTCCCGTCTGCGAGATTCAAAGATATTGAACTGGTCAATTTGTCGGTTGAAGGCTGCGACTTCTCTCTGTGGACGCCGATGGTGATGAATGCAGGCCCGATCGATCCCGATCCCAAGTGTGTGGCCTTGCTCGATCAGTTTGAAGAACGTGTCCGGGACGCAAAGGTCGATGTTGTACTAATGGTTGGTTTGAATTGGGGTCCGGTTCCGCATTGGGACAATAACGGCCTCGTCGTCGAAACTCACGACCGCAGGTATTTAGAACGACTCGAAGATGCGCTGGAAGGATTACTCGCCGACTCGTTGAATGGTGGCGCCGAATCGTTCGTCGTCACTAATATTCCATGCCGTCAGGATCTCTCCACCGCTCAAGTGGGTTGGCCCGAAAATATCGTGGAGTTTGCTAGGGCTTATCCCGAACGTAGTCTCGCATTTACTTCGCCCACGGCGTTCAACAAATGGCTTGGTTCTTGGGCGAACGGAAGTCAAGTGCCAATGCTAGATCTATATAGCGCTTTCAGGTGTGACCTAGGTTTCCGACCAACGGTGAACAGAGTTTCCGTGTGGGAGGATTTCCTTCATTACACGCCAGAGGGATCAGCGTTGGTATGGTCTTGGGTCATACCCCGGATACGCGAGCAACATCAGGAAGGTCAGCGTTCCTGATGTTTGATTCACCACGACACCTTGGAAGTACGAAATGACCTGGATAGTTCTACCCCGTGATGCAGGGCAGACCGCAAGCGGACCGCTGGTCCTCTCCGATCATTCTGGCGGTGCGAGTATGCAAAGGGTTGTGGTGTGACCGAAGCAAGCACTTACCAAAGCCCGACGCAGGCAAAGACGAAGGCGGACAAGCCAGCCCGTTCAGGGAGAATGGACGCGCTTGACGGCGGAAAAGCAATACCGCTCATGGTCGTTCTTGTGGCCCACTTTGGCTGGCACCCGTACCTTCCGGGCGCTTGGATCGCGATCAATCATTTCTTCCTATTTTCTGGGTTTGTCATTACGCTCTTACTTTTGCGGGAGCGCGCAAAGACGGGCCGAGTTGGGGTATTCGAGTTCTATCGCCGCCGCGCACGACGCTTGTTGCCCGGCTTATTCGTACTGTTGACAACCTTGTCTTTGTGGGGCATTTTCCTCGCACCTGACCACGTGCGCAGAGCTTTACAAGGCGATATCTTCGCGACACTCGGCTATGTCATGAACTGGCGACTTGTCATGACTGCGGATCAGTATTTCAATGAATTCGGCTCACCATCGATGCTGCGACACGCTTGGACGTTGTCCGTTGAAGAGCAGTTTTACGCGGTTGCCCCGTGGCTGATCATCGGTGCCATGGCATTTTGGCGACGTCGCCTGAGCAGAGTTTCAGCGATTGCAGGTTTGGCTTTGTTCTCCGCTTGGCTTTCTAGTCGGATCGACGTATCAACTGTCGACGGCCTCGCCCGCGCTTACTACAGCACTGATATCCGGATGCAAGCGATCTTGGTTGGCGTGGCACTTGCCTTTGCGTTGGGTCCAGACTCACATGGTCGCGCACCCAGACCGTTGCCATTGGGCCTTGTCCATGCACTGGCTTGGGCATCGTGGTTCGGCGTGATGACTTTTTACTTCCTCATTCCTCACTATTCGCCTTGGATGTGGAACAGTGGCGGAATCCTGCTGACGACTGTGGCTATCGTGCCAGTCGCCATCGCTTGCGCTGATCCCCGAAGCATGGCTTTTAAGCGTGTCATGGCGTGGCGGCCCTTTGTGTACATTGGCGTCCTGACTTACGGCCTCTATTTGTGGCATTGGCCTATCGAACGATGGATGTCACTTTATGGGCCTGAACTACCAGTCAACCTTTTCGTCATAATCGGAATTGTTCTGACTGTGGCGGTTGCACATATTTCCTTCAAATATCTGGAGTTCCCCATCATTCGAGGCGGAGTTTCTTCCCTTGTTGGCACCGTCGGAAGGGCGCGAATCCTCGTATGGGGTTCGTTATGTTTGATCATAGTTCTGGCTTTTTTTGTCGGCCGAGTCCCTTCCTTGAGTCAGCAACTCGAATCCGGTGCAGCACCGCCATTGATCCCCGGTACGCCTGCATATGTTCCTAACGAAACTCCCACGCGTGTAACGGTCTTTGGTGACTCCACGGCGCTCTATCTATTTGATCAAATTCCAAGCAAGACATTCTCGGACATGGACATAACGAATCTTGCAGTCGCTGGATGCGATATCGCTCGACTAGACGTCCAGTGGACTGATATTGAAAGGCGTTCACCTGAGGATGTGTGTCTAGATGCTCGTGCGAGCCTGCCAAAAGACCTGAAAACGGCCAAGTCCGATGTATTCGTGCTGATGTCGGGGTCTGTACTTTCCGTCCGACATGTCGGTACAGGCGGCGAGATCTGGGATGTGCGCAACCCTGCATATCGCAGTTATGTCGAATCGCAATTGGACGATGTTTTCAATGCGGCGCGCCAAGCGGGAATTGAGGATCTTCGATTGATGACAATCCCTTGTCGGGAGAATGATCCTGCGAAGTTCGTGACACATGGTGTGGACACTCAGGATTACTATCGGGAACATCCAAGCAAGTTGAAAGATATTGCGGATCCCACAATTGTCAATTCTTGGTTCCGTGAGTGGGCCGAGAAAAACAACGTCCAGATTTTGGATCTGTATGAAGTACTGGGTTGCGAGCGAGGTTTCTCGCGAACGTTTAACGGTGTGACTCTATTTAGTGACTATTTCCATTTCCACCCGGACGCGGCTGCAATGATATGGACTTGGCTCGCACCTGAACTTCGTACGCGCGAATCTGCACAAGGAGACTGATGAAACTCGTAGTTGATCTACCACCGAGCCAGGGTTCGGGCAAGATCCTCCGGAATCCTGCTTTCGACGGCTTCCGCGGATTCGCGATGCTCGTCCTCATGGCAGCGCATTTCGGGGGCAAGGATTTGTTCCCTGGCGCATGGCTAGGCATCAACTTCTTCCTCGTGTATTCGGGATTCATCATCGTGTACTTGATGATGGTTGAGCAACACACAACTGGACGAATTGACGTTATTCGCTTCTACCGGCGCAGAGCAAAGCGACTACTTCCGGCCATGTTCGTATTGCTTCTTGTGCTCGGCTTTTGGGCATTGATCATGGCCGAGGACTATGTTCGCCGAGGTATGAGAGGCGATATTCTCGCGACGCTCGGCTATGTCATGAACTGGCGTCTCATCTTGACGTCCGACGATTATTTCGTGCAATGGGGCACGCCATCGCTATTGCGGCACGCATGGACACTCTCGGTTGAAGAACAGTTCTATTTGATCGCCCCATTTATCGTTATCGCGCTCTTCCGGTGGGTTCAATCGCGTGCCATCAGGGTCACCATCATGATGCTGTTGGCTTCTATCTCGGCCATCTGGGCCGCCAACATCGGAGTGGCCGACGCAAATGCGCAAGCGCACGTCTATTACGGTACGGATGCTCGCGCGCAAGCCATCTTCGTTGGCGTCGCGTTCGCCTTTTTGCTCGGTCCAGACAGTAAGGGGCGAATTCCAAAGTATCCGCGTGGACCGCTCATGATTCTGATCAGTTGGGCAGTTGTCGTGTTTACGGTGTGGGCCTACACCTGGGTTTCGCCCTGGGACCCGTGGGTATTTGGAAAAGGCGGCATCATGGCTATGAATCTCGCCATGCTTCCCGCGATGGTGATCTTGCTGGATACGCCAAAGAATTCACTGAAAACTGTCTTCTCGTTTACCCCACTCGTCGTGCTCGGTCTGATGACCTACGGGCTCTACCTATGGCACTGGCCGATTCAGATCTGGCTGAACTTGTATGCACCCGACCTACAAGGCTGGGCGTTCTTCTTCGTCGGCACAATCCTCACCTGCACCGTCGCCTTCGTGAGTTTCCGGTTCATGGAAGTGCCCATCATTTTGCGCGGAATGGACGCGTTCACCGGTAGCAAAAAGCGCTCGCGTTGGTTGATCTGGTCGAGTTTCACACTCATTATCGTTTTGGCGTTCACTGTTGGTCGTGTTCCGAGTCTGAACTCGCAGTTTGAATCAGGAAATGCGCCACCTTTGGTTGAAGGAACTGAAAAGTACGTTGCAGGCGATCAACACATCAATGTTGCCGTGTACGGAGATTCGACTGCCTTGTATTTGGCCAAGGCGTTCGAGCCTAAAACCTACAAAGACATGTCGGTTGTTCCCCTCGCAGTAGCCGGTTGTGACCTGATGCGACTTGATATTGATTTCGGGCCCGAGAAGAAGGGCAAACCGTTACCGGATTGCCTTGAAAGCCGTGAAAAACTCGGGGAGAACTTGAAGAAAAACAAGATCGACGTACTGGTTCTGAATGTGGGAACTTTGGCGCCGATGCTGCACGTGACGCCAGAAGGCTCGCTTTCAATCAAAGACGCGGCATATGAGAAGTACATCGTCGCTGAACTTGATGATATTCGTGAACAAGCCCTCGCAGGGGGAGTCAAGCAGATCCAAGTCAGCACCCTGCCGTGCCGCGACACGGATTTGGACTATGCGAAAGAGAACCCCGAAGCTGCCAAAGTCGTCGCCGACCCGACCAAGATGAACAACGTCCTGCGTAAGTGGGCCGAGGCGAACGATTCGCCCGTTTTGGAATTGCACCAGGTTCTTGGATGCGAAGAAGGATACTCGCGGAAGATCAACGGCGTGAAGCTTTATTCGGACTCGCTTCATTTCTCCGAATATGCGGCTCAAATGGTATGGACTTGGTTGGCTCCGTCGATTCGTGAGAATTTTCTCGCTTCAACCAAGTAAGGTGTCTCGGGCACACGAAAGGCATTCATGGATATCCAAGCATTCCTCGACAAGATTCCGACGATCTTCCCAGGCGACCCACAAGATACTGACCCGATTGACCCTTACTGGGAAGATCTGAAGGCAGACGTCACAGGGTTCTCGTCAGGAAATGAACTGGCGATGCTGCAACTTGCCGCAAGCCTGCTGCCTGACGATGAGGCCTACTTAGAGATCGGCACCTTCAAAGGTCGGTCCATGTGTGGTGCCGTTCGTGACAATGCTGACAAGCGCTTCTACGCCATGGAGAACTTCCTCGAGTTCGGGATGGCTGGTCAAGAAGCCCGTGCGGAACTGATGGCTAATCTCGAGAAGTACTCGAAAGGCGCGACAGTCGAACTACTTGAAGGCGATTGCTTCAAGTTAATGCTTCAACCAGGCATCATCGATCGTCCAGTCGGTGTCTACTTTTACGACGGAGATCACGCAAAGTCCGCACATTACCTCTCGTTGGCGATTGTTGAACCGCTGCTGGCAGATGAGGCACTGATCCTTGTTGACGACGCCACCTGGCCAGTCGTGCAAGAAGCGCATGAGGCTTACATCGCACGCAACCCTGAATGGTCGCTCATTGCAACCTGGGATGCTCGATTTGACGACGACCCACGTTGGTCAAACGGAATGCACGCATTGGCGTTCAAGCGCACCGAGCCTTCGACGATCTCTTTGCGTGACAAGATGATTCTTCGCTACCAGTTGAATGTCCAGCAGCCGATCAATAGGTGGGGCTGGAAGTTGGGCGCGAAATTCCCGAAGCCGATGAAGTTCCTGGCTCGAGTTTTGAGGTCAGGAAGTCACACTGTCGAGTCGACGGATTCGAAGTAGCGCTACTGCCACGATGGTGGACGTACCAATGGCATTCACCGCAACGAGTTGGATGGCATGGTCGTGGAACCAGAGTGAAATGACGAGTGTCTGAATGCCAATGATGATCCACGTCAAGTTCCCGAGGAATGTGTGGTTCACGCTCATCTCGACGAATAGCCACAACTGAACCAGCGCCCACAAGGTGCCGAGTGAAACGCACGCAATCGCGAGGGTTCCGTACGACGAGTACGCCGGGCCACCAACGAGTGACATCCACCATCCGGGCGCGATCGCGATTACCGTTACGCAACTCAGCCCCAACAGGATGATGATCATGTTTGCCCACATGAGTGCGCGGGTTCTGCCTGCTGTCTGCATTCGTGGGATCATCAACAACGCCATGAATTGGGTTCCCCAACCGACGGCTCGGCCGAAGGTGGCGGCAAGTGCATAGCCTCCGGACTCTTCTTCGCTGAGAAAAACGCGGGCAAGAGTCGTGTCGACGTTTGTCAATGCAATGAAGGCGCCGAGCGAAATGGTCGCGCGCATCAATTCGGGGAAAAGTGCCCACGTAGTGGAGTCTTCGGCCAGGCGTTCGCGGCAAAGCCATAGTCCCTGGACCGCCACGAGCGTGGCCGCAATGAAAAGTAGTGCGAACATTTGGGTGACGTTCAAGCCAAATGCCGCGCCGATGCCGCCTGCTGCCAATCGGCCGACAGCCGTCGAGACATAGATGCTGGACAATGCGGGAAGTCTGTCTTGGCCCAGAAGAATACCTTGAAATGTCCCGGTCATTGTCATTGGAATCAGCGTCAATCCCGCCCAAATTGCAGGCCACGGACTGTCGAGACGAAACGCTGTCTCGAGGGCCATGCTTGCAATGATGGTGAAACCAGCGAGCAGCGTGCCCAACCAGATGGCGAGTCGAATCCCAGTCGAGGTGCTGTCTTCTTTAGCAATATGGCGCGCAACGATAACCTGCAAGGCGCCTGCCGGAACAGACAGGACGATACCGAACGCGGACAAAGCCGAATACGCGCCGAAGTCCGCGGGCCCAAAGGCCCGCGAGATGATCAGTACGAATACGTAGCTCAGCGCATTGGCGACGGCCATGGTGATGCCGAGCAACGCACCCGAGCCAGCGGTACGTGTCAGTTTGGTCATCGTGGCGCGTGCATTCTGGTTAGAGAGACAAATCTTCTCCCAAGAGTACGGGTTCTCGGGGGTGTATGCGGGAGACTCGGGGTATTCTTGGGTGGCGCTTCGGCGCCGCAGTTTCTAACCGCCTGAAGTTCCGGAGTTCACACGTGCGTCTGCTCGCCAGTCATCGTACCTATGCTGTTGTAGCAATCCTCGTTCTTTCGGTGATCGTGTTTCTCAACGGACTCGGCACCTTCCATACCGACATCAAGCCGGAAATCTATATGCGGCCGTGGTCCATGCTGGTCCACTATCTTTCGTCCTGGACGTCATCACCTTATTTGGGATCACCGAACTTCAACGTAGGACTTGTTCCGGTCTTGGCGGTTCTTAGCGGACTTCGCGGTATCGGCATGTCGCCCGAATTTGCGTTCAAGACCTTCCATCTCATCTTGCTGCTTATCGCCGCTTTCGGTGCCGCTCGACTTGTGCGTACACTCGTTCCCCAAGCAAGCGGGTGGTTGGCACTTGCGGCAGCTGTTTTCTATGTCGCCAACCCCTACACGATCTCAGCGGGCGCAACGCTTGCCATTGCGCTCCCGATGGCTTTCTTGCCATGGATGTTGATTTGTGTCGCTCAGGCGTACAAGCGCCCTCGTTCATGGGCGTGGCCCGCGCTGGTGGGTATTTCTTTTTTCCTTATGAGCGGCATGAACGTTGCCGTGGTGCCACTCTTTAGCCTTTTGGCAATCATTCCGCTAACGATCGCGGTTTGGCACGACACGGGCCTTACCGTGAAGAACGCCACGATCGTGTTGTCGCGAAGTGCGCTTTTTGTTGTTCTATTCTCGCTCTATTGGCTGGTACCGGCATTTTTGGCACTCGGAACGGGCGCGCAAATCGTCGATGGTTCTGAAACGATGGACGGAATCGCGAAAGTCTCTTCATTGCCTGAGGTGCTCCGTGGTCTTGGCTTGTGGCCGCTCTACGGAAGCAGTTCGATCGGACCGTGGGTGCCCGAACATGCTGTCTACCTGACGAGTCCATTCGTAGTCGTGGTGACGATGTTGTGGCCAACCTTGGGACTCGTCGGCCTCCTATGGGCGACAACCAGACTTCGGTTGTTCATTGCGTTGTCTGTTGCATTGTCGGCAGTCATCATGGTGGGGCTATTTCCGAACGAAGCATCGCCTGCCTCGCCGTTTGGCATCGTTTTGCGCGAAGTGCTGTCGATCCCCGCGCTCTCTGCGTTCAGAACAACGAACAAGATCGGTGCCGTTCTGGCCTTGGCGCTGGCTTTCGGTGTGGCTGCGCTCGCCGTGTATTGGTTGCCGAAAATTTGGCAATTTGCGCCCGCGCGAATCACCGCACTCGTGCTGGTCGTAACCCTGTTTGCGGGCTGGACAATGCCTGCCTTTACCGGCGGCCTCTATACGTCCGCCCTCGATCTTCCTGAATATTGGGATGACGCAGCTGCGTCGATCGATAAGAGCGAACAACCTGGAACTGTGCTCGTGCTTCCAGGCCAAGTTCGTGCCAATTATCGGTGGACTGAAGAACGCCCAGATGACGTGCTCAACTCGATCTTGGACCGCCGAGCAGTACTTCCAGAAACAACACCGAATGCTTCGCCACCCGCGGTGAATTTCCTTGCCGCGCTCGATAGTTCGTTCCAGTCCGGCACCTCGGCCGCGACTGTGGTCTCAGGTATGGCCCGCTATCTCGGCGCCGGTCAAGTATTGCTTCGACATGATGTTGTGTGGGAAAACAATGGCGGTGCACGGCCCGCGCAGACCAGTCAGCAGGTTGGCAGTGACCATGGCCTTTTTGGTCGTGAGAACTTCGGTAATAACGGCCAAAACGTCTTGTCGCCCGCGATGGAAGATCCGTTCTTCTTTGGTGAACAATTCCTGCCTCCATTGCAGGTATATGACGTGCAAGGACCACAAAAGCCCGTACGCGCATTGCCCCTCGATCGTGGCCTCATCGTCGCTGGTGACGGATTTGCATTCCCGCAAATGCTCTCTGAGAACATGCTTGGTTCTACGCCGCTTGTTCGTTATGCCCAAGACGTCTCAGCCAAGAGTTTTGCCGATGCTATTTCGCAGTCTGAACGCATGGTGTTGACCGACACGAACGCGCGCCGAAATGTCATCCCCAACCGTCTTACGGCGGGATTTGGGCAACTTCTCACAGCAAAACAGCCCTTGGGCGCAACACGCACGCTTGGCACGAACAAACATGACCAAACGGTTCGGGAAGACGAAGTCATTTCTGTCAAAACATCGCAAAGTGGCGGTGTCTTCTTCGATCTGCCGTACGGCGCTGGCCAGTTCGCCTTCGACGGCGACCTCGCGACCTCGTGGCGATTTGGAGACTTCGGCACGGCCAAAGGGCAAACGATCAAAGCGCGATTCGCCAAGCCGACAAAGGTATCCAAGGTTGCCATCGCTCAAATGAAAGTCGGTGACGCCGTCATCGACGAAGTCGAGGTCACGGTTGGCAAGAAGACTAAGCGCGTGTCGCTTCCTGAAAATGGGATTAAGGAAGTCCCATTCAAGAACGTAACGACACGAGATCTCACGATCAAAGTGAAATCGATCGCTGGTGAAGGTTTCAACTTTGTCGCGATCTCCGAAATTAACGTCAACGGCCTTCGCAGCGAGCCCGTCGCTCGTATGCCACTGACCTTCGACGACCGGTGGGAGTCGCTCGACGCCGAAGGGCGTGCCGTCTTCTCGAAGACACCACTCGATGTTTTGATGACGCGAGTTCAAAACACCGTGTCGACCGCCGACGACAGCGAAACGGTGCTCGATCGTCGCTTCTCGTTACCCGACGATCGAGAGTTCGAGATTTCGGGAGATGTTCGAATTCTAGGCGCCGTTGAACCGATTTACGATCGGCTAGAAGGTCGCGGCGAGAAAGTGAAAGCCACGTCAAGCGGGTTTTATTTTGATGACCCCGAAGTGCGCGCGTCTCGTGCGGCAGATGGCAAGGCTGATACCTCGTGGATTCCCGGCGGCGGCACCCGAAACGCTTGGTGGCAAGTAGAGACGACCTACCGAAGCATCGACGGCGTCACCATCGTTCAGGATCGTCAGAACGTTCCCAAAACGACAGCCGATCAGCACCACACGGCAACGCGCGTACAAGTACTTGTCGATGATCGTGTTGTGGCGACTTCTGACATTGGGCTGGGTCGCACACGGATCGATTTCGACGAGCCAGTTTCGGGTTCCAAGGTAAGAGTTCGCATTATCGGATTGGACGGAGATCCCAAGACTTATCCACCGGCGTTCTCCGTCATAGATACCGGCGTCCAATTGCCCTCAGCGTCGAAGCAAGCCTCCAAGTGCGTCGAGGTAGCCACGATTGATGGGAATGCACTCTTGATGAAGCCCGCGAGCGACACCCTTGCGAGCCAAAACCAACAAGGGACGTTGTGGGAGGCCTGCGATTCGGTGGCTGTGAAGTCTGGCGCTCACAGACTTACCCAATCGCCTGACTTTATGATCGACCGGCTGGCTCTTCGTGACACGCTAGTGTCCAAGCAACAGGTACGCGCGGCACCGATCGCGCAAGTGCTAAAGGACGGAAACACCCACAAGACGATTCGCGTACAAGGTTCGCGCGCGGGTTACGCGGTCGTTGCCGGTCAAGGCGTAAACACGAACTGGCGTGCTCGCGTCAATGGCAAAGACATCGGGGCTGCGCAAACACTCAACGGTTACTCGAGCGGCTGGATTCTTCCTGAAGGAGAAGCCGCAGTGATCGACATGGAGTACATTCCGCAACGTTGGTCGTATGCAGCGCTGGGCATTTCGGGCCTCGCACTATTTGTAAGTTTGCTCATGATCGCGTTGAGCGTGGCGCGTAAGGAACTGTTCGCGGCCGGCAATTCCACCGCGGCGGAGACATTTACCCGACCAACATGGCTCACAAGGCCGGTGGCCGAAGGGCTGTTTGTCGTCGGTGCGGGCCTACTGGGTGGTCTTGCCGGCTTGGTGGCTGCGGGGATCTTCATTCTTGGTGAACGTCGGCGCGGATACGAAGCTCGAACGTGGGTGTTCGCCGGCTGTGCGCTCGTGTTTGTCTCGATCCTCACCTATCTTGGCGTTGTGGTCGCTAACGATCTGGTTGGAAAGGTCTCGGCAGATGCAGTATCGATGAGTATGTGGCCCCACTATATCGCCGTTGCAGGCTTGGTTTGGATCCTCGCGGGCATCTTAGGGAAGTTCCGAAAGTAAATACCGAAAGGGCTAGAAAGGTATCAATGTGAGCATCTCCGACCGAGTTTCTGTCATTGTCCCAACGCGTAATAACATCCGTACGATCGAAGCATGTCTTCAATCCGTGTTGGCGCAGGACTATCCCGATTTTGAATTGCTTGTTATTGATAACTCCAGCACAGACGGCACAGCTGAGCGTGCTTCGCAACGTGCGCACAAGTTCTTTACCGCGGGTCCGGAGCGAAGTGCACAACGTAATAGGGGAATCAAAGAAGCGACGGGGGAGTGGATCCTCTGGCTGGACAGCGACATGATTTTGCCACCGCAGGCACTTTCGGTTGCCGTTGCGACAGCACGCAGCCATGGAGCCATTGGCGTAGCGCTACCTGAACGCACAATCGGTTCGGGCTTTTGGACCGCGTGCCGTGCCCTTGAACGAGAGTGTTATCTCAACGCCCCATGGCTGCATAACCCACGCTTGCTCAATCGCGAATTCATGATAAAAGATGGCGCATTCGACGAAGGTATGTCGGGGCCCGAAGACACGGATTTGCGGCTATCGATGCGAGCAGCAGGGCTCGAGATTGCGCTGGCAGACATCATCATTGATCATGACGAAGGCCACCTTACGCTCAGAGAGATCATGGAAAAGCGGTACTACTATGGCCTCAGCATTCCTGTGCTTCAACGCGAGCACGATGGCGCCATCGGTACCCAGCGTTCCGAGGTGTTGAAGGCCTACACACAAAACTGGCGGCACTTGGCAAAACGCCCAGTCCATGCAGCAGGGATGGCCTTCATGCGAGTGCTTGAAGCGATCGGTTACCTCGTTGGGGCGCGCGCAGGGGAGAAGAAGCTCCATCAACGTGAGGCGGGCGCGTGAGCGAACGTTCACTATTGTGGGTTTCGCTGCCTGATCAGCGACCACGACGCGAATTGCACTACATGTCACTCATGCCCGAAACGCATGTGACAGCTTTGGCGCGCGAGAAGCCCGAAAGTGATGTGGAGTGGATTCCTTCCACGTATCGTCGCCCGATCAAGCGTTTCATTGAAGCCGGTGCTCTTGCTTGGGTTCGCCAACTGGCGGACTTGGACCAGTCCGCTTTTGACTGGGTCGCAACGCTGGAGTTATGTTCGCTCGTCACGGGTCAAGCAAGTTCGTGGCGCACGAAAACGTCAGGGCGCCGCCCATTGCAGGCTGTGATTACGTGGGAGAATCTCGCTGATCAGCCCATTTATAAGCTTCCGCCCTATCGTCAAGCATTCAACTCGGCGCGTGATGCTGATTTGCTGCTGTGCATGGTTGACGCCGCGAAGGACCATCTCCTTGCAAACGATTTCGATCCGGCAAAGATCCGCGTCGTCAAACCAGGCGTTGATACGAGCGTGTTCTTTCCTGCAAAAGCGCACGCCTCTCAACCGACCGTGATCTTCATTAGTCCGCTTGCCCCCAACAAAGGCATCGACGTGGTTTTGGATGCGATGAAGATCGTGCAAGCCCGTATTCGGGATGCGCGGCTGCTTGTCGCGGGTAAGGGACCCATGGAATCACTTGTAACCCAAGCGGCCGCAGACCCCAATCAAAACGTCGAAATCATGGGTTCGCTCAATGCTCGAGGAGTCGGCGAACTGCTTCGTTCAGGGGCCACGTTTGTTACTGCGCCACGGCCGACGTGGAAATGGGAAGAGCAATTCGGCCTTGCCTATGTGGAAGCTCAGGCTTGTGGGCTTCCCGTCGTCACGACGAAATGTGGCAGCAATACCGAAGCATTGGCGCCCGGTAACGATTTGCTCGATGAATACTCTGCAGAAGCCATCGCCGAAAGGCTAATCTTTTGGCTTGAGAATACCGAGGAGCGGCTCGCTCAAGGAAACCGCAACGCCTCATGGGTTCGCGAGAACCACGATCTCCTCACTCAATGCGGTCGCATGGGTGAGGCTTTTGCCGAAATTGAATCGCTTCACGGACGGTTTGGGTGAGTACGATGCGTGAACGCCTGAGCCAGCCGGCCATCGTGGGCGGGTTGACGGGTCTAGCTTTCGCGGTGTTGGTTTTGGGGCCAGCGCTCGCACCGGGATTTGTGCTCCATTACGACATGGTGTTCGTGCCCGATCTTGCTCTTAGCCCGCGCACTCTAGGTACTGACGGCGCCGTGCCACGAGCTGTTCCCAACGATGCAGTCGTAGCGGCGCTGTCGCTCGTCTTGCCCGGCTGGGTCGTGCAAAAATTCCTGCTTCTCCTAGTATTTGTCGCTCTTGGAGCGGGCATCGGTCTGATATTGAAATCCGTTCCAGGCACAATCGCTGCCACGGCCTTTGCCTGTTGGAACCCTTGGTTGGCTCAACGACTTGAAGTCGGCCACTGGGGATACGTGCTCGGATACGCGGCGCTTCCGTGGGTGGTATGGGCTGCGCAACGTGCTCGGCATGGCGGCCTTCGCTCCTATGCCCAACTCGGGCTGGTGCTTGTCTTCGCTTCGCTCACGGGTTCGACGGGCGCGGTCTTGGCTCTTATTGCGTTGACCGGCGTCACATTGTTCGAACGCCCACGCGCCTGGCGTGCCTGGGCCGTTGGCTTCGTTACGACAATACTCATTTCCGCGACCTGGTGGTTCCCCTTCCTTACTGCTGCTTCACAGCACGCAGACCCAGAAGGCGCGACGGCCTTTGCTGCTCAGGCCGACACGCCATTGGGTGTCGTCGGCTCAGTCATGAGTGGTGGCGGTATCTGGAACCAAGCAGCTTGGTATCCCGAACGCCAGTCATGGTTTGTTGCCATGTTTGCCCTAGTGGTTACTGTCGGGGCTGTTGTTGCTCTTTACCGTTTGGCGTCAGCCGACACTGGCTTACGTGGGTTTGCTGTTGCCGGCATCGTCAGCCTGATCGTGGCGACGCTGGCTGCGTTACCAGTTGGCAGGGAACTCCTAACCTTCTTTGTCACGAACGTACCTGGGGGAGGCCTCTTGCGTGACGCCCAGAAGTTCGCCGCACCATGGGTGTTGGCGGGCGCGCTCGGAATTGGGCTTGCAATTAAAGCGCTGGGTAGACATGCGGGTGCTGCCGAGCGGCGACTGAGTTCATTAGCACTCGGTGCGTCGCTCGTACTGCCGATCATGGTGCTGCCGAGTTTGGCGTGGGGATCGAACGGGTCGTGGCAGGCGGTGAAATATCCAGCAGACATGCTCGCGGTCGCTGAAGAAATAGAGCACGCTGAGGTTGGTTCGGTTGCAGTCTTTCCTTGGATTCAGTACCGACGATACGACTGGAACAACAACCGCATCGTCCTCGACCCATGGAATCGGCTACTCGCGCGCGATGTGATCATCAACGATGGCCTGCCGCTCAAGAACGGGCGTTGGATAGCCGGCGAAGATCCACGAGCTGCAGACATTTCGGCGCTCTTGCAGACGCAAAAGTACCTGACGCCTGGTTTGCGCAGTATGGGTGTGCGTCATGTTGTCCTGCTCACCGACCAGCCGAATCAAGATGTTGACGCTTCGCGTATTCCCGGAGCAACACTCCGGTATGAAACGGCTCACATGCAATGGTGGGATCTAGGCGCTGTCGATGCTGAGTCCCGTGATGCCAAAACCGCAGATTTTACCGGCTGGATCATCGCTTTGATCGGTCTGATTGGCCTTGGGTTCGTGGGTGTAGCAGCAACACGAAGACACGAAAAATAGTTCTTTAATGGTTATTGACACGTATGGCGTAACCATTTGCTATGATTCAGGAAGCAACTTTTAGTTACAACGACTTCAAAGGACACTCGATGACTGAAAGCAAGATGTGGAATGTAGGCGGCGTAGTCGTAGGTGTAATCCTCGGCCTCCTCTCCGTTCTCGGGATCGTCACCAGCCAGACTTCGGCGAACGTGCCTCAGACGAACTCGTCTGTTATCTCTTACGACGAAGCTAGCTGACTCGAAAGACTTCTGACGAATCACCGTGGCCTTAGAGTGGTCGCGGTGATTTGTCGTGTCTACGATGACGTCCACACCCGAGGTTAACGTTCTCGCCGGGGCGCGACTACGACTTTTCGCGATCGCATCCATAGTCGTATCCGTCGTGTGGGCGATCGCGCCGGGCAAGATCCAGCCCGACACAAAATTTGATCTTGTCGAAGACCCATGGGGCTATTTGTGGCGAGCATTGTTCGCATGGAATGACCATGCAGGCCTCGGGGAATTGCAAAATCAGGCGTATGGATACCTTTTCCCGATGGGCCCTTTCTTCGGGGTCTTTCACTCCCTTGGCTTCCCCGAATGGGCGATCCAGCGTTTCTGGTGGAGCTTCCTTATTTTGGTGGGTTTTTTCGGAGCCCACAGGGTCGCCGTAAAACTCGGAGGGTTCACTTCCGATTGGGCGATTGTCGTCGCTCTTTTGTATGTCTTTTCTCCTCGACTTCTTTCAGTCTTGAGTGAGATTTCCATCGAAGCCTGGCCAGCGTCTCTCGCGCCTTGGCTGGTATTGGCTGCTGCCGCGATGGTTTCAAAAAGGGCCTCGTGGGCGCACCGAATCCGTGGGGCGGCCACGACAACCCTGCTCGTGAGTGCACTGGGTGGAGTCAATGCCACGGCCTCCTTAGCAGTTTTGATTCTGCCCCTAATCTGGATACTCACCGCTCCAAGAAATTCTCGCGCGTTCAGGGTCGTCATTATCTGGCTGACCGCCGCGATCTTGGGCGCGCTGTGGTGGCTACTGCCTCTTTTTATTCTCGGTGGCTTCGGTTATCCGTTCCTTGACTACATCGAAACGTCGAAGATCACGACGGCAGTCACGTCGCTGCCGAACGCCTTGCGCGGAACTGATCATTGGATCGCATTCATTCTCGATGGGGCCGGCCATCCCGTGTGGCAAAGCGGCTGGGTTCAAGCGCAATACATTCTCGCTATCGTCTCTGGGCTTGTGGTGGCGGGCTTTGGTGTCTACGGCCTGATGATCTTGCGCACGCGGCGTGACCTGTCCCATGCGGCGAGGTTTCTCTATCTCAGCTTGCTTGTCGGTCTTGTGCTCGTTTCTGTCGGATACAGCGGCACTCCCGGTTCGCCAGTGAGTTCGGTTGTTCGTGAGTTTCTTGACGGTGTCGGTGCGCCTTTCCGAAATGTGCACAAATTCGATCCGCTAATTCGTTTGCCGATTGCATTCGGATTTGTGTACGGCGTCAGGCACTTGCTTGAGCATCGGCGAAAAGTCGCTCACGCCATCGGCGTGGCCGGACTAGTTTTCGCACTTCTCAGTCCAACGGCTTTATGGGTCGGTCGTATTGGCGATGCCAATGCCTTTGTGGCTGTCCCCGAAAGGTGGGTCACGACAGCTGAATTGATTGACGGAATGGCATCGGTCAACGGTGGGAGCACGCTTGTCTTGCCGCACGCCCGAAACGCCGAGATGACGTGGGGCAAGGTTAGCGATGAGCCTCTCGTGGCTCTGGCGAAATCGCCTGTCGTACTCCGTGCTGCCGCACCACTCGGACATCCCGGCGCCGTTCGGCTACTTGACGCGATTGATCTGGTTGCTGGAGAAGGGCTAGGCTCTCCAGCGCTCGCGCCAGCCCTGAACCGTATGGGTATCGCGCGAGTCGTGGTTAGATCCGATGTGAGTAGTTCCATTCGAATGCACGATCCAGCCAAGGTGGAACAGTCGCTCATGAACAGCCCCGGCTTCACGTTGGTAGAACGCGTGAGTGACGAGATCTCCATATGGTCGGTACAGAGCACGTCGCTGAGCGGCGCGACCCTCTATAAGCATGACCAACTTTTGAACGTGGATGGTTCGCCAGAAGCGCTCTTGTGGGGCTTGCAAGCGGGCGTAATTGACTCCTCGCGACCAACCGCAACCGCTCCTGGTGTCGCGCCGGCGGAACTACGAACGGACACGTTTAGATGGACGACGTGGAATAGTGGACTGCTGCCGGCATGGGCCACAAGTGAACTGTTGGCCGCTTCGAATACGGCGCCACCCGCGATAGGTGCGCGACCATTGCCGCCGCTTGCCGATCCAGACGACCACGTCGTACGCGTGTGGCAAGGGGCCAGCCAGATTCGCGCATCAAGCTCCGGCTCCGATCCCTTTGGTGACCTTTCCCTCGGGTCTGGATATTCGACTGCTGCGGCACTCGATGACGACCTTGCAACAGCGTGGTGGAGTGATGCAGAAAAGTCGTCGTGGTACGAGATCGACTTTTCCAAACCAGTCGATCTTGGCCGTTTGAATGTGGCGTTGGCGGCGCCCTCGCGGTATCGCGCGCCCGACTCAGTGAATCTGCGTGTCTGGGGTGCTAATGAAAAGGATCAGAACAGATCAGTTGCGGTGGACTCGCGAGGTGACGTGTCACTCGACCTGAGTGGGACGAAAGTCTCACAGGTACGGATATCGTTCCCCAACTCGCCAGTTGATCGTGTGGTCGGCATCGCGGAAGTTTCAAGCTCGAAGATAGATCTTGGTTCGAAGGCAAAACTGCCAAACCTTATTGACTTTGCGGCAGAATCGCTCGCGTTGTTCGCTGAGCGCACCGGGAACGGTCACGTACTTGTTGGTCAGTCGTTAATTGGTCGTCGCGCCGAGGGTACGCACCAGCAGGAATGGTTACTCAACGTCGCCGAGGCGAAGCAACTTGCGGCAGACGTTAGCGTGCGGGCGCATCCAGGACCGGAACTAGACCGGGTGCTGGATGGTTTTGTGATGTCAACTGAACACCGACGTAGTAGCGCGCCGAACGACCGCCCCGGTGCCTCATTTGATGCCGATCCGACCACGACGTGGACCGTTCCAGCAGGAGTTGACGAAGCGATTGTCGACGTAAAACTGGACAAGAAGACGGCGATTGAGGGTTTGTCCCTCAGCGATGAATCGCGTGGAGTCCGTTTTATCCATCGTGGGGGAGTAGTCAGGATGGCGCCGGGGTCCAGAAGTGTGGGCGTTACAACTGACTCCTTCAGCCTTGCCTTCAAGCGACCCAACACTGTGGACGATGAGTCTCCTTGGCGTATCCCAGAGACAAAGATTATCGGGCTCACCCCACAGTCAGATGTGTTCGAGACTGAGTGCGGTGCCGTGCGAGTCGAACTGGGGGAGTCCGCGGCTTCATTCCGGTTATCGACCACGCGCAAAAAACTCGCAAACAATGGAGTCCTTCGTCTCGAGCCCTGCACAAGCACGTACCTGACGGT